>JBMTVS010000049.1:0-12604 GCA_049451655.1 Kiritimatiellia bacterium | reverse complement strand
GACTGGCCCGCAGCGCCCCCGGCGAGGAGCAAGTCTTCGCCTGGCGGACCTTCAAGACCGCCTGAGCAGTTGCCGCTCGTCCATTCAATTCCAGAAAACCGCACCGCGGAGGGGTTGGTCTGCCCGGCACGCGCCAAAAGTGGCATAAATACAAAAAGTCCGCTTATCATCATCCCCTGAACCACCTAATTATCATATCCAAGCCACCAAATTCAGCCCGAAGGGCGCAATTTTCCCTTACAAAGCTCTAAAGTGACTGTCCCTTAATCGCTTGTCGCATGCGGCGAGAGGAGGAAATTGACTGTCCCTTAGCGGAGGCCGGCTTGCAGTTTTTCGCGGACGCGGGCGCGGAGCGATGGCGGGCGGATGACTTCGACGTCGGGTTGCCAGGAAAGGACCCAGCGGACCAGCTCTTTCCAACCGCGTGTTTTCATGTGGAGGTCAATGCAGCCGTCGCGACGCCGTTTGATCAGCTGGCTTGGATGCCAGGTCCGCTCCGCGATGTAGGTCGCCACGCTCGGCGAGAAGCGAAGGTGGACGTTGATTTCGTTTTTGCCTCCGGTGATGCCAAACGCCTCACTCAGGAAATCGCGGGCTACAAATGGTCGCGGCACCGGAACTTGTTCCCGGGATGGACTTACCTCCAGCATACGCGAAAGGGCAAAGGTCGCCGGCCGCTCGCGCCCGGCAGTGAAGGCAAGCACATACCAGTTGCCGTGGTAGGCCACGAGGTGAACCGGCGCAACCATGTAGGTCTTCACCCGCCCGGCAAAATTGCGGTAGCGCATGGACACCGTCTCCTCCCGGTCGATGAACCCCGCCAACTCAACCCACCGGTCGCGGTTCAACGGCACATAATCCTCCTCGAGGATGGTCACGTGTTCCGTCAAGGCGTCAGCGGAGAGCGTCACCTTACCCTCCAGCGACTTGGCAATCTTGTTAAACAACGACTGCAAATCCATCTCCAGCGGTGTCCCGCGAAACGGTTGAAGCATCCGCGATGCCACCGAAAAAGCAAACACCTCACGCTGGCTCAAGGTTACCGGCGGCAAGCGCCAATCCACATCCTCCAGATAATATCCTTTGCGAGAAGCATCATAAAGGATGGGCGCACCCTCATCATCGCGCAGCGTATTCAAGTCGCGGATAATCGTGTGCCAGGAAACCTCTAACTCCCGGGCGAACATCGATGCACTCGGCAACCTACCTTCAGGCGGAGCCTTCCGGATCATCTCCATGATGCGCCGCATCCGGTAGGCCTGCGGACGTGAAATATTTTTCATAAATCGACAACCTATAGCATTAGTTGCTATAGGTATTGCTATAGGATGGCGCCAGATAAAACAACAGAAAGGATTAAGTCATGAACAAAAAAACCAAAATAATGCTATTCGCCATCGTTCCCGCCCTCGTCGCCGTCGTTTCGGGCGCCACACGCCTGAAAATCCCGGAGACTACGGTGAATATCCCCCAACCCCTGTTAAAAGACGCAATTCCCGAACTGGAAAAGCATATCCCGTTCGAGTTGGAGGAAGTTGCCGCTCCGGTCCCCGGCGCCGACTACTTCGAGCTCGATGTCATCGTCCAGCTTGACGATGCCGGTCGTGAAAGTAGCTACACCTGGCGCGCCATGGACGGAGAAACCATCCTGCTCGAATGCGCCGATTTTTATGACCTGTACTACATGTGTGACGGACCGTCCGAACTGAAAGTCCGCGTAATCACCCGGGATGTATCGGGACGACAAACTACGGCACGACAAGGTCTTCTGGCTTTGAATTAAATCAAAGGTAAACCCGGTCGACCGGTATCCAGTCCGAAGCTGGCAGTCGACCGGTATGAATCATATGGAAGCGCCATGGCAAGGCCAACCGTCCCTTCAGACGGGTGGCCGCCTGGTGGATTATGGTCGTCGGCCTGATCTCGTCGCCGGGACTCCAGCCGTAGATGCCATGGCAGTCGATCCGGTAGGTGTCCCCTTCGCGGCGCCACGTCACATCAAACGAACCCAGGGCGCACCGGTGGTCAAGTTGCGCCAGATGCCATTGTGGCACATGAAAAGAACCGGAAGCAGCGGCAGGGTTTAGCCGATCGCGTAGCAAACGTACAAAGCCCGCATCCTGCATGAGGGGTACGTGCGGCGTTTCGCCACTCTTGCCCATCCACGCCCGCAACATCGCATGGGCTTTGGGCAGGGGTCTGCGCATCAAGCCAGCCACCACGACCATGAAGCGCTGATCCGACCGGCATGCCCATCGCATCCAGTGGAGACCACCACGAAGTATTGCCAAGCCAACCGGCCCCTGAATCATCGTTTGAATCAAATAAATAAGCATGGTGGCAGTTAAGCGGCAGGGGTGATTTTTGGCGAGTTTTTTGATTTTTTTAAGCGTTCAATGGGCTGTTTGGCCTTTGGAATACATGCTGTGTCCCTTTGTGGGTGCCATACGGACTCAGCGGACCAAACGGACGGAACGGGGGCAATGCTTTGGGACTCATGTTTTACGGAGGGTTTTTGCTTCCGGTTAGAATTAGCCGCCCGGGGGTGAGCGACATAATGTGTGTCCCTTTATCGATGCTGGCGGCGTGGGCGAGTAGCTCGGTTGGTTTGAAGCCGCGGCGGATGGAGCGGAGGCCGTCTTCGAAGGCGAAACTGCGGCGGTAGAAGATGCCGAGAAAGTTAAAGCCCAGGTAGGCCCAGGGGGAGCGGAGGAGATCACTGACGATCCAGCGGCGGCGGGCGGCTTGATGCATGGCTTGCAAGACGCCGGGAATGATGTCGTCCGGTAAATGATGCAGCACGTGATTCATGTAAAGGTAATCGACCGGACCAAAGCGATGGAGGTCGGCGAGTTGGGCGTGGTGAATCTCGAGGCCCTCGACACCCGCGCAGATTCGCCGCGCGTGCGCCACGATGCGCTCGTCACCATCCAGCGCGGTGACCCGCAGCTTCAATCCGCGCCGTCGCGCCGCGCCCAGCAGCCAGACCGGAATATCGCAACCGCCCGCCCCGAGGTCTATGAAGTGATACGCGCGATCCGGTTGACGCGCCATGTCATCCAGCACAAGACGCTTGAGCACGGTTCGATAGCGCCCGACCAGGCGATTGATGCTCCGGAACTGGTCAACCGTCCGCAGCAGCAACACCTCATCGCACGCCGGGTCGTCCATCAACTCCGGGCCCGGCCAGCGCTCTTTGAAATTCAATCGTTCTTTCGACACACGATCCACTCCAGCATCCCGCCGAAATAACGCCGCGAGGCTACCGGTGTCAACCCATGCCGCTGAAACTGCTCCCGCAAATCCTCGCGATCCGGAAAGCGCTTCAAGGACTCGGCGATGTAGCCGTAGACGTCAGCATGCCGGTGCATGAGCGCGCCCCAAAGCCCGCCCCATAACTTGAGCAGCCCGTAATGCGCCCATTGGAGCGCCGCGCTGGGCGATTTGCTGAAATCCAACAGGGCAAGATAACCACCGGGCCGGAGGACACGGGCCATTTCGCCCAGCGCAGTGTCGATGTCCGGTGCGTTACGCAAGGCATACCCGCCCGTGATGATGTCGACGGACTCATTATCGAAGCGAAGGTTACCCATATCACCGACTTCGAAGGTCAGCGCGGATGCACCCTCACGCTGCCGTGCCAGTTCAATCATGCCAGGGGTCAAATCCACACCGATTACCTGCGCGTCCGAAAATCGCCGCTTGAGTTGCAAAGTTAAATCACCGGTGCCGCAAGCAAGATCGACGCACACGTCCGGCCGTGCTTCTGGGATCGCCGCCATCATATCACGCTTCCAGACCTCATCACGTCCGAAGGAGAGTAGGCGCGTGATGAGGTCATACTTGGGCGCGACCTCGGTGAAAAGTTGTTCGTTGTAGAAACGCTTGTGATCGGGGGTGTCGAGAAAGTCGACGGAGTTGAGCGCGAAGGTTTTCATGTGGATGTGAGTTCCCTTTCGATGAGGCGCGTGGCCCGGGTGTATTGCTGTTGAACATCGGGAAGGCTGCGCATGGTGAACCAGCGCTGGATAAGTTGATGCGACGAACCGCGCTCAAGCAAGGCACGCACGAGGAATCGCCTTAAGCTCGAAGCTATACGTCCGCGGGCCACGCCCAAGGTCATCCCCGCAGCGGCGCGCGCAGCGGCCAGCCTGAAAGCGTGCTTACGACTGCTTTCATACTGGCGCATCCACGCGGCAACGCTTCCGCGACCATCGAGAATCGCCCCGTAGGCATTAGCCAGAAAAGCCGCATCGCCGAAACCGGTATTCATGCCCTGCCCGCCGATGGGACTCATCACATGTGCCGCATCGCCGCACAGCGCGACGCGGCCCCGATAAAAAGCCCGCGCGAGTTTACGTTGCGGCTGGAAGCGACTAGCGTCGAGCTGGCCTTCGTCGCGCACTGCGATACCGGAAAGCCTCGTCACGACCGTCGCGAGCGATTCCCGTAAATCGATGCGGTCCCGCCAACCACATCGCACAATCCAGCGCCGCCTCCCGCCCGGAAGCGGAAAGGATTCGATGGGGCGCTCCGCGCCAAAGAACAAATGAGCCTCCTCCCCCAGCCCGCTTTCATCCCTGAAGTCGCCCATCATGAAAACCGGAGCATACGCGTGAAATGATTTTCCGATACCCAGCCACTCTGCGATCTCGCTCTTCGATCCGTCGCACGCGGTGACCAGCGCGGCGCGCAGGGTTTGGCTGGAGGCATCATCCTTGCCGCGAATCTCGACATTAACCCCGGTATCATCCTGGTCGATGCCCGCCGCGCGGCAATGCGCGAGAGCGCTCACCGACGGATAACGGTTGAGATTTTCCCGCAGCAGTTGAACCGTCTCGGATTGAGGCAGCGAGAGAATGTAGGGATAATCATCCGAGGCACTAGCCAGCCGAAGGCATCCGGCCTGTTCTCGTTCTTCATGAACAAAGGCATTTTCAATACGAATGCCGCGCGTGATAAATGCGCGATCGAGGTCGAGCGAAGCCAACAGCTCCAGCGAGGGCGGCGTGATGCCGATGGCCATGGAGCGCCGAACCTCACCACTGGATGATTCAACGAGCACGACGCGTCGACCCGCCTTGCCAAGCAGGTTGGCGAGCAACAGGCCGACCGGTCCGCCGCCGACGATGATGACCT
Source organism: Kiritimatiellia bacterium (assembly GCA_049451655.1). Lineage (GTDB taxonomy): Bacteria > Verrucomicrobiota > Kiritimatiellia > CAIVKH01 > CAIVKH01 > CALMUP01. Next base: position 7,465 of record JBMTVS010000049.1, on the reverse strand, counting down.
CCGCATCCAAGTCCCGCTCCTCCACTTCCGGGCGGGAGCGTTTACCGGGAATCCAGAACGGCACCCGCTTCATGTAGTCACGGTACACCTCGCCATGAAACCGGGCCAGTCGTCGCTCTTTGATGCGCGAGCCCACAACGCAGTACACCGTCCACGCAACGGCGAGCACAAATTTCTCCGCCGTGAAAGCGGGCGAGGTCCAGAGAATCAGCGCGAATGCGATGTAGATGGGGTGACGCACGATACTGTGTAACGGGCGCTCGAGCGGCAGCGGCGGATAAGCGGGCGCGCGATTCCGCCACACCGACCACCAGCCCAGACTGCCGGCTTGCAGCTCGACCCCGGCCTCGCGCATGCCCTGGAGCAGGAGCAGCCACGAGCTGGCATAGAGCGCGGTCATCAGCATCGCGATACCGGCAGGCGGCTGCCAAAGCTCTGTCCCCATCGGCGACCAGCCGCCGAAGAACAGGATGAGCTGCAGCGAGGCAGTAGCGGCGAAGGTCGTGGTCGCGAGCGGCGCGCCGAGTTGCATCGGCATGATGCGCTTGAGAATTTTGCGACCGCGATCACCGAGCAGAAAGGAATGAAGGAGCGGGAATTGGGCCAGCAGTAGGACATTCGCCGTTAGCGCGGCCATGCCATGAAAAGGTCCGCGACCGATTTGCAGTCCGGTGTAAAGACCAGCCGCCATAAGGGACACAGCTATTACAAAAAGCGCGTGCGTGAAAAGACCGAAGACCAACGCGAAGGCGCGTTGCCGAACGGTGTAGTTGAACTTCGCGGGAGCGATCATGGTACCACCGGAAGTTGCGGGATGGTAGCCGGGTCGATACCGAGACTGTCCTCGATGATGAGCGCGGCGTTGCGCAGCAAGTAATCCCGCGAAGCCTCGTGCCGGGCGAGCAGGCGCGGCTCACTCATGCGCCAGAACTCCGGCTCGTCATCCACCTCGCCGGCGTACCAGCTAACCCCGCCGGGTTCCGGCAACAGCGAAAACACGATGCGCATCGACTCGCGGCCATCATCCGATCGCACCAGCTCGCGGGCCTCCTTAAGCAAGCGGATGTAGGCGACGGCATCGGGATGATCATCCGGCCAGTTGCCCTGCTCTTTTTCGACGATGGTGTTCACGACCCGGTCCATGAAGCGGGTGTGCAGCAGAATCTCAAGCTGCAAGCTTTCGTTCTCATCAACGAGCTGCACGTGCCCCTGCCGCAGCATGCGGGAGGGAATCCAACCATGCACGACCGGTTCGGCCAGCGCGGGCATCGAAAGCAGAAGGAGGATGACGAGGCGTTTAATCATGCTTGCCGGCGAGTTCCGCTTTCTCCACTCGCGCACCTTCCGGAGCAGGACCAAGCAAGGTCATCAAGCCGAACTCAACCGTGAGTCCCGGCCCGAAGGCCAACGCGCCGATCGGCGAACCGGCCGGCAGCGGGAGTTCCTTCATAATGGCGCTCAACACGAAGAGTATGGTCGCGCTGCTCATGTTGCCATAGTTCTTGAGCGTGCGATGGGCAATGGCCAGCGCACCTTCGTCCGGCGACCAACCCATCTGGTTTTCAAGCGCGTTCAGAATGGCCTTGCCGCCCGGATGCACCGCCCAGTCGGCGACCTCATCCAGCGAAACGCCCGCCGAGTTCATCACGTCCGCGATCAAATCACGGGCATGCAGGCCGAGGATACGAGGGACATAGCTACTCAGAATCATGTCAAAGCCGCGGTCGCCAATGGTCCAGGCCATGTCGCCTGCGCTATCGGGAATCACCCGCGTGGCGAAATGCTCAAGGGACAGGGCGCGGCGGCCCGGCTCAGGGGGTTGAGAAGAAACCAGAGCCGCCGCAGCCCCGTCGGAAAACAGCGCGTTGGCGAGAAGCGAGTCGGGGGTAGGTTTTACTTGTAGGTGCAAGGTGCACAACTCGACGCAAACCACGAGCACCACCGCATTCGGATTGGCCCGGCAAAACTGGTCGGCCATCCGCAAAGCGGGAAAAGCGGCATAGCATCCCATGAAACCGATATGGTAGCGCTCAACGGCGGGTGAGAGATTAAAGGCGTTCGCGATGAACAGGTCCGGTCCCGGATTACAGAAGCCGGTGCAGGATACCGTGATCACGTGCGTGACATCGGCCGGTATGATGCCCCCGCTGTTTTCGAACGCCTTGCGCGCCGCCTCGCGGGCGACAGGGCCGAAGGTTTCGGCATAGACTTGATTGCGCTGCCCGGTGGTGGGCTCCAACAAATTGCCGTCCTCATCCTCATGAAAGATTCCCGCGCTGTCGCCGGGTTGAAAATCGGGCAATACGCTGAAGCGTTGCTCGATGCCGGACTGGCGATAAACGTGGTGCACCATCCGTTGCATCACGCGGTCTTTGACCCAGCGCTTCATGCAATTCATGGCGTATTCTTGATGGTAGGCGAATGGCGGAACTGCGGTTTCGATGGCGTGCAGATATGACATCAGTTCAACTCCTTTTGGCCGGCCGGTTGTTGCTTTAACTCTTCCATGGCGTTGCGGTCGAGCGAGACGGCAACGTGAACCCGGTCGTCGACCTTGATCATACCCAACACGGACGGCGGCGTCAGGTCGAACGAGGTGAGCGCGAGATCTAATTCGAGTTCAACTTTTTCAGCGGCATGCGCAGCGCGGCGCGCGATAACCTCGCGGGCAACACCATGCATGGTAATAATCAGCGGCACTTCGAGCGCATGTTCGTCCAGCACGACTTCCAGATCCGCCTCACCGGTGATGACGCGAAAGGAATCAGCCTCGAACATGGTGTACATCCGCTTGTCGCGAGCTCGATGGTCGGTATCCAGGCTGAGCACCGGCACGGTGATGCGTACCCGGTCATGCCCGTCATCACCCGCCAATTTGATGGCCTCGCCGCGATGCACAATACCGCTGAATCCGTGCAAGGTGGAATCACCGGTGAACTTGACCTGCAGCCAGGACGAGTCGATTTTCGCGGCCCAGGTCAATCCCGTGCCGAGGGCCAAGGGTAAAAACAGGCCGCAAAGTATGGTGTGTTTAGTTTTCATAGTGCTCCTCATTTCGCAACCACCATGACGGGGAACAACCCGGAGACGAATAAGATATTCCTTACAATTGTTTAAGGTTATCCGGCATGCAGATTTGATCGCTGAATAAGCATGATGCACGCATGCAAAAAGAACCTTCTTATTCCGTGATCTTGCCGGTCTACAACGAAGCAGGAAACCTTGCCAGGCTGATCGATGAGATAAATACCGCAATCGCTCCATCGGCGGGTGAGCGCTTCGAAGTCATTGCCGTGGATGATTGCAGCACGGACGATTCACTCAACCAGCTTCGCCAAATCGAGGCCAATAATCCTCGCCTTCGCATTATCACCCATCGCATGAATTGTGGTCAAAGTGCAGCGTTGGTATCCGGGTTGCGGGCAGCACGGGGCGATGTCATCATCACCATGGATGCGGACGGGCAGAATGATCCCGCTGACATACCGGCTTTGCTCGATGTCCTGGCACCGGATGTCGACGCCGTGTGCGGTGTTCGCCGGAAACGCCTCGACACTACGGTGCGGCGGATTTCGTCGCGCGTGGCCAACGGATTTCGCAATGCAGTGACGGGGGACAAACTTGCGGATGCAGGCTGCGGTTTTCGCGCGATGAGACGAAATGTCATTGTCGAGCTCCCCGCCTTTAACGGTATTCACCGGTTTCTGCCCACCGTGCTTCGCTATCAGGGATTCAGGGTGATCGAGGTGCCCATTGGTCATCGCCCACGGACCTGGGGACAGTCAAAGTACGGTATCGGCAACCGTATGGTTCGTGGTATGGTGGACTGTCTGGCCATGCGCTGGTGGAAGCGACGCGTGATTTGCGCGCGCAGAGTGATGCAGCCAGCATGAACACGATGGAAATTGCGCAAAAAATATTATTGGTGGAGGACGACCCCATCCTCGCCCGGAACATCAAGCTCGGCCTGACCGATCAGGGATATCAGGTCAAGGCGGCGGCCTCGCTCGAGGCCGCGCAACGCATCAGCCGCGAACATGAAATCGATTTGTTACTGCTCGACCTCGGATTGCCGGACGGTAGCGGATTCGATTTTCTCGAGCAATTCAGGACGTCACGAAGCGGCACGCCGGTAATGATACTCACCGCCCGTGATGAAGTGACGGATAAAATCAAGGGGCTCGATCTCGGCGCGGACGACTACCTGGTCAAACCCTTCGATTTCCAAGAGCTGTCCGCGCGTATCCGGGCTCATCTGCGACGTTCCGCCGGCCAACATAGCTCAACCCTCGGGGTGGCCGATTTGGAGGTAGATTTGGTCAAGCGAATCGTCAAGCGCGACGGCGAGGCGATTGAGTGCACGCCACGCGAATTCGATGTGCTGGTTTATCTGGCGACTACGCCGGGCCAGGTCATTTCGCGTCAGATGCTCATGACCGAGGTTTGGAAGGTTCGCTCGCGCATGACCTCGATGGATAATGTCATCGATGTGTTGATGTCGCGGCTTCGCGAGAAAATCGATGGCGGGCGCGCGGTCCGTTTGATTCATACCGTGCGCGGGCTCGGCTTCATGATCAAGGAACCCGAATCATGATTTCCATCCGCAACAAATATTTCGCCTGGCTGTTGGTGCTGATGCTTTCGATTTATGCGGCGCTGGGTGCGATCATGGTATTTATGGAGGCGCGCGAAGCCTACTCATCGCCCTCTCATTTCGAAGATGAGGTACCGGAAATCGCTGCGTTCGGATTGGTCATGCTGGTAACGCTGCCGGTGGCTATCTTCATGGCGTGGCTGATTGCGGGTCGTTTACTCAAACCACTGCAGGGCATGTTGACCACCGCCGAATCCATTCGTGGCGGTCAGCTCGACGAGCGCATCGTGCCGCCGACCGAGGACAACGAGCTGGGCCGATTGGCCAACACCATCAACGATGCCTTTGACCGGTATGCGCTGGCGGTGCGGCGACTGGAGTCGTTCAGCGCCGATGCCTCGCATCAATTGCGCACGCCCATCGCGGCTATTCGAACCGCGGCGGAGGTCAGCTTGCAACAGGAAAGAAAGCCAGCCGAATATCAGGAATCGCTGGGAGAAATTCTTGAACAAATGGAGCGGCTGAACCAGACAGTTGACCAGTTGCTCTTGCTTGCCCGGATGGATGAGTCCTTGCGGCGCGACTTCAAGCCGATCGTTCTGGCCGAAAAGCTCGAGCAGTGGACCCGGGAGGCGTCCGACTTATTTGAAAGCTGCGCAATAAATTTCGAGGTCGACGCCTCCTGCGCGCGATGGGTGATGCCCGGAAACGAGGTGCTGTTGCGGCAGTGCTTTGACAACCTCGTCAATAATGCGGTGGCTGCCACGGACGGCGCGGGCGCCATCCTAATCTCGCTCCGCCCGGATGGGTCAAGGCTCCGGTGGACGGTCGAGGACAACGGCCCCGGCATTCCGCCGGCGGAAAGAACATCGGTTTTCGACCGTTTCTATCGTGGCGCTACCCGCTCTCCCAAAGGTTCCGGACTCGGCCTCGCCATCGTAAAGGAGATTGTCACCCTGCACGGCGGCGAAGTCACCGCCGGTCAGAGTTCCTCGCTTCACGGCGCCGCCTTCCACCTGTCCCTCTCTGCGGGGACATAGCTGATGTCGCTTACGGATTGCGGATAATGCGCATAAACCGGATGGGTTCAGTCACGGGTACGGCCTCGATGGTGGAGGAGGTATTGGTGACGCTTATATCCCGCAGGTTTTGCCAAGCACCGTTGCGCAAATCGTCGGTGTATTCAACGCGCCAGGTTCCGGGTTCCGCGTAAAACGGCAAGGTCAGCGACTCGCCCGCTAGAACCGGCCCGCCGAGCAGGCCTGCTTCGCCAATCAGGCGCAAAACGCTGTCTTCCGTAAAGACAAAAGCCACCGGTTGACCCTCCGCATCGTCGACTTCGGCATGCAGGATGCGAAGGGCGACCACGGTCGTGACGCGCTCGTTGTCGTTACTGACCACCATGTCGATCGCCGCCTGATCGAACGGTAGCAACCGGTTGGGCAAGACTCCGGCCTCGACCACATCGGGTCCGGCGCCGGAGACTTGGACATCCGCCAAAGCGGGGTCAACAATGTAGTCTCGACCAGGCGCCGCCCCGCCATCTGCATCAAGCGCGATCGTCAGGCGAACCGCGCTTACGCCTCCCGTATACACGCCGCCATACGACGTGAGCCGGAAGGGCACCATGCCTGTCTCGCCCCGTAGCAAGGTTAAATCCTCTGCATTTATCCGGATATACGGATAAATCACCCACTCGACCGCCGCCGTGGTGGTCGCGTAGATCACGCCGTCCACAGGTGTGAAAACGGTCGTTAATGTCTGTGTCCCTCCATTGATGACAGTGCCCTCGCCGGGCTCATAAACAAAACTCCCCGAAATGCTTGCCGTCGCATTGAGCTGCGTTTCGGTCAACGCCGCGCCGAATAATACCGGCGCCGGATTGCTCCACGTAATCTGCGCCGGCGTGAGCAGAACATCAAAGGCGTTGGTCACCGGTGGCGCGGGCAGCCAGGTCGCATCGCCGGGCTGGCTGGCCACGACCGAGACCGAGCCGCTGGCGTTGAAACTGAGCTGGGCCGCATTCAATTGCGCGGGACCACCCAGCAGAATAAATCCAACCGGCAGACCCGACGAGGCTGACGCCTGCAACGTCACACGGTTTGTGGTGAATTGCGCGGACAACGGCGCAAAGGTAATCGTCTGGGCAAGGTCGCGCGCCAGCACGGCAAACCGCTGGGTAAAACTCAGCGACGGCGCGCCATCATCGGTGACCACGACGGAAACATTGTAAGCGCCGGGAATATTCGATGCGGCAACATTCCACGAGAACAAGCCGCTGACCGGATCAATCGATGCGCCTGGCGGAGCGCCCGCGCCAAGGCTATACGTCAGCGTATTCACCGGCCGGTCGGCATCGGTGGCCGTGATGGTAAAGCTGAGGTTGGTCGGGCCGTTGACAAAGCGATCCGCGATGGGCGGGATCACCGGTGCCACATTCACCTCCCGCACCACCAGCGTCACGCTCGCGGTAGTGCTGAGCGGAGGTACGCCGTCATCCGTCACGCGGATGCTAACTACATTTGTCGAGGGCCCGGCATTCTCCCCCGTAGGATAACCCAAAACGCCCGTCGCCGGATTCAACGTCATGCCCGGCAAATTCCCGCTCACGAAACTGAACTGCAGGGCCTGCGCCGGCTCATCGGTATCCGACACCACCGGCGTCGCCGTGACGGTTGAACCCTCGTCGACCACAATCACTGCGTCGTAGGCAAGCGACGGCGGCGTGTTGGCTTGCGAGGTCGTGGTCTGCGCTTGCGCGGCGCCCGGCTCCGGCTCGGTGTTGCCTTCGTTATCCGTCGCGCGACTGAAGAACGCGTAGGTGTTACCCGGCTCGCCCTCAAACACGGCACCGCCCGCGGTGGCCCCGCT
>JBMTVS010000048.1:0-12781 GCA_049451655.1 Kiritimatiellia bacterium | reverse complement strand
GACCCGACGACGCAAGCCCCCAGAAAGTCATAATAATTTCGCTCAGTTGAAATTATTAATAAATATTCTTTTTATTTTCACTTAGTGAAAATAAATTACCGTCATGCAAAAACCACAACCCCATCAACCCTGGCAACTGGCACGGGTAAGCGAAGTCCGCGCGGAAACCGGTGCGTGGCTTCGGGCGGAGCGGCAACGGCAGAACATCACTTTGCCCATGCTCGCATCCGCATCGGGCGTACCCGTGACCACCTTGCATCGACTGGAACGCGAAGGCCAAGGCGGCCTCGACAGCTTCCTTCGCGCCTTGCAAGCCCTTGGCCTGCTGGATGAATTCCAGTCGGTAATTCGTGAACGTCTACGACGAGCAATGCTTCCGACCGACCTCACTGAACTGGAGCGTACTCCAAAGGTCCGGCAACGCGTGCGCATCGCCAAACCCAAACCAGGCGGAGCTTCATGACCATTGACCGGCTGCATGTTCGCCTTCGTTTCGCGCCGGACCTTGAGATGAGCGTCGGCACACTGGCCCTCGCCGGACGCGAAGTCGTGTTCCAATACGCTGATGACTTTATTTCCCGCAAGCTTGCCTTATCACCATTCCGACTTCCCTTGCGCCCCGGCGTGCAAGTTCATGACCGCGGCGGGGGCCTTGAGTTATTTGGCGTTTTTGAAGATGCGCTTCCGGATGGATGGGGCCGCCGCCTCCTTGATAGACACTTCTACAAACAACACGGCCGCGCGCCGACCGCCCTCGAACGCTTGGCGTGCGTGGGCGAACGCGGCATGGGGGCGCTGACCTTTCATCCTCCTCTCGACGATCATGTTATCGAAACGGATAAACTCGACCTGGCTCGACTCGGCTCAGAAGCCTGGCAGTTTGACGAAGGATCAGTCGAGGATGCCTTACCGGAGATCCGGCGCACCGGCGGCACCTCCGGCGGCGCACGCCCGAAAGCGCTCATCGGACTGCCCTGTGCTCAAAACGCATCGGGCCCGGTGCTCCCGGGCGATGGTGAGGTGCCCGCCTCCCATGCGCACTGGATCGTTAAGTTCAATGCCCGCGCGGACGTTAAAGAGGCCGGGCCGTTGGAGTTTGTCTATGCGGAAATGGCCGCGTTGGCGGGGGCCGACATGCCGGCATGCCGGTTATTGAAAACAAAAGCCGGCCGGTTTTTTGCTGTACGCCGCTTTGACCGCCCGGCGACCGGCCACCGCCTGCACATGCACTCGGCGGCGGGCCTCTTGCATGCGAACTTCCGGGTTGCCGGCGAAGAATACGACACCCTGTTCAGGCTTGTCGAAAGCATGACACGGGATTACGCGCAAAAACTCGAATTATTCCGCCGCGTTTGCCTGAATGTTCTCGCCTGCAATCGTGACGATCACCTCAAGAATTTCGCATTTCTCATGGATAGCCATGGAACGTGGAAATTGGCGCCGCTGTTCGACTTCACCTATAACAATGGTCCCAACGGATGGCATACGCTTTCCATCGCGGGCGAAGGATGGAATCCGGGGCGGTCGCATCTCATGGAACTTGCCCAGCAGGTGGATATTCGCTCCGGCGATGCAAAACAAATGTTGGATGAAACCCGGGCGGCGGTTGCACAGTTTGGCAAGCTGGCCCGAAAACACGGCGTCTCCGCGCCAACCATTCAGCGGCTGACCGCGCGATTCAAGGAACTGGACGCGTAAGCCGCAAAGCTGATTGACTTTGCCGCGTGAGCGCCTAATGTCCGCTCGCGCTCAAGGCGCGGAAAGAATTCCATGTCCTCTCATTCCGTATTTCATTTACTCATCGATCCCATTCAACGCGCCATCGCGGAGGAAGGCTACACCATGCCCACCCCGATTCAGGTGGAGGCGATTCCACACTTGTTGAAAGGACGCGACATTCTGGCCTGCGCCCAGACCGGCACCGGCAAGACCGCCGCCTTCACCTTGCCGACCCTGCAAGAGCTGGCGCGCCAACCCAAGGTCGCGGCGGGCACGCGTCCGCGCGCGCTCATCCTCACCCCGACCCGCGAACTCGCCGCGCAAATCGGCGATAGTATTCGCGCATACGGGCGTCATTTGAAAATCTCCCACACCGTGATCTTCGGCGGCGTCGGCGAACACCCGCAAGTCTCGGCCCTGCGGCGCGGTGTCGATATCGTGGTTGCCACGCCCGGACGCCTGCTCGACTTGATGGACCAGCGGCACATCAACCTCGACCGCATCGAGCTGTTCATCCTCGATGAAGCGGACCGGATGCTCGACATGGGCTTCATTCCCGCCGTGCGCCGCGTCATCGCCAAACTGCCGGCGAAACGGCACTCGCTCTTTTTCTCCGCCACGATGCCGCCGGTGGTCGCCGGTCTTGCCCGGGATTTGCTGCGCGATCCTGTGCAAATCACCATCGACCCCGAACGCCCGACCGTCGAGCGCATCGCCCAAAAGGTGATGTTTGTCGACCGGGACAAAAAGGACGCGTTGCTGATTGAATTGATGGCCTCGCACAACATGGACCGCGTGCTCGTCTTCACGCGGACGAAGCATGGCGCGGACAAGGTGGTCAAGAAACTCGCCGCAGGCCGTATCACCGCATCGGCTATTCACGGGAACAAGTCGCAATCGAACCGCACCGCTTCGTTGCACGGCTTCAAGACCGGTCGCATTCGCGCGCTGGTCGCCACCGACATCGCGGCGCGCGGCATCGATGTCGACGGGATCACGCACGTGGTCAATTACGACCTGCCCGTGGAACCGGAAACCTACGTGCACCGCATCGGCCGCACCGCGCGGGCGGGCACGGAAGGCGATGCCATTTCTTTTTGCGCCGCGCGCGAACGCGATTTCCTGCGCGACATCGAGCGCATGATCCGCAAGGCCATTCCGGTCGACACAAAGCATCGCTACCACTCCGAGACGGCGCGGCTGGCCACCGGTCCGGATGCACGCCCCGAACCCAAGGGCCGCCAGAACGCACCGCGAAAAGCAAAAGCGCCGCAAAAGCGTTTCAAGCGAAGGTCGTAACCTGCGTGAACATCACGGTGCGGATCGAGAAGCGCGGGCGCCGGCGGTGCGGAGGACAGGTGAGCGTTTGGACAAGCCTGTCGTCGTAACAAATACGGCGGACAACCCGCTACGTGTCCTCGCCCAATTCCACATTCCAATAGGCAAAGTCGAGGAAGTGGTGCCAGCTTTCGTGCGGGGCACGGCTGAATTGCACCTCCATGAAAGGTCGCCAGCGTGGCTTTCTGGGTTTGCGCACGAGGTGCATGCGGGCCTGTTCGGGGGTACGATTGCCTTTGCGGGAATTGCAGGGGATACAACTGCAAACGATATTGGTCCACGTGGTTAGTCCGCCCTGATGACGCGGAACCACGTGATCGATGTTGAGGTCCTTCCGCTCGAATTTCTTGCCGCAGTATTGGCAGGTGTTTTTATCACGCTCGAATACATTCTGCCGTGTGAACTTAACCTCTTTGTTCGGCATACGGTCAAAAAAGCAAAGCAGGATAATACGTGGCACGCGGATACGTATGGAAATCGTGCGCACCATGTCCTCGTGCTCGACGGCATTCGAGTAGTCACACCATTCGCGAAATGAATAGGTGTTAAAACCGCGGGACTTATCTTCGTGAACAACCTGGGCGTGGCCGGTGTAGAGCAAGGCGAAGGCTCTATCCACCGTGCAGACATTGACGGCCTGCCACAGGCGGTTGAGTACCAGCACATGCGGATTGATGTGATTTGGTAACATGTTTGGCCCGGTTTAGATTCGAAAAATAATCGCTTGTCAGGTGCCTGTCAATGGTTGGCGGCCGTTCAAAAATTCCATTATTTATTTGCTATTGCTACTTGTATATCGTCTTTTTTCGTCGGAGGATTCGGCACGGAGGTTTAGGTGACATTGGGTCGTCACAAGGATTCAATGAGTAATAACATTACAGATGACGTGCGAAAATGGACGTTGATCCATCTTGTGCTGCCAGCACTTGTGGCTGTTTTGAGCGCCGCCGCAGCGATTGCCGCATTCATCGTCGCGGATATACACACGGGTATCCTGGCCGGTCCGGTAGCGGCCCTGCTGGTCGCGCTCGGCCTGCTGGTTCAGTCCTGGCGTCAATCCGCTCGCCATGTGCGATCGCTTACAGACGACGTATCGGATGCCGGGTTTTATGCCATGCATCGCGTCTTTGCCGCGCTTGATGACGATGACCCCCTCTTGGAAGCCTACCCGTGGTTGCGTGACGACCGGGAAGCTAACAGTCCGGCGGCCCGGGCATTGCAGGCGCATTTCGACCGGCACCCGTCAGGTGCGGATAAATCGATCGACACGCACAGCCTTGAATACGATCTGGCCATGGCCCGCGAGTTTCAGCATTCGCTGATGAACCGGCCCTTGCCGGAAGTACCCGCCGTTCACATGGAAGGACGGCTTCGCCTCGAGTTTCATTATTGCTACAAACCGGCCCAAGCCATCGGCGGCGACTTTTTTCAGGTCACGCCCATCGATAATGATTGCGCCGGCGTGTTCATCGCTGACGTGGTGGGTCACAGCATCCGCAGCGCCTTGCTCACCGGCGTGCTTCGGTCGCTCATTCTCCAGCTACAACCCTCCGCGCGCAACGCGTCCTTCTACATGAAGGAAATGAACCGGCAATTCGCGGAAATTTTGCAGCCACTGCCCGACCCGGTATTCGCCACGGCCTTCTATTGGGTGGCCGATACCACCTCGCGCATTGCCACCTACGCATGCGCCGGACATCCACCGCCTTATTTGCTAACCCGCGACCGGGCACGGGTGGCCCGGTTACCGATTCCGACGCAAAAGGGTGCGGCGCTTGGTCTCTTGTCCGACCAGGAGTATCCGGGTGAAACGGTGCGACTGGTTGACGGCAATACATTTGTGTTCTTCACGGATGGCGTATTTGAACGCCGGAATGCAGAGGGCGAGGAGTTTGGATTCGCCCGGCTGGAAAAAATATTGAACGCGAACCTCTACAAGAAATCTCCGGAGATTCTGGGAGCGGTCATGCAGGCCCTGGCGGAATTTTCCGGGGATATTCAGCAAGAGGATGACATTTGTCTGGTCGCGGTGGATGTAACGACTAAACGGCGGGAAGGCTAACCATGAAGGAAAAATGCATGAGCAACAAAAGAGTCATCACGTTTCTGGCAGGCTTACTCGCGGGACACTCGTCATGGGCTTTTCAGGCGGATTTTGCAAGTCCACCGCAGTCCGGACCTTTTTCCGCGGCGTTTTCGGTAGGCTATCTGCAAGGCGATGCGGATGAGATCGTGTATGACTACGAAACGCCGGACGGAAGCCGCCGCAAGCTCAGTCATTTGTTTTGGGACTTGAGTGATGTCATCATGGGCGGAGGCGAAGTAGGCTATCGCGTAAACGAGCGCTGGTCGTTAAACGCTGGAGCATGGCTGGCGCTGAGCGAGGGCTCGGGAGAAATGGATAATTACGATTGGCTGGACACCTCCTCGGCGGACTGGACAGACTATTCGCTTTCCGATGTATCCGTGACCGATGGTTATGTCATCGACCTCAATGTCACCTATGCCTTCTACCGTCGAGATGACGCGAATTTGCGTCTGATTCTCGGCTATAAACAGAATGGCTGGTCGTGGGAGGACGCTGGCGTCTATGCCCTCTATCCGGAATATGATTATGTGCCGCTCGATCTCGGCGGCGAGATCGGCATCACCTACGAGCAGGAATTTCGCATGCCTTATGCGGGTATATCCGGCGAGTTGACGCGAGGCCGGTTCGGTTTTTCCGGCTACGCGGTCTGGAGCCCGCTGGTTTCCGCTGAAGATTGGGATCATCACATCGAGCGAACCATTTACTTCCACGGCTCTTTCGAGGGCGGTGATATGCTCGGCCTGGGCATCGAAGCTCGCTACGCGCTGAAGGACAACCTGTTTCTGACCGCGTCGGTCGAGCAGCAGACCATCGACCTCATCGTGGGTGACGTGGATCTACTCGATTATTCCACCGGTGAATATTATGAGGGCGAGGACGAGGTCGGCATCGAAAACAGTTACACCGTGTTTTCGCTTGGGCTGGGGTTCGCTTTCTAAGGCGGGTCGACCGGACTTTACTCGAGATCGTAGAGGCTGTTGTCCGGGGAGATGAATCCGTAAGCTGATGAAGACTGCGCCCGGGCGGCAGTGCGACCGTAGGGGCGGTCGAAATCAGCAACGTGACCATCCACGAACGCCACCAGGGTGCGCCCGCCATGACGGAAACCTTGTGTTCCCGCGGAACTCAACCCAGCGCCTGTATCATCCAGCGGGCCCTCATCCGGCGAACGCATGAACTTGTTGGCGCCTTCACTGTGTTCACCATCGCCAAACATGGCCGTGGCGGAAGGCGACTGCACCTGCGCTAACCGCGCCGAGGGGTCGCTTGCGGGCCGCATAACGCCATCGCGCAGGAAATAGTAGGCACCCAAATAACTCGAATTGTAATTGTAACCTGTTGATTCATCCCCTTCCCAATTCGCCTCACCATCGAAGGAGGGACACTGAAAAGATTTCAGGTCATTGCCTTGTGGCCAGAGAAATTCCTCCCAGCTTTTTATCCTGCGTGCGTCAAAATCACGCACCAGGCTCGGCGGCAGATACCCATCATGATCGGCGGCATACAACAGCGCTGCAGCAGCGATGTGGCGGAGATTATTGGCGCACTGTGACCGGCGGGCAGTTTCAATACCACCGCGTACCGCCGGAAAAAGCAAAGCGGCCAGCAGGCCGATGACCGCAACAACGACCAACAGTTCGATCAGCGTGAATCCATGATATCGCCTGCTAGTCATGTCGAACCTTCAAGCGGAAAAATTGATGCGGCATTTCGTTTTCCGGCGCATTGGCATCATCACACCAGGCGGCGGCGTTTAAATCATTACACGCTTCCACAAACAGCCGGACGTCCGGCGGCGCATCGGCGATCTGCAAACCCGGTTGCCCGTGTTGATCCAACGTCATGGCCATGAACGGTGTGGCTTCTTCCACCAGCGGATCACCACCCGAGGCATACTCCAACAGCGTCGGGGTGCCATCGCCATCCGCATCGTTATCATCCCGCTCATCACCCGGCTCATCCAGCCAGGCAAATTGCGTCATGCGCCAGTGTTCATAAGGAGCAACCGGCGATACATCAGCCACGGCATCCACTTCCGGGTTGATGCCATGCATGCGAACCATCCGCACATAGCGGATCCACTTGCGCCCGTTTGCCGGATCCGGCGCAAGATCCAACCCCGAAATATCAAACGCGGTGCCGCCGGCGCTGCCACGGTAGCGAGCTGATATTTCTGCCACGGTTAGATTAAGCCAGTCCGCTGGAGCAAGCGAAGGATCTATGGGGATGGTCGGATCGGTGGATCCTCCCCACCACAAATTCCATGCCCCAAGATTTGTATCAATACGATCGGGATCATAAACCCGTCCTAGCGTCGGCGCGAAATCATCCGCATAGGGGCCGTTGGTAAGCGTAACCCAAGATACGCCATCCTGGCTGACTGACACCATGCCCAGTTCGTAGTTGCCGTTGGTTCCGGTGATCGAGGCGTGCGGGTTGCCGTTGGTCCAGGTTCCACTAATCAAATTCTGAAAGCCGTTTCCAAAAACTATCAGGTCGTAACCGTAAGGATTATCGGGGTGATCAAGCACCGGGTGATCAAAAGCCAACTCAAGGTATCCCCCATCACCGATACTGACCAGTTCGTGTGCCCGGAAAGCAGGCTGAACGGGTACAATCGGAATGACATCTTCGCCCCATTCGTCGGTTGTATCGACGGTGGGACGACCTAGCGCAACCTGGGGATTGTTAAAAGGGGTAACAAAGTCCACCCAATCCACCGGGACGCCACCATAACCGTAAAAATAATCATGAGATTCCGCAGCATATGGATAGTGGATGGCCGGCAATGCGTAACCAGGTCGATTTAACGTCGCAGCGTTCTCCGGACTGAATGAGAGTGCCATCCAGGTGTTATCGGTCAACAAAACGCTATTTAAGGTCGACACCATACCTGTCATATCAGAAGGCGCATAATTGGTATGCGTAACGAGCCAAACATGCCAGGTCCCGGCATGAAACACCTCGCCCGTGTAATCGCGCGAATAGGCGGTACGGTAGACATCATGTTGGCCGGTGGCGGGAAGGACATCGCCGGGACGGGACGGGCGACGATACTCGATCCCGGTGAGGTGAATTGCGCCGCCGATATTGGTCAGGATACCGGATAGGCCGCGATCCGCGTTAGTGACCGCTTGCCAGAGGTCGAGCGCGGTGGCTTCTTCATTCCAACGGAATCCCCAAGCCAGCGCTTCCGGTCGACCGCCGTCATTCCAGTCAACCACCAGCGCGGCGCAGTTGGTGCCGCTGCCACTCCAGTATTCAATCCGGGAAAAGTCCAGTGCATGCGCGCACAAGGAAAACGCGCCCGTTGCGACCAACCAGAGGGCGGCCGTGGCGCGGCTATAAACTCTTCTCGTCTTCAAGCGAAACGTCTTTCCCGCTTCCGCGCGGGATTGAAGAGGAGAAGGCAAGGCCAATCAGGTGCCGGTCCTCAAGCCGCGAAGGAGCGTGTTCATCCGGAATCGCTCGTCTTCTGGCTCACGGCTTCAAATCTTCCTCCCCGTCTTCCCCCGCGCAACCGGCGCGGAGTGACGTTTCGGGAGGTCGTAACCGTTTACAGCGGCGCGACCGCGTCCGATTTTCACGGACTTCCGTTAGCGTTCCGATAGGTTGCACTACACCAAAGCAGGTGACCGAAGTCAAGGTCGGGCGGCGAGGTATTCAGGGTTCGGATTTCGCGGGGATTGATGTTTTACGGTGATTTTCACCGGCCGGCGGCGCCGGTGAGGATTCGCTTGCTATCGGCGGGCGGCTGTGCGAATAGAAATTCAGATTTTAAACCTTTTCATTGGAGATTTAGAGATGATTACGACCAAACGTTTTGACTATGTGCCGATCGATGCGATCCAGGTGCATCCTTCGATCGCCAACCACCGTCCGCTCAACCGCGTGAAGGTGAATCACTACGCCACCGACATTGAGAAAAATGGCCTGTTGGAACCGCTGGTGGTGTGGGAACGCAACCACGGCGAGTACTTCCTCGTGGGCGGATTTCATCGCGTCAATGCCATCAAACAGATCCGTTCCACCAAACCCGGTTACTTTGATCGCATCGATGTGCGGGTGGTGTCCGGCGATCTCGATGAAATGCGCGCGTTGAACCTCAAGCTTAATGCCGACCGTCTCGACGCCAAGGTTTCAGAATATTTCGATACCGTGATCTACCTCAACAACGCAAACTGGGAGAAGGTCAAACTGGCCGAATTCTTCGACCGCAGCGAGGCGTGGATCGACGAAATTCTGCGCTTCGTTCCGGGCATGGATCCCCGCCTGCGCCAGTTGCTCGACGCCGACCGCGTTACCTGGACCCGGGCCAAGCAAATTTGCCGCATGATTCTCGAGGCCGAGCCCGGACAGGAAAAAGCGACCGCGGACCGACTTATCGGCGAACTATTGACCGGTATGCCCGTCGCGAAGCCGGCCCGGCCGCTCACCCTCAGCAAAGCCCGCCGCAAGCTGGCTCGCCACGTTGAGAAGGATCCGGATGCCGTCTACACCGTGCGCAACCGCGACTTGATGTCATTGTTTATGGTCTTGAGCGGCAAGGAATCCGAGGACGGCCACCTCGACCGCGTGCGGACGGCATTTCCCGCCCTGCTGGAGGAGTAATCCGACATGCCGGCCAGTGTCATAGCCGTCGCGAATCAAAAGGGTGGCGTCGGCAAGACCACCACCGCGGTGAATCTTGCCGCCTGTCTGGCTGAGCGCCGCAAGAAGGTGTTGCTGGTCGATCTTGATCCGCAAGCCAACGCCACCAGCGGACTCGGCCTGCCGAAGGAAATCGGCGCCAGTTTATACCGGCCGCTCATCGAGGGGCTGCACGCTCGAGGCTTCATCAAGGAGACGGAGATCGCGAATCTTCACGTCATTCCGTCCGAAATCGACCTGGCTGGCACCGAGGTCGAGATCGCGCGCATGGACAACTACCTTGTGCGCCTGCGTAATGTGCTGCACGAGATCGTGCTCGATGACGGTTACGACTTCGTGATCCTCGATTGCTCGCCCTCACTCGGTATTCTCACCATGAATGTGCTGACCGCCGCGCAGTCGGTGATCATTCCCATCCAGTGCGAATACTATGCGCTCGAAGGCTTGAGCGTGATGACTCAGCTTATCGACCAGCTCCGCACGTCCGGTACCAACCCGGGTCTGCACATCGAAGGCATCCTCATGACCATGTATGACATGCGCACCAACCTCTCCCAGCAGGTGGTGCAGGAGGTTATCCAGCACTACGGCGACAAGGTGTACGAGACCTTGATTCCGCGCAACGTGCGCCTCGGCGAAGCGCCGAGTTTCGGAAAACCGATCATCTCCTACAATTCCTACAGCACCGGGGCGGCCGCTTATCGCCAATTCGCAAAGGAATTTCTCGAGCGATATCGGGCCAAGACGGGCGAGCCGGATGAGCCGGTCGAACTTCCGCCCAAGGCTAGCGAGGTGGCGGCGATGGCTTCGACGCAAGTGGCTCCGTCCGCGCCCGTGATGCCGGACGTTGAAGCACCTCATACCTCCACCGATATGCCCGTTTATGGATAACGATTCCTCTACCCCTTCGCGTCTCGGCCGCGGCCTCGGAGCCATGGTCAACGAAGTCGCCAACATCAAGACCGGCAGCGCCGCCGCGCCAGGTAGCGGCTTCGCGCGCCTTTCGTTGCACGAGATCAAACAACCACATCCGGGGCGGCAGGCCGATGAAGCGCTGATCGCCTCCGTAAAAAAGTTCGGTATGTTGCAACCGGTGCTGGTCGCGCGCGGTGAGGCTGGCGATTACAATCTGCTGGCTGGATCACGGCGCCTCGGCGCGGCGCGGGCTGCCGGACTTAACGACGTTCCGGCACTGGTCGTGCCGCCGGAAAAAGCGGGGGCGCTGGATGTGTACCTCGAGGAAAATCTCGCGCGACGCGAATTATCGGAGAGCGATCGTATTCGCTTGCGCGACCGCTGGATGAGCGAGACCGGAAATGAGCTAGAGCAGGCCGAGACGCGGATTCCGGAGGCACACTGGGAAAGCACGGGGCAGAAGACGCCGCGCGACCCGCGCATCTGGCGCATCGCTGCAGCCGTAATGGCGGTGGTGTCGAGTGCACTGTTGGTGTTGCTTTTTAACGCCAAGCCCATCGACCGGCGTCCAGTGGTTATTCCCGTTCAGTTTGCGGAAACCGAGGTTGAGAGCGTTGTCGTTGAAGCACAGACGGTCGACCATGCCTGGATGGAACCTTTTAGCTTCCCCGGTAACACGCGCGAAATCCGCGACGGGCGGCTCGGCATCATCTTTCGCCAGTCTCTTTTCGAGGACGGTGTGCTTACGGGGCGCGGCAGGTTGGCATTAAATCAACTGGCGGCGATTACTCAATCGGTTGCCATCGAGCTCAATGTCGAAATCACGGCCCCCGGGCCGGCCTGCGCCTCGGCCGCCGCCCACCTCATCGCGGAAGGCATCGCGCCGGAACGCATAAAGGTCATGCCGGACGACGAGGCCCCGGAGCAGATTGTTCTGTACCCCTGATTCAATCAATGGCGCTTACCCGGTTTAGTGTTTCGCTGGAACGTGAATTATTACGAGCTTTTGATGAAAAGCTCGAAACCGAGGGGTATCCCACCCGCTCCAAAGCCATTGGAGATTTGATTCGCGACAGCCTGGTGCAAGGCGAATGGGCGGAAGGCGGTGAAGTCGCGGGCGCGGTGGTGATGGTGTACGATCATCATCAGCGCGATGTAATGAAGAAACTCACCGGGGTGCAGCACGACCTGCATGACGTCATTATTTCCACCCAGCATATCCATCTCGACCACGACAACTGCCTCGAAATCATTGCCGTGCGGGGAATGCCAGACCGCATCGATTCCCTGGTAAGGCAACTCAAGGCGGTCAAAGGACTGAAGCATGTCTCCCTCGCAGCAGGAACCACGGGCGCTCAGCTTTGAGCAAAAAGCGGTTGAAAGTTGCCGATAAATCACGCCGTGGCGATTTCCATCCGCTATCGTTTTTCCGCTTGCATCCTGAAGTTCTTTTTCTACTATGCAGCTTCCCCATTCGGTTGGGGGCGTAGCTCAATTGGTTAGAGCGCTGCCCTGTCACGGCAGAGGTTGCGGGTTCGAGCCCCGTCGCTCCCGCCACTTTTCCCACTTCCGGTTTGATTCCTCCAATGACCATGTTTTGCCGGTTTGCGGTAGATGTTTAAATCGCATGCCGTGGAGAACCGGTGCCGGCCTTTTCAAGGGCGCTTGCGTATATCTTGGGCAATAGTTATCTTTGCGGGCTCATGAGTTCGGACAACTTTTACCAACGGCACACGGGTCCCCAGAAGCGGCGGCGTAACCGCGCGCTGGTGATTGACAACTCAAATCAGCCTCCGCGCCCCACCGTGAATGCTGACAACAAACCCTCCGAGTTGGCCCGCAAAAGTCTCAAGCGCTTCGCCATGGTGGTGGGCAGCATGGTTGTGCTCATGTATGTCAGCGTAAAATTGATCGAAATCTCCTGGCGCCGTAGTGATTTAGAGCGCCTCAAGCAGGATGAGGAAACGACGGAAGTGATGCCTGCTCCCGCCGTCCTGTCTAAACCACTGACCACCCCCGCCGCCATGGCCGGCGGCGTCTCCGCCGTGGACGCCCTCCTCGCCCGCGGCG
>JBMTVS010000047.1:0-13308 GCA_049451655.1 Kiritimatiellia bacterium | reverse complement strand
CCCACGAAAAATTTTCCGGTTTTGGTCTGTAGTGACATTTCGAGCCAGACGAAGAGCGTGGCGCCAGCTTCGGCGAGCCATATGAGCGGATTGAAAGTATTGAGCCAGTTCCGGAAGTCATGCCAGCCCAATCGCGCCGCCTCGAGCCAGGCCCGCAGCGCGCTTGGCTCGGGGAAATTTCCGGGAACCCCGCCGGGCGCGGTGGTTTCGAGTCGACGCCAGCCGCCAGCTTGTTCGTCCCAAGCCTCGACCCAGGCGTGGGCGTCGCGCTCGCGGACAATCCATTCGCCGGTGACCGGATGCAGTTCAGTGGAGAGGAAGCCACTGACCATGCGGGAGGGGAGCCCGGCATGGCGTAAAATGAGCGCGGAGGCGGTGGCGAACAAAGTGCAGTGTCCCTGTTGCTCGCGCATGAAGGCGCGGACGGGGTCGGGCTTGGTGGAGACCGGTCCTTCGAGCCGGTAGCGGAAATTCATCTGGAAATAATCCGCGACCATCCGCATGGCGGTTTCGGGTGTGGGCGCATTGGCGAGTCCGTCGATTTGCGCGGCCCAGGTTGCTACGTCATTGGTCCATTCGGCGGGAATGTTGAGGTAGGTAGGCTCGATGAGCGGCTCGCCGGATTCGTTCGCCATGAGCAAAGGGAAGCGCATGGGCATGGCCGGGCCGACCGGGTCGGCGAGCTCGCGGGCTGAATGGTCACGCTCTTGCACGATGACGGCCTCGAAGGCGGGTGGCGACATGGGGGTTTGCCAATCGAGCATGTCGTCCTGGTCGGAAGTGATGCCGACGTTTTCGTCAATCACGACGGCCGACACCGGCGTAGGCAGAGCGAGGCCAAATCGCCAGCGCGAACCCATTACGCGCACGCGCCAAGGCCTTTCAAGCGGGTCTTCGATGCCATAGGCGGGGATGTCGTAGCGCGTCTGTCCGCTCGGGGCGAGGACAGCATCGAGGGCGACACCGCTGTTCATGGGGCGTTGGGCCCAGTGTCGCTTGTCGATGTGGCGGTAAACGTTTTGGCGCAGGTAACCGGGTGGTCCGGGGGAGCGGATTGACATAAGAGGACGCATACGGCTTCCGAATCCGCCGGGCGGGGCGGAGAGGGACAGGTGGAAACTGTTCTGCTGATCGTGATGGCGGTTGCCGAAGAGGTTCATTTCGTCGAACCAGGCGAGGGCGCCACGCACGCCGGCATTGACGGGAATAAGCAGCAAGGCGGCGATGGCGAGGCTGAGGAAGGGCACGGCAAGGCGGCCGAGGAACTCGCGCCGCTGCAACGGCATGACATCGGCGGCGCGGGGGCGGGCAAGGCTGTTGGCCTGGCTGATCAGAAAGTAGAGGGCGAGGCTGGTCCAAAGTACGAGATTCACCGGCACTGGATGTTCGGTCACGCCTCCGTTGCGTCCGAGGGTAAGCATGAGCATGGGGATGCTGCCCGCCATGAGCAGGGTGGCGGCGTTCCGGCCGTGACGCATGAAAAGTCCGAGCAGGGCGAGCGTCCAGAAGGTGGTGACCACGCGGTCGTAGAAGAAATAAGGCGTCCGGATCATTTCGCTGGTGGGTGGGGCGATGCGCTCGATATTGGCGCTCAGGGCAAGCAAGAGAAAAGCGAGTCCGCTCCACACATAGCTGCGGGTGCTGCCGAGCGCGTGTTGGGGCGCGACGAGCGCGAAGAGGGCGATCAGACTCGAAATAATGAGGAGGCCGGGACTGCCATCGAGGGTGTACCACCAGAGAATCCAGCCGATGGTCAGGATGCCGCACAAGGTGACGAGGCGGTTGCGGGGCGGCGGGGTGACGGGTGGGGCATTCATAATGTATGCACCTCGCCGCGGTGGATGATGTCGGTGGAGACTGGAAGCACGTCCGCCGGAAGTTCATTCGGCGCCGGTCGTCGGCGGTGATGAACGAGCACGACTTTCAGGCCTACGCCGGATTCGCGGAGGGATTGCACGAAGGCGGCGCGTTTTTCATCCCAACGGCCGAGCATCACGATGACTTGCTGAATTTCGCGAATCTCCTCGAGCAGGCGCGGGGCCCATTCATCGAGCGAGTCGTCGCGGCAGGGCTCGACGGCGGCGAGGATATCGAGCACCTGTTCGAGGTAGGCTTGGCGACCGGCGCTTTCAAAGGCATGCAGGCGCGGGCCGGCGACGAGGAGTTCGAGAATGTTATCGGTGCGGGCGAGGTAGTCGGCGATGGCGGCGGCGAGGGAGAGCGAGGCCTCGACCACCGGGGCGCGCATCATGTCGCGTCCGGCCCAGCGATGTTGCCTCCAGGTGTCGATAGCGAGCGCGGTGCGTCCGCGGTCGTCGGCTTTGAATTCCTTTACGACGGGAAAACCGAGTCGCGCCGAGGAGCGCGGATGGATGTGGCGCACGAGGTCGCCGGCGCGAAATTCGCGGCAACCATGGAATTCCAGCGCCTCGCGGGTGAGATGGCGGGCGCTGTGGGTTTCGCGGCGGCCGCTGGCGCCTTCGGGAAGGTTGAGCGTTTGCAGCGGGGTGAAGGCGGGGTAGACGTTGAGCGTACGGTGCGACCAATCGGTCTTGCCTCGCCGCCAGAGGCCGAAGGGAAAGTCGGTGCTCCAGCGCATCGGCTGCAGCAGGTATCGGCCGCGTTTGAGCGCGCGGCCGCTGCCCATGATGCGGCTTTGGCGTCCGGGCGGTAGGTAATGCAGCCAGGCGGGCGAGGAGCGAAGTTCGAGCAGATAGGGGAAGGGCAGGGTCTCCACCTCGACGTCGAAGGCGGCGCGGTGACCCTTGTTATCGACCGTGTATTGCACCTGATATTCGCCACCGGCGGGCACGCGCGCAGGGAGGTGGGTGGCGACTTCGAGGCGGGGACGAAGCATGGTGGTGATGAACCAGCCCGCGATGAGGAGCGAGAGAAAGGCCACGCCGAGAATGTTTGCGGCACTTTGGATGCCGAAGTACATGAGTCCGCCGGCAGGGACAAGGGTGATGAAGGCGAGCACGGGTAGGCGGGGCGTCGACCAGGCGGCGGAGGCGTAGTAGAGCCAGCTGATGAGCGGCACGTGGCGGCCGCGCCAGTCATCTCCGCCGAGAATGCGATGGCCGAGGCAGGGGTAAAGGATATGACGCCATCGGTTCACCCGGGTACCGGTTCGGAGCGGACAAACTCCTCGATGAGCATGGTATCATTTACGCCGCCGTGACGGGTGGCGTTGTTTAAGGTGAGGCGATGGGCGAGCACGGGTGCGGCGAGGGCTTTGATGTCGTCGGGGCGCACGTGGTCGCGTCCGTGCAGGAGGGCTCTAGCTTGAGCGCAACGACGCAAGTCCAAGCCGCCGCGCGGGCTGCAGCCGAGCAGGAGCCGGGCATCCTTGCGGGTGCGGTTGACGATGCGGACGATGTAATCGAGCACGGTTTTCTCGACGCCGATCTCGCGGACGTTCTGTTGGAGGCCGGTGAGTTCATCGCGGGATAGCACGTGGCTGAGCTTATGTAGCGGGATGCTGGTGGCCTGGTCTTCGAGAATAGCGCGCTCGTGGTCGGGGTCCGGGTAGCCGAGGGTGATGCGCAGACAGAAGCGGTCGAGTTGGGCCTCGGGAAGTGGATAGGCTCCGTTGTATTCGACCGGGTTTTGGGTCGCCAGCACGATGAACGGATTGGGCAGGGGGCGGGTGGCACCTTCGATGGAGACCTGATGCTCGGCCATGGCTTCGAGCAGGGCGGACTGGGTGCGGGGCGAGGCGCGGTTGATTTCGTCGGCGAGGATGACATGAGCAAAGACCGGGCCGGGCCGGAATTCGAGGTGGCCGTCCTGGGCGCGGTAGACCATGCCACCGAGGATGTCGGTCGGCAGGAGGTCGGGGGTGAACTGGATGCGGGCGAACTGCGCGTCGAGCGAGAGGGCGAGGGCCTTGGCGAGGGTGGTCTTCCCCGTGCCGGGTACGTCCTCTATAAGGACATGTCCGCTGGCCAGCAGGGCAATGAGCAATTGTTCCAGTGCCTCGTCCTTGCCGCGAATCACGGTGCTTAAATTGTCGCGCAGGGAGGAAAGTTTACTGGAGGGGACACTCATGTGTTTATCATAACCTGTTGCGTGGATTGCACAAGTGCCCGGCGAGCGTTGTGAGCTGGTCCACGCTTTTGGCATGGATAAACCAGGATAGGTTTTTGAGTCCGGGCGATCACAGTCGAATTGCCGATGGTTGCAGAATGACGTATAGTTAACCGTATGAATGCTCGGTTTATTGCTATAACCATCCTTTGCGTGACCTGCTTGCTGGTGGGCTGTCAACCGCCAGCATCCGGCCCGGAAGCTCGAAAGACGTCTGTTATTCCTCCCGCGGATGATGTTTCATTATTTTCTCTTGTTGCGGAAAGAGTTGATGGGAGCGGTGATTTCAAACTCTCAAGCCTATCCGGGCAGCCGCTTCTGGTTTATTACTTCGCGCCTTGGTCGTTCAGCGGTCGCGATGACTTGCCGCGCATGGAAGCCTTGCTGGCGAGCGGTATCAGCCTGCTTCCCGTTTTGGTCGACCGACAGGCCGGGGATGGTGCCAGCGTTGCCCTGCCGTCCACCGATGCCCTGCTGCCGGTGGTCAAATCCGGGGAGGATTTATTGCGGCTTGCCGGTGGTATAAGGGCCTTGCCCTCGGTCGTTTTGTTTGATTCTGAAGGCAAGGCGGTAAACGTTTGGCCGGGTCATCCGGCAACCAGCAACACGCTGGCGGAGATTGCCTTGGCCTTGAAATAAACAACACAAGACAAACAATTTACTGACTTGTTCCTAGCCTATGGTTGGTGTTTAATTTTCGCCGCATAAATTTCAAGTAAACTGTAACCATGCAAGACGATAGGAGAAGCTGACATGGCCTCGAAAAAAACCACGACCCTGCTTTCCACCAATAAGGCCATCACGCCGGAGGAGATCAAGGACCGGATCCTTTTTCACATTAAATACACCCGTTGCAAGGATTGGCGCACAGCCACCGAGTACGACAAGCTGATCAGCTTCTCCTACGCGATCCGGGAATTGGCCATGGATCGCATGATCCAGACGCAGCGGACCTACGTGGACAAGGACGTCAAGCGCGTCTATTACATCTCGATGGAGTTCCTGCTCGGCCGTCTGCTCGAGAACAACGTGGCCGCGCTCGGCTTGTACAATGCCTCCTATGACGCGCTCAAGCTGTTGGATGTTGATTTAGAGCAACTTATGGCGCTGGAGCCCGATGCGGGGCTAGGCAATGGCGGTCTCGGCCGTCTGGCCGCCTGCTTCCTCGATTCGCTGGCCTCGCTGGAATACGCCGGCTACGGCTACGGTCTTCGCTACGAGCACGGCATGTTCCGTCAGGATTTTGAAAACGGCTGGCAGCGGGAGCGTCCCGACGACTGGCTGAAGTACGGCTGCCCTTGGGAAATGGTACGTCCCGAGTACGCCGTGCCGGTCAAAGTCTACGGGCGCGTGGAAAAGACCCCGGCGGCCGGCGGCGGCTTCAAGTGGGTCTGGAAAGATTGGCAGATGTTTGAGGGTGTGCCGTACGACATTCCGGTCATCGGTTTCAGCGTCAACACGGTCAACGTCCTGCGTCTGTGGAGTTCGCGGGCCATGGAGGGCTTCCGTCTG
This sequence comes from Kiritimatiellia bacterium, assembly GCA_049451655.1. GTDB lineage: Bacteria > Verrucomicrobiota > Kiritimatiellia > CAIVKH01 > CAIVKH01 > CALMUP01. The sequence continues at coordinate 7,707 of JBMTVS010000047.1, read as the reverse complement.
GACGTCTTCAACAGCGGCGAATACGTCAAGGCGGTGGAGGAGAAGAACTGGGCCGAGACCATCACCAAGGTTCTTTACCCGGCCGACTTCACCTATGCAGGCAAGGAGCTGCGCCTGTTGCAGGAGTACTTCATGGTCACCTGCACCATTCAGGACGTCATCCGCCGCTACCGCAAGAACCACTCCACCTGGAGCGCCTTCGCCGAGAAGAACGCGATCCAGCTCAACGACACCCACCCCGCGCTGGGCGTGGCCGAGTTGATGCGCTACTTCCTGGACGAGACCGAACTCACCTGGGACAACGCGTGGGAAATCACTACCCGCACCTTCGGATACACCAACCACACCCTGCTGCCGGAAGCGCTCGAGCGCTGGCCGGTTCCGCTGATGGAGCGTGTGCTGCCGCGTCACCTGCAAATCATCTACGACATCAACGCGCGCTTCCTGAACCAGGTGCAACTGCGCTATCCGGGCGACGACTCGCGCATCACGAACATGTCGCTCATTCAAGAGGGTGATGACCGCCAGGTTCGCATGGCCAACCTCGCCATGGTCGGCAGTCATTCCATCAACGGTGTTTCCGCGCTGCACACTGACCTGTTGAAGGAATTCGTGGTGCCCGACTTCGCCGACATGATGCCCGAGCGTTTCAACAACAAGACCAACGGCGTAACCCATCGCCGCTGGCTGTTGATCTGCAATCCGGGACTGGCCCACCTCATTACCGACAAAGTCGGCGATGGATGGATTCACGACGCCACCGAGTTGAAGAAGATCGAGCCGCTGGCCAACGATAAGGCCTTCCGCGACGAATTCATGAAGATCAAGCACAACAACAAAGTGCGGCTGGCCAAGCTCATCGAGGACTACACCGGCCAGTGGATCGATCCCAAGTCAATGTTCGACGTGCAAATCAAGCGCTTACACGAGTACAAGCGTCAGTTGCTCAATGCGATGCACATCATCACGCTGTATCATCGCATCAAGGACAACCCGAAAGCGAACATCACGCCGCGCACCTTTGTGTTCGGCGCCAAGGCCGCCCCGAGCTATCACATGGCGAAGCTCATTATCAAGCTCATCAACTCACTCGGCCGGGTCATCAACAATGACCCCGACGTGCGCGACCGCTTGAAGGTGGTGTTCCTGCCCGACTACTGTGTCTCGCTGGCGGAAATCATCATTCCCGCCGCTGACTTGTCCGAGCAGATTTCCACCGCGGGCAAGGAGGCCTCAGGCACCGGCAACATGAAGCTCTCGCTGAACGGCGCGCTGACCATCGGCACCTGGGACGGCGCCAATATCGAAATCGCCGAGGAAGTGGGCGACGAGAACATCTTCATCTTCGGCCACAAGGCGCACGAGCTGGTCAATATGCAGAAGGACGGCGCTTACGACCCGTGGACCTACTACCATAACGACAAGGAACTGCAACGCGTGGTCAATGCCATCCGCGACAACCACTTCGCACCGGGCGAGGGCAACGTGTTTGAGGACATCTACAAGCACCTGATGGAGCACGGCGATGTATTCTGCCATCTGGCCGATTACCGCATGTACATTGAGTGCCAGGATCGTGTGGCCAAGGTTTACGAGGACAAGGAAACCTGGGCGAAAATGGCGGTATTGAACGTGGCCCGCATGAGCAAGTTCTCCAGCGACCGCACCATTCATGAGTACGCCAAGGACATCTGGGGCCTCAAGCAGATCAAGATCAAGGATCCGAGCTCCGAACCGGAAGCGATTCTCAAAAACTAGGATATACGGGAACACGTGATCGAACTGCCCACTGTTTCAACCGCCTATTTGTGGTTCGACACCGAGTACTCGACGCTCGACCTGGAGAAGGCACGCCTTCTTCAGGTCGCGCTTGTCATAACGGATGTCGACTTAAACCGCATTGGCGGGCCGGAAAGCGATGTCAACCTGTTCATCCGCGTGCCGGAGGAGGTTCCGCTCAGTCCCTTCATTATGGAGACCATGCCCGAGTTGGCGGTTGAATGCCGTTCGGACCGGGCAGTCAGCGTCGAGGAAGCGGACCGGGCGCTGGCCGCCGCGATTGACCGCGCTGTGGTCGTGCCGCTGGGCGACGACAAGAAGAAGCCCATTCTCGCTGGCAACAGCATTCACGCCGACTGGCATCTGCTCATCAAGTTCCTCCCGGAAACCCGTCGCCGTCTGCATTACCGCCACCTCGACGTCACCACGCTGAAACTGCAATGGCAGGACCATGCCGGCGGGGAAAAGTTCGAGAAGGATGACGTGAAGCTGGTGAAAAAGTTCTTCCCTGATCTGGTCACCAACGGCGCCTCGAAGCCGCATGATGCCTACTACGACTGTCAGGCGTCCATCGCTGAGCTGGCCTACTACCGTAAGCATCTCTTCAAACGACCCAAAACCGGCGCGGCCTGATGATGGATCCGGTCGCCCATCTGTCGCGGCCGCTCGATTGGGGCGGGCTGCGGTTGCGCAACCGCGTGCTGCTAGCCCCGTTGGCTGGCGTCACCGATACGCCTTTCCGCCGCATTTGCGCCGACTACGGCGCGGCCTTGACCTATGTCGAGATGCTGGTTTCGGTTGCCGTCATTTATAAAAGCAAGCGCACGCTGGAAATGCTCAACCGCCATCCGACCGAGCACACCGTCGGCGTGCAACTCACCGGACGCAACGTCGAGGAAGTGGTCAAGGCGGCGGCCATGCTCGACCAACATCCCTTCGACACGCTCGACATCAACATGGGCTGTCCCGTTCGCAAGGTGGTGCACTCCGGCTCGGGCAGCGCGTTTCTGAAGGATGTCGAGCGCATCAGCAACACGTTGAAAGGCGTCAAAGAGGTCGTCACCAAGCCGCTTAGCGCAAAGTGCCGACTCGGGTTCACACGCGAGGGCATTAACATCACCAGTGTCACCCCGCGGATGATCGAGGCGGGATGCGACGGCATCACCATTCATGGCCGCACCCGCGATTGCACCTACGCGGCGCCGGTGCAGTACGAAAACCTCAAGGCCGGGGTGGAAGCCGCGCGCGCGGTGAATCCGGCCGTGCCGGTCATCGGCAATGGCAATGTCTTCGACCGCCAGACCGCCGCCCTTATGCTGGAGCGAACCGGCGTGGATGGCGTGATGATCAGTCGCGGGGCATTGGGTAATCCCTGGATCTTCGCCGAACTGACCGATCCGGATTTTCGCCAGCCCACCCTGGAGGAATGGCTGGACGGCGTGCTGCGTCATTTCGACTACCACAAGGAGCATTACGGCGACGTCGAATACTCGGCCCGTCTGATGCGTAAGCACCTCATTTGGTATGCTAACGGTTTCCCCTACTGCTCATCGCTGCGTGGCTTCTTTAACACAGTGGACTCGCTCGAAGATGCTCAAAATGAGCTCCGCCGTTATGCCGCGCGTCAGCCGAAGGATATCCGCCGCTACGAGGACGGTTCGGCCCGGGTGTTCAAGGAAGACCCGAAGTATCAGATGGACCGGGAAATCGATCGCGGGGTGGGCGAGGACGGCCCAGCCTCGACAAATGAATGAACTCCGGCTAAAGAGCGTCTATAGATGAAACGCGGAGGCAACATGAAAAATTATATCATCGCCCTCATCATTATGCTGGCGGGTTTCGCTTCGACGGCACATGCCAACGAACTCACCCAGGTAGGCAGTGGCAAGGCGGGCGCGCTCGCGACGCTCAAGGTGGATCAAAACATCTCGCGCGTCATCATCAGTTGCACGGAAGGCGCGGTCACGGTGAAGCAAATCAAGGTTGTCAACGGCGCGGACGAAACGCCCTTTAATCAGCAGGCCACGCTCAAGAAGGGCGCCCGCCAGCAATTCACCGTGGGCAATGCTGTGCGCTGCGAGAAGCTACTGATAGCCACGGAGGGGCAGGGCAGCTTCGACGTACACGTGCGGCCCTGATGAAACTTCATTTTTCGAACGAGGTAGCGGCGTCACGCGAGAAGCATAAACCGCTGCTCGCTCTCGAAAGTACGCTCATCACCCATGGTCTTCCCTACCCGGAAAACGCCGCCGCCGGGGACCGTCTCGAATCGGCTGCACGCGAGGAGGGGGTAACGCCTGCCACGATTGCACTGCTGGACGGTCAAGCCCGGGTCGGGCTCACCGCGGCGGAATTGCACTCGCTGGCGGCCATGCAAGGCGTGCGCAAGTGCAGCCTGCGCGATTTGCCGGTGGCCATGGCGCGCGGCGAAAACGGCGGCACCACCGTGGCCGCCACTATGCACCTGGCGCATGCGGCTGGCATCCCCGTTTTCTCGACCGGCGGCATCGGCGGCGTGCACCGGGGACACCCCTTTGACGTCAGCGCCGACCTGACCGCGCTGGGCTCGATTCCGGTCACCGTGGTGTGCGCCGGAGCCAAGGCTATTCTGGATTTGCCGCTGACCCTCGAAGTGCTGGAAACGCAAGGCGTCACCGTGGTGGGCTACCGCTCCGATGAATTCCCGGCGTTTTACTATCGCGCCTCGGGCTTGCCGGTGGATGTTCGATGCGATACGGCGGAGGAGATTGCCGGCATCATCCGTGCCCGTGATGAGGCCGGTCTGCGCTCGGCGATTCTCGTGGTCAATCCCGTCCCGGAGGCCGAAGCCATGCCGCGCGATGAGGCCGAAGCCGCTATCGAACAGGCCCTCGCCGAAGCCGCCTCCGCCGGCATCAGCGGCAAGCAAGTCACGCCTTTCCTCCTCGCCAAGGTCAGCGCCCTGACCGAAGCAAAAAGCATGAAAGCGAATCTCGCGCTGCTGGAGAACAATGTGCGGTTGGGGGCGGCGATTGCACGGGAGCTTTAAGTTGAGGCTAAGGGGTTCAAAATCAGACCTGTCTGACCGGTCGGACCATTAATTTCCGGTTGATTCAACCCTCTCTCGTGCCTACGTTAGCTGGCCTTATGTTCAAACCCGTATCCAACAAAGTCAATTTTCCCGCCGTTGAAGAGGAGATTCTCGCCTTTTGGGAGGCAGAAAAAGTCTTCGAACAGTCATTAAAGCAGCGCGAGGCGTCGAAGCCGTTTGTGTTTTATGACGGTCCTCCATTCGCCACTGGCAAGCCCCATTACGGACATCTGCTCGCCGGCACCATCAAGGACATCATTCCCCGCTACATGACCATGCGCGGGCACTATGTCGAGCGGCGCTTCGGCTGGGATTGCCACGGTCTGCCCATCGAGGCGCTGGCGCAAGAAGCGCTGGGACTCGCCGGGGCCGGCGCGATCAAGGAGGCGGGCATCGACAAGTTTAACGAGCAGTGCCGCTCCATGGTGCAGACCTACGTGAATGACTGGCGCAAGACCGTGTCGCGCATGGGCCGCTGGGTGGATTTCGATAACGATTACAAGACCATGGACACGCCGTTCATGGAAACTATCTGGTGGGTCTTCAAGCAACTTTGGGATCAAGGCCGTATCTACCGCGCCTACCGCATCATGCCCTACAGTTGGAAGCTCACCACGCCGCTCTCGAACTTCGAGGCGAACAGCAATTACAAGGATGTGCAGGACCCGGAAATCACCGTGCGGATGCGAGTGACCGGTGGGCATGAACTGGCCGAAGACGATCAGCCGCTGTATGCGCTGGTCTGGACCACCACACCCTGGACGCTTCCCGGCAACCTCGCCATTTGCGTGGGCCCGGACATCGATTATGTCGTGGTCGAGGACGCCGCCGATGGCGCCCGCTACCTGCTTGCCGAGGCGCGCCTGTCCGCTTACTACAAGAAGCCGGAAGACGCCAAGGTGCTGGCGAGGATGAAGGGAGCAGAGCTTGATGGCATCACCTACGCGCCGCTCTTTGATTATTTCCGCGAACAGCCGCATGCCTTCCGCGCGCTGGTCGATGCCTTTGTCAGCACGGAAGATGGCACCGGAATCGTGCACATGGCCCCGGCTTATGGTGAGGACGACTACCGGATCTGCCGCGCCGCAGGAATCGAACTGGTCGACCCGCTCGATGACGAATGCCGATTCACCGCGCTGGTTCCAGAACACGCCGGCGAATTCTGCAAGGATGCGGACAAAGCCATCATCAAGCGCCTCAAAGAGGCCGGTCAACTCGTGCGCCAAGGCACGCTCATGCACAGCTATCCTTTCTGCGAGCGAACCGACACGCCGCTCATCTATCGCGCCATCGATGCGTGGTACATGAAAGTGGAGGACTTGCGCGACGAGCTGGTGGCGAATAACGACAAAGTCTACTGGATGCCCGGCTACGTCGGCGAAAAGCGCTTCGGCAACTGGTTGAAAGACGCCAAGGACTGGAATATCAGCCGCAACCGCTTCTGGGGCTCCTGCATTCCGGTTTGGATCGCCGAAGATGGCTCGGAAATGGTTTGCGTTGGCTCCATCGCCGAGCTGGAGGAGCTTTCCGGACAAAAAGTCACCGACCTGCACAAGCATGTCGTGGACCAGATCACCTTCACGAAAAACGGCAAGCTCTACCGCCGCACGCCCGAGGTGCTCGACTGCTGGTTCGAGAGCGGGTCGATGCCTTACGCGCAGCATCATTATCCCTTCGAGAACAGCGACAAGTTCGACGCGGTTTTCCCCGCCGACTTCATCGCCGAGGGGCTCGACCAAACCCGTGGCTGGTTTTACACCCTGCTCATCATTTCCACCGCGCTGTTCAAGCAGTCCGCTTTCCGGAACGTGGTGGTGAACGGGTTGGTGCTGGCCGCGGATGGCCGCAAGATGAGTAAGCGCCTGAAGAATTATCCCGATCCTAACGAGATGCTGGACGTGCATGGCGCGGATGCGCTTCGTCTTTACCTCATCAACTCGCCGGTGGTGCGCGCGGAGGATTTGTGCTTCACCGAGCAGGGGTTGGTGCAGTCGCTGCGGCATTTGTTGATTCCGCTCTGGAACGCCTACAGCTTCATGGTCACCTACGCGAACATCGACGGCTGGACGCCGGAGCAGGGGAGCGACCTGCCGCCCTCGGATCACGTGCTCGACCGCTGGATCATGAGTTCGATGGAGCGGCTGAACGAAGACGTGGTCAAGGCCATGGACGCCTACGATCTGCAAGGTTCGGTCAAGCCGTTCGTAGCCTTCATCGAGGACCTGACCAACTGGTACATCCGACGCAACCGCCGCCGTTTCTGGAAGTGTTCCAACGACGCCGACAAGTTGCAGGCCTACCGCACGCTTTACGATGTGTTGCTCCGGCTCTCGAAAATTGCCGCGCCGTTTCTGCCCTTCATCAGCGAGGCGATTTACCGCAATCTGCGGACGCACGGCATGCCGGCGTCGGTCCATCTCTGCGACTTCCCGGTGGCCCGGCCGGAACTGCGTGACCACGCCCTCGAGGCGCGGATGCAGGCGGTGCTCGAGGTGGTCGGCCTCGGTCGTCAGCTTCGCACCGAGCACAACCTCAAAGTGCGGCAGCCCTTGTCGGCGATTCACATCGTCAGCCATCGCAAGGCCAACGTAGACGATGCGGCGGCCTTGCAGGATTTGATTCTCGATGAGCTTAACGTCAAGGCGGCGCACTTCAGCACGCACGAATCCGCGCTGGCCGAGCTGTCCGCCAAGGCCAATTTCAAGGCTCTCGGCAAGCGTATTGGCGGCAAGGTGCAGGCGGTCAACAAGGCGGTCATGCAGTTGCGGGGAGAGGAGCTGGATGCGGTGCTGTCGGGACAGTCATTGGAGGTGGAGGTGGACGGCGAGAAGATTGCCGTGGGTCCGGATGAGCTGGTT
>JBMTVS010000046.1:0-13431 GCA_049451655.1 Kiritimatiellia bacterium | reverse complement strand
ACCTGCTTTAGACCTTAAACCCTTTGCGCAGGTGCGAGGGCAGGATCTTGAGTTCCTCGCGGTATTTGGCGATGGTGCGCCGGGCAACTTTATAGCCGGCTTCGTCGAGTTTTTTGACAATGGCCTGGTCGGAAAGGGGCTTGTCGGGATTTTCCTCTTCGACGATGCGGGCTATGGCGTCCTTGATGGCCTGGTTGGAAACGCTCTGGCCGTCAGCACCCTTATAACCGGGCGTGAAGAAATACTTCATCTCGAATGTGCCCTGCGGCGTCTGCATGTATTTACCGGAAATCGCACGGCTGACCGTGGTCTCATGCACGCCCACCACATCGGCCACCTCGGACATGGTGAGAGGCCGGAGGCGGGCAACGCCCTCATCGAGAAATTCCTTCTGCACCCGTACGATCTCGCGGGCAATATTGTAAATGGTCTGTTGGCGCTGGCTGATACAACGAATGAAGAACAGGCTGGAGCGAACCTTGTCGCGAATGTACTGTCGCGTTTCCTTGTCGGTATCTTTGTTCTGCATCAACGAACGGTAATGATCGCTCACATGTAGATGCGGCACGTGCTCGTTGTTCATGAGCACCAGATACCCCCCATCGTCGTCACGGATCACGGATACTTCGGGCAAAACATAATGCGGAGCATCAATAGCGAAACGACGGCCCGGCTTGGGGTCGAGCGTGGCGATCAGACGGGCTTCCCGCTCCACCTCCTCCTGCGATGCGCCCAGCAAACGGGCAAGCTCCGCATACTTGTGTCCCGCCAGCAAATCCAAATGACGCGTGACCATGCGAGCCGCCAGGCTCTCGCCGCGACCCAAACGGCGCAGTTGCAGAAAAAGACACTCACCCAGGTTGCGGGCGCCCACCCCGATGGGATCGAACTCCTGAATGAAAACAAGCAAATCCTCCAGGGCCGCAACATCCTCGCCCGTGGATGCCGCCAACTCATCGAGCGGCGTGGATAAAAATCCATCGTCGTCGATACTGCCGATGATCAACTCCGCACGCCTCGTCTCTGCCTCCGGCAGATCAGCCAGGGTAACCTGGTTCATCAGGTGCTGCTGGAGCGATTCATTGTGCGTCAGAATATCGAGCAGAAACTGATGCTTGTCCTGATCGTTCCGGTTGATGGGGCTGCTGGTCTGGGTGTAGTAGTCGCGCCACTCCTCATCAAGCTGGGCGATGATGTCAAAATCATCCAACTCGTCATCCGACGAAGCCTGCTCACGCATTTCATCCAGCGAAGCCGTCTCTTCCGCCTCCGGAGGCGTCTCCTCCAGGGTGGGATTCATTTCGATCTCCTGCGTAATCATGGCGCGCAACTCCAGCACCGGCAGTTGAAGCAATTCCAGCGATTGCTGCATCTGCGGGGCCAGGGTCATGCCCATGCGTTGCTGCAGGACGGGTTGTAAAGAGGGACCGGGCATAAAAAAGGAGTTTTGTTTAGGTAATATTAGGCAAGCAAGATTGATGCCACCCTAGGCCATCAAGAGCCTCACAACAAGGCAAAAGTGATTTTCACCATTATTTGCCGACTAAAAAAAACAGCCTTGATCAAAATTTCAAGGATCTGACGATCCCAACCGCTCGATCACAACGGCATCGGCCGCCCGCTTTTGAAGGTCGGTGACGCGAATGCGAACACGGTCGCCCACGCGGGTATCCGGTACAAAGACGACCATGTTTTGAATACGGGTCACACCGTTCTTTTCGGGACTCCGGCGGTCTGCTTCGGAAATAACCACCTCATACTCCTCGCCCACCGAGACTGGAGCGACATATTTATTGGCTTTATCTTCCGGTTCAGCCATACCACCGGTCACGACTGCGACTGCAAACCGCTCGCGATCCTCCGTGATTCGAAACTCCACGTCCTCGCCCAATTTTGCGCCGGCCACGAAAACAACCTTCCCGTTAACGTAGGTGACACCGTCTCCCTCTCTACCAACGTCCGTAATCTTCCCGCGAAAAATTTGCCCGGTGAGCCCCTCATCCGGCTGGCTGCTTGTGAATTGCTCCTCTTCACGGGGACGTTCGTCCCGGCGCTCTTCCCGCGCAACCTGATCCGATCCTCGCTCTAACAGCTCAACCACTACCGCATCAGCAGTCGTCCGCTTTAATTCCACAACCTCGACAATCGCCACATCACCCACGCGCGTGTCGGGCACGAATGTGACCAATCCTCCGATTCGCGTGATTCCCGAAGTTCCATCGCGGGCCTGATCACTGATCCGCACTTTGTAGCGCTGTCCTTCCGAGGCGCTGATGTCATTGCGCGCGATCGCGTCAAAGACTTCGACGGCCATAATCTCCGGCTCTTCCATAACCGGCGGGGGCGGGAGATCCTGATCGAGCTCCTGATCAACAACCGAATCAACCGATTCCTTGTCGGGTTGAACAACCAGATAAACCAATGCCCCGATAACCGCGAGGGCCACGATGAGTAAAACGACCAGAATATTATTGCTGGATGCGCCGGATTTGGGTTGGTTCATAATGCTGATCTCCTGATTTTAGTATGATGAATTAAAAAAACATTCACGGTGGATGCGCGAGATGTCGATGCTACGGGCTTCCAGCCAAATCGTCACCTCATCAATCATGGCATCAAGGCCGCAGAGGTAATAGTCGGCATCCGCCGGTAATGTTGTCTGTTCGAGAAGCGCGGTAATGCGGCCGTGAAAATAAACATCGGATTTATCCCGTGAGATGGCGATGCGGGCGCCGGTACGCTCGACCAGCCATTCCGCATCGATCAAATCCGAAACCTGTCTCACCCCGTAAAGTAAAGCCGCCGGCTCGAGCGCGGGGTCCGAGCGCAGCGCGGAAAGAAAAGGAGCGATCCCCGTGCCAGTGGCCAGCATTACGCACGGACGCTTCGTGGCGTGTTGTCCGGGACGAAACCATCCAAAGGGCGGACTGACCCGCACCGCTTCCCCCGGCTGGCGAGCGGCGAGAAAAGGCGTGACCTCACCGCCGGGCATCTGACGAATGACAAACCGAATCACCTCTTCATCCGTGCCCGAGGCGATGCTGTAGGGACGTGACACCCGCCCATCGGCGGCGAACAGCGCGAGGCAATCGCCCGGCGTGAAAGGCAAGCCCTCGCGTTCCAGCGATAATTCGAAAATCTCGCTCCCGTACCAGCGCACTCCGCGCACGGTCATTACTTCCTTGAATTCACTCGCCAGCATCCATCGCTCCCCAGACTTTAACTTCGCGCTCCAGCTTTAGGCCGAACTTTTCCTCCACGGCGGCCGCCATCATCTCCGATAAACGCAAAACGTCAATAGCCCGGCAATCCGGTTCGGCGATAATGATATTCGCATGACGCTCGAAGGTGCGCGCACCGCCAACCCGCATCTTTAACGCACCGGCCTGCTCGAGAAACCAGCCAGCAGCCTGACGTCGCTCCGCCTTGGAGGTGGGTTCAATATTTTTAAAGAAACTGCCTGCCGTCGGCATCGTCCGCCAGTCGGGATGCTTGGCTGCCCGCAGCTCAAGGATTTCGCGACGTCGCGCAAGTAGCGACTCGTGTTGCCCCGACGTAAGGCGAATCCGCGCGGATAGCACCACCTCGCCCGAGGCGGGAATCGCGGAGCGACGATAGGCAAAACCAAGTTCCTCCGGCACGCGCTGAAAAATATTTCCGGCCCGGTCCATCATCTCCAGCGCAACCACGCGATCGCCGATCTGTTCGCCAAACGCCCCCGCATTACCGGCGATTGCGCCGCCGACCGTGCCCGGAATGCCGGAACACATGACCATACCGTCGAGCCCCCACTCCGCGGTTACGCGGGCTACATCGTCGAGCGAGGTGCCGCCGCTGATCACCACCTCGTCGCCATCGCGCCGCACATCCGGCACTTCGTCCACGAAGCGCACCACCGGGCAATCAACGCCAGCATCAGCAACCAAAAGATTCGACCCACCGCCCATCAACAACGCGCTTTGTGAACGATCGTTCACTTTTGGCCAAATCGCGCGAAATGCCTCCGCATTGGGGCAGTTAAAAAATTCCCGGCATGGCCCGCCCAGCCTGAAGGTGGTGTAAAGGGCCAGACGTTGTTCGGGCGTCATGGCTTGAGAATCGTGGCCTCGCCCTCTTCGTAGCGGGCCAGCAGCCAGAGGAAGTCGGAAAGGCGATTCAACCAAACCAGCAGGTGCGGGTTATGAATCAACCCCTCGGTTTGCAGCCCCACCGCGCGCCGCTCGCAGCGGCGGGCAATGGTGCGGGCGTGATCGATAATCGCCGCCACCGGGGTGCCGCCGGGAATGATAAAGCCGGTAGGCATGGTGATTTTTGTCTCGAGCTCGTCGCGTCGCGCGTCCAGCTTGGCCAGCCGCCCCTCATCCATGCGCTCTTTCACCAGATTAATCGCGTCCGTCTCAGTGGCCAACTCCGCCGCAACCACGAACAGCTCACACTGAATCCAAAAAAGGATGTCACGGGCATCCGGCTTGGTGGTTTGCGAACGGGCGACCCCCAGCACGCTGACCAGTTCGTCGACATCGCCATAAGCGTTGGTGCGGGCACAATCCTTGGAAACTTCTTCGCCGGAAAACAGATAGGTGGTGCCCCGGTCGCCGACCTTGGTGGTGATGCTCATGGATTCAAGTCCTTATAGATGGTGATTGCTTCGTCGTAGTCCTCGTCGCGTACCTGTACGCGAATACCCCCGATCGCAGTGTTCAGCAGGGGATTCGCGGTGGCCATACCTTCATCTGGAATCCACGTTTCGATATCATGCGCGGCAAGTTGCATGCGAATGCGGTCGGCCTCGTGGATCCAGTTGACGCTGGCTACGGTTTTCATGTTCCAACTTCGTCTGCGATGGGCAGTTGGTCAAGGATGGTATGCAAGGTTCCACTTTTTTCCTCCACCACCCTGCGCGCAGCCGCGCCCATTTCGGCGCGTCGATCAGGATCGCCCAGCAAATCATCCACCGCACGCCGCAATCCCTGCAAATCCTTGACCTGGAGAATAGCGCCGGCCGCCCGGAAGTCCTCCATGATGGCGAGAAAGTTCTCCATGTTCGGCCCCACCAGGACCGGCTTTCCGTACAGCGCCGGCTCGATGATGTTCTGGCCGCCATGGGCCTCAAGGCTCTTGCCGATGAAGATGACATCGGCGCAGGCGTAGAAGTTTTTTAACTCGCCCGTGGTGTCGAGGAGGAGGATATCGGGCGGACTTTCAGCCGGGGTGGATGTCTCACTGATGGTCGACCGCTGGATCAGCTTCGCAACACGCGGTTTCAACGTGGAAACCACCTCCGGCGTTCGCTCCACGTGACGCGGAGCGAGAAGCAGCACGATGTTGCGGTACTTTGTTTTTAACCCGCGATAGAGATCGACCATGGCCTCTTCCTCACCGGGCCAGGTCGAGCCACCCAGCAGCACCAGGTGCTGTTCCGTAATGCCGGCCGCCCGCATCACCGCGCGGGCCTTTTTCGCTTCGCCGGCGGGGGTCGCCAGTGCCACGTCATACTTGGCACTGCCCGCGTCGATCACCCGCGCCGGATTCGCGCCCAGATTAACAAAGCGCCTAACATCCTCGGCGGATTGGGCGGCAATGAGCGCGAACTCCGGCAATAATTGGCGGGTCAGAAACCTTGCGCGGAGGAAGTTCAGGTATGAGCGGTCGCTCATACGGGCATTTACCAGAAACACCGGCAAGCCGCGGGCTCGCGCCATGCGGATAACATTCGGCCAAAGCTCCACCTCGACCAACACCAGCATACGCGGGTTGATGACATTGAAAACCCGGTCGAGCACGGGCGGGAAGTCGACCGGGAAATAGAGACCGACATCCTCGCGGGCGAGTTTTTCCTGCGCGATTTTATAAGCGGTGGAGGTGGTTGTGGTCAGGGCGAACCGCACCCCCGGCTCGCGTGTGCGCCACGCCTTCATCATCTCCAGCGCCACGTAAAGCTCGCCCACGCTAACTGCGTGCACCCAGACCCGGGACTGCCCCCCAAGGCGGGCTAGCACTTCCGGACTGAAACGTCCGAGCCGCTGGGAAAAATCCTTCGCATAGCCGCCGCGCCGCCGCATGCGCATGAGAAAACGCGGCAGCAGCAGCGGAAAGATCAGGACAAACAGGATGTTATAAATTTTCCAAATCATGAAATATCACGCTTTCGGATGCGCCTTCTCGTATACTTCGCGCAACCGTTCAAAGCTGATGTGGGTGTAGATCTGGGTGGTGGAGAGATTGGCATGACCCAGCAACTCCTGCACGCTCCGCAGATCAGCACCCGCATCCAGCAGATGGGTGGCAAAACTATGACGCAACGCATGCGGCGACAAGTCCGGATTCAAACCAGCGTCGATTAGGTATTTCTTCATCATCCGCTCGATGGAGCGCGGGGTGAGACGGCCACCCAATTTATTCAGAAAGAGCGCGGGTGGCCGCCCTCCCCCTTTTGCCAGCAGTGGCCAGATCAGATCGCGGGCATCAAGGGCGCGGCGCAGCGCCTTGATCGCGGGGCCGCCCAGCGGGCACATGCGCTCCTTCTTGCCCTTGCCGCGCACCGTCATAACGCCGGACACCAGATCGAGCTGATTTTCGCGCAGATCGGCCAGTTCATTCAGACGGGCGCCGGTGCTGTAGAGCATTTCCAGAATGGCGGCATCGCGGTCGCGGGCATAATTATCCCATGCCTTGTTTCTGGGTTTGTCTTTTTTCTCCAGCCGTCCCAGAAACGGCGCGTTGAGCAAGCGCTCGATTTCCTCCAAGCTCAACACCTTGGGCAGGCGCCGCGACAGTTTCGGCAGAACCAGTCCGCTGAACGGGTTCAGCTTTACCATCTCCTCGCGGAGCATGAATTTATAAAAAGAGCGCAGGCTGGATAGTTTGCGGCGGGAGGTCGTCGCCTCCTTCTCCATTTTCTGTTGATGCACAAGGAACCCGCGGGCAGCAAACCGGTCCACTCGTTTCCATGAAAAGGGCGGCGCGGTATTTTCGCCCCAGGTCAGGGCGATGAATTGACGGATATCCATCAGGTAGTTTGCCACCGTGTGTTCAGAGGCATCCCGTTCCCCGCGCAGATAGGAAACAAATGCCGCCATTGCGGGGTCGCTGGTTGGTTCCGGTTTCAAGGGTCAGGTTTTTGCCAGCAACTCGCGGGCATGTTGCATGACGGCGGAGGTTACGCCCCGCCCGCCCAGCATCCGGGCGACTTCATCAATGCGGGCTTCATCATCTAATTGGTTCACACTGGACAACGTGCGCTGCCCCTTCACTTCCTTCTTCACCGCAAAGTGCGTACTGCCCATGGCCGCGACTTGCGGCAGGTGCGTAATGCATAAAACCTGGCGCGACCCGGCGAGCACCTTCAGTTTTCGCCCGATTGCCGCGCCCATTTCGCCCCCGACATTGGCGTCCACCTCGTCGAACACCAGCACCGGAATACGGTCATGAGCGGCCAGCACCGCTTTGGTGGCTAACATGACCCGGGAGATTTCGCCGCTGGACGCTATGTCACGCAACGGCTTTTTACTCTCGCCCAAATTAGGAGCAAAACCGAACTCGATCTCGTCAATACCGCTGGGGCGCGGATCGGCCTCACTCATTTCAACCGAGAAAACACCATGGGCAAAACCGAGATCGCGCAAATGGCCGGTCACCTCTTCCGCGAGGCGCGCAGCCGCCTTCGCACGCTTGTCGCGCAGTTTTTTACCAGCGGCAGCCAAATCCCGTTCATTGGCATCGAGATCGCGCTGGATTAGCGCTAATTGCTCGCCACGGTTTTTCAGGTCGTGCAATGCCTGACGAGATTCCTCCAGCATCTCCAGCGCGGACTCAACCGACCCACCATACTTCCGGCGCAACTTGGCGTAAGCAGCCATGCGTTGCTCCAACCACTCCAGGCGGGCGGGGTCGGTTTCGACGCGTTCCAACCGGCTGGCGATCGACGAGGAAAGCTCTTGCACCCCCACCGCAATGGATTTGGCCTCGCTTTTCCAGCCAGCCCCGTCGTCGATGAGATCAGCGAGCTCATCCAACATGCGTTGGGCAGCCGCCATGCCATCAAACACCGAAGCCTCCGCTTCGGTCAGGGCCTGCGCGATGCCGTCGCCCAGTTCGCGAATACGCTGGGCGTTGCTCACCGTCTTGTGCTCTTGAATCAGCGCCTCTTCTTCACCGGCCTCGGGCGCAACCTCCTCGATTTCCTTGACGCGAAAGCCGAGCAGATCGATCCGGGACTCCACGTCGGCATCATCGCCCTGTAACTCCTCGAGGCGCGCGAGCAACTTGCTTCTATGTCCCCATGCTTCGCGATAGGCGGCCAGCTCCTTGTCGGTGCGGCCGTAAGCGTCGAGGATGGCAAGTTGGGCCGCCCGGCTAAGGAGTGATTGATGATCATGCGGGCCGTGCATATCGACCAGCAATTGTCCCAGCTGGCGCAAAGCCTGGATGGTGACCGGACTGTCATTGATGGTTTGCTGGTTGGCCCCGGAAGCTTTTACCACGCGGCGCACGATGAGCTGTCCGCCCTCACAAGGTTCGAGACCCAGCGACTCGAGTAGCGCATTAACTTCATCCGGGGCTTCCAACTCCAATAAAGCCTCGGCCGTGCAGGCCTCCTCGCCGGTGCGGATGATTTTCTTGTCTGCACGCTCACCCAACAGCATGCCCAAGGCCCCGATCAGGATGGACTTGCCCGCGCCGGTCTCCCCGGTGATTACATTCAACCCCGGCGCGAACTCGATGGATAGTTTCTCGACCAGGGCAAGATTTTTGACGGAAAGACGCGCAAGCATGGCGGAAAATTATACGGGACCCGCCTCGATTTCAATCGAAGAGAATTCAGCGAATATTGTGTGTCCCCGCGACAGGGTTGCGGTATGTTTAGAACTTATTCAGCGCGTGCTGGTAATCGTTAATCCAAAATCTGGCTTCGGGCCATCGCTCGGCAGATTGACCGAAGCCATGGAGCAAACCTGGAACAGTGCGTGCGTATCCTATCAGATCAGCCGGGATGTCGCGGATGGCCAAGCCAAGGCGCGGCAAGCCATCGCCAACGGATTTGATACTATTCTGGTGGCTGGTGGCGACGGCATGATTAACACCATTGGCAGCGTTCTCATCGGCACCGATGTTGCTCTGGGGGTGCTTCCGGCGGGCAGCGGCAATGGTTTCGCCCGGCATTTCGGGATCCCGCTTGATCCGGAGCGGGCCGCCAGCGCGCTGGTCACGGCCCGTCGCCGCAAAATCGATGTCGGTTTCGGAAACGATCGTCCTTTTTTTGTGACCTGCAGCATGGCGGCCGATGCAGCGCTGGTGCGCACCTTTGAAAAAATGCCCATGCGCGGGATATTGCCCTACGTTTTCGCGGCCGCTTACGAGTTTTTTGAGTACAAGCCTGCCCGCTTTGAAATCCGGATCGATGATGCACCCCCGGAGTATATAGAGGATCCGATGGTCTTCACGGTGGCCAATCTCACCCAATATGGCGGGGGTGCCCGCATTGCTCCGACTGCGCGCGAGGATGATGGCACCCTTGAACTGGTCGCCATCCCCAAGACGGACCTGCCCAATGCCATTGCTGGTATCGGGCGGCTTTTTGACGGAAAAATCGCCCGGATTCCCGGCGTGGTTACCCGTCGCTTTCGCCGCCTGCAAGTAAAACGGCGGGTTTCCGGCCCCATTCAATACGATGGCGAACTCGCGGATGCCCCGGCGGAAATCGAGGTTGAAGTCCACCCGGGTGCCCTGACCGTCTTGATTCCCGAACCGCGTCAGGGCTGAAAGATTCCTTGTCAAATCTTTAACGATTTGTTAGCCTTTTAGGGTAGTAGTGATAAGGAAAACTCCCGAATGACGACAAATCCAAGTACGAAGCCGGTCAAGGACTGCAAGGGATGCGCCCTCAACCTCAAAACCAACTGCGCGATTTTTCATCATCCTGTGCTGAAATGGAAAGGGCGCAATTGCGAGGGCTACAACAACCCCATGTACATTCGCCACTACGAAATGACCATGAAGCTGGAGGGTGCCCGGGCCCGCAAACAGCAACGCGTGGTCAAGGCCAAGGAAACCAAAACCGTTGAGCATAGCGACGGTGTTAAGCGTCGCGCCGGTCGCAAATAGGCGCTAATCGCTCCCGTATTTCTCGCCAAGAATCACGCATCATGAGCCGTTTTTTTGGCTACGACATGCAACCGGGCCTCATCCCGCTGGTGGTGGGTGTCGTCAGTACCCCCGAAGGCCTTGAAAAAGCCGCGAGCCGCGATGATTGGCCTTGTGATGTCGTAGAGTTACGGCTCGATCTCATCGGCGATGACACAACCGGGTGGCCCATTGCCGCGAGGCACATCACAAATGCTGGCATCGGCACCTTGCTTACCGTGCGTCATGCTTCCGAGGGTGGCCGTTGGACGGGCGATGAAAACGAGCGGCTGGACTGTTATGTACAGGGACTTCCGCATGTTACCGGTGTCGACATTGAACTATCCGCCACCATTCTCCCCGACCTGCTGGCACTCGCCAAGAACAAGGTCAGTGTAATCGGCTCGCATCATCAATTCCGGCAAATGCCCGAAGAAAAGGTATTGCGGGAAATTATTAGCCAAGGAGAAAACGCCGGCGTTGATGTGGTGAAAATTGCCGCATTTGCCAGCGATGAAGCCGAGAAACGAAGGATGCTTCATCTATTCGAGGAATATCCGGACAGTTGTATTTGCGCCCTTACCATGGGGCCCATGGCTGCCAGCTCGCGGATCGAGTTCCCGCTGGCCGGGTCATGTCTTACCTATGGTTACCTTGATAAGCCCAATGTCAACGGACAGCCTTCTGCTGCAGAGCTACGGGACCAGCTGATCGAAAAAATGGAGGCCTACCGGCTTTTTGCCGAAGCGCGCGACGTGTCGGCGTAACGAATCGCCTCGATCAACCGGCGGCGCCGATCGACTTGTTGTCGGACTCGTCCTTGACGGTGTAGCCCGACTCTTGACGTTGATGGTTCACCTTGTTCTTTTGGGTGTAATATTCGTAAACGTCATCCGCGGTCATGCCCAGCACCTCGGCCAGTGAAATAAGGAAATGAAACAGGTCGACCACTTCGACCTTGGCGTTCTGCTTGTCGAATTTTTGATACTTGGCCCACCATTTCCAGGGAACGCTATCGGTAAGCTCCGCCAGTTCCTGCGACATGGCCCGGCAATAGTTGAGGATCCACTGCGCCTGCTCCTCCTCGCCCATTTCCGCAAAATCACGCACGCCGATGCGCTTGTTCAGCTCCGCCTGCAAGCGGAACATTTCCGATAATTTATCCTGATCAGCCATAAAACCTTACCTCGCTCTTTCGGCTATACATAACGCGATTCAGCCCAGAGGTCCAACGCAATTCATGTTCCGGCAATACACCAACCGCTGCCCAATTCGTTAAATCCGCGGAAGGCCATACAGGGACATACAATCATTTGGCGAGAATTATTTGGCGTGCGGCGGCAACGAGTCTTCGAGGCGACGCCGCTTTTATCTCCTCCACCCGCTCTACCCCCGAATCCGCCCCTTCGCCACGGGGACACAGCATCTACTTCCCGTCCTAACCCGTTGATTTCCAACGATTGGAACTTTTGGGAACCGGTTTTTCCAATCCTTGGAAGTTTCGGACACTGCTTCTATGTCCCTGCACCGAAGACCGCGAAGATAAAAATTAATGCACCCTAAAGGGTATATTTTAATAAATCACACAAAAATAATCCCTTTAGGGTATAAAAGTGTTGATATAAATATATTTATACCCCATAAGGTATACATGCGATCAGAACTGTCTATCTTCGTAAAGGCCGCACGTAAAAAGCTCGGCCTAACGCAAATCGATCTTGCGGATCGAACGGGAGTCGGGCTCCGCTTTGTTCGCGAATTGGAACAAGGCAAAACAACCCTGCGAATGGACAAGGTCAACCAAGTGCTGGTCATGTTCGGGCACCATCTCGCCCCCTCGCCACGTCGACGACCCGGGAGCTAAAGCCATGCGAAAAGCCGACATCATGATGTTTGGAAAATTGGCCGGTTACCTGACCGAGGACGAGGACGGCTATACCTTCGTTTACGCAGCGGATTATGCGCGCGATCCGGCCAACCTGCCCGTTAGCCGTTTACTGCCCTTGCAACCCGAGCCGTACCATGACAAGCGGCTATTTCCTTTCTTTGACGGACTCATCCCCGAGGGTTGGCTGCTGGAAATTGCGGAGAAAACCTGGAAGCTCGATCCGCGCGACCGCATGGGGTTGCTGCTGGCGACCTGCCGGGATTGCATTGGAGCAGTTAGCGTCGTGCATGCCGGAGAGGCTCCGCCATGAACACTTGCCATGTCTGTTGTCAGGCGCTTTCCGAAGGGGAAAAAATCTATCACGCCAAGTGCTCCTCCGGACTTTTCGGAACGCGCTCTATCCCCGTTCTTGATTACTCCTGGGATGACCTGAACAAGCTGGCCGAACACATCATTCGGCGCAGCGTCGCGGTACCGGGCGTACAGCCCAAACTTTCGCTTCATCTGGAGCGAAGTAACTCATCCGGAACGGGCAAGTTTACACTGGTCGGGCTCGAAGGCGAGTTCATCCTCAAGCCTCCCGCCAGCGCGTATCCGGACATGCCGGAGCTGGAGCACTTCACCATGCAGTTGGCGGGGGCTACAGGCCTGGACGTTGTCCGTTGTGGATTGATTCCTTTAGCCAGCGGGGAATTGGCCTACATCACCCGGCGCATGGATCGTACCGAAAATGGACCACTTCACCTTGAGGACATGTGCCAGCTAACCGACAAAATGACCGAGCAAAAATACCGCGGGTCGATGGAGCAAGTCGGCAAAGCCGTACTGGCCCACGCAACCAACACCGGTTTTGACGCTCTCCGCCTGTTCGAGGTAACGCTGTTCTGTTTTATGACCGGCAATGCCGACATGCATCTTAAAAACTTTTCCCTGCTCTATGAGGCTGATGGAACCATCCGTTTGTCGCCGGCCTACGACCTGCTGCCGACCAAACTCCTGACGCCAAAAGACCCGGAAGAACTGGCCCTGCCCATGAATGGCAAGAAAAGCAACCTAAGGTACAAAGATTTCGCGGCCTTCGGTCAGGCGCTCAAACTCACCGACCGTCAAGTTTCCAATGCGCATAACCGCATGCAAAACGAGCTGACCAAAGCCTTGCAGAACGTTCCGATGGCGTTCCTCAACGCTGCCCGCCAGGAACAGCTTCATGACCTGATTAAATCACGTGCGGCCCGGATATGGGGTTGAAGCCTCAACGTGCGGGCGGCCCGAACATCGCCTTGTGCCATCTTCTCCGGTCTTTCAACCCGCCAACGCCATCCGGCCCTGGCGAATAGGCTCGGGGTGGTTTTCGAGGCGGTGGGAGAGGTCGGGGTTGAGAGCGAGGACGCGACCGCGGTGGAGGGGGTTGGCGGTGCGGG
>JBMTVS010000045.1:0-13467 GCA_049451655.1 Kiritimatiellia bacterium | reverse complement strand
CCGACAATGTTCTTGCCGATGTCGTGGACGTCGCCTTTTACCGTGGCCATCAGGATGCGGCCCTTGGCCTGGGCAGGTCCGGTCTTCTTGGCCTCCTCGAAGTAGGGCTCGAGGTAAGCGACGGCTTTCTTCATGACGCGGGCGCTTTTGACCACTTGCGGAAGGAACATTTTGCCGGCACCGAAGAGGTCACCGACGATATTCATGCCGGCCATGAGCGGGCCTTCGATGACTTCGAGCGGGTGGGAACATTCCTTGCGGACTTCCTCGGTGTCTTCATCGATGTGGTCGGTAATGCCTTTGATGAGCGCGTGGGCAAGGCGTTCGCGCACGGGCAGGGAACGCCAGGCTTGGGCTTCCTCCTTGGCTCTTTCCTGTCCGGTGTAGTTGCCGGCGATGTCGAGCAGACGCTCGGTGGCGTCGGGGCGACGATTGAGAACGAGGTCCTCGACGCGCTCGCGGAGTTCGGCGTCGATGTCGTCATAGACCGCGAGCTGGCCGGCGTTGACGATGCCCATGTCCATCCCGGCCTTGATGGCGTGGTACAGGAACACGCAATGAATCGCCTCGCGCACCGGCTCGTTGCCGCGGAAGGAGAAGGAGATGTTACTGACACCGCCGCTAATGCGGATATGGGGGAGGCTTGATTTGAGCTGGCGGGTGGCTTCGACGAAGGTGACGCCGTAATTGTTGTGCTCTTCGATGCCGGTGCCGATGGCGAAGATGTTGTGGTCGAAGATGATGTCCTCGGGCGGGAAGCCGACGACTTCGGTGAGAATTTTATAGGAGCGTGTACAGATTTCGAGGCGGCGCTCGAGCGAATCGGCCTGTCCCTTTTGGTCGAAGGCCATGACGATGACCGCGGCGCCATAGAGGCGGGCTTTGCGAGCCTGCTCGATGAAGGGCTCCTCGCCTTCCTTGAGGCTGATGGAGTTGACCACGCACTTGCCTTGCACGCATTTGAGGCCGGCTTCGATGACCTTCCATTTCGAGGAGTCGATGACGAAGGGTACTTTTGAAATATCCGGCTCCGAAGCCATGAGGTTCAGGAAGTCGGGCATGATTTTTTCGGCGTCGAGCAGGCCTTCGTCCATGTTGATGTCGAGCATCTGGGCGCCGTTTTCGACCTGCACACGTGCGACGTCGAGGGCCTCGTCGAATTTGCCATCCTTGATGAGACGGAGGAATTTGCGCGAGCCGGTGACGTTGCAGCGCTCGCCGATGTTTACGAAGTTGGTTTCTGGACGGATGACGAAGGGTTCGAGTCCGCTGAGGCGGAGGGTGCGGTCGACTTCGGGGAGCTGGCGGGGCGGGTAGGGAGCCACGGCGGCGGCGATGGCCTTGATGTGGTCGGGGGTGGTGCCGCAGCAGCCGCCGACGATGTTAATGAGGCCGTGCTCGGCAAATTCGCGGAGGACTTCCGCCATTTGCTCCGGGGTTTCGTCGTAGCCGCCGAATTCGTTGGGGAGACCCGCGTTGGGATGGGTGGAGATGTAGGCGGGGGTTATGCGACAAATGTCGTCGATATGCTGGCGCATGTCGGCGGCGCCGAGGGCGCAGTTGAAGCCGATGCTGACCGGTTCGGCGTGCATCATCGAGTACCAGAAGGCCTCGGCGGTTTGGCCGGTGAGGGTGCGGCCGCTGCGGTCGGTTATGGTGCCGGAAATCATGACCGGCAGGGACTGTCCCTGTTCGGCGAAGTAATTCTTCACCGCATAGATGGCGGCCTTGGCGTTCAGGGTGTCGAAGACGGTTTCGATGAGGATGATGTCGGCGCCGCCGTCGCAGAGGCCGCGGACCGATTCAGAGTAAGCGGTGACGAGCTGGTCGAAGTTGACGTTGCGGAACCCGGGGTTATTAACGTCGGGGGAGATGGAGGCGGTGCGGTTGGTGGGACCGATGACCCCGGCCACGAAACGGGGTTTCGAGGGGTCGCGGGCTTCGAATTCGTCCGCCACCTCGCGGGCGATGCGGGCACCGGCGACGTTCAGCTCGTAGGCGAGGTCCTCCATGTGGTAGTCGGCCATGGAGATGGTCTGGGCGTTAAAGGTGTTGGTTTCGAGGATGTCCGCTCCGGCTTCGAGGTACTGGCGATGGATTTCCTGGATGATGTGGGGTTGGGTGAGGGTCAGAAGGTCGTTGTTGCCCTTCACGTCGTAGGCATAATCCTTGAACCGCTCGCCGCGGTAGTCCTTCTCCTGCAACTGGTAACGCTGAATCATGGTGCCCATGGCCCCATCAATGATCATGATGCGTTTTTGCAGTATATTCCGTAGCTCTTGCTCGCGTGATGCTCTCATAACGTCTATGTCCCCACAGTTAAACGTTATATATTACTCTATCCGGCTAAACGGATAAAGCAATTTTTCCCGAGCATCCTTTATCTGATCAGAAATTCGAATGGCGTCAGCAAGAGTGCGTGCAGCCGGTTGGCACGGTTCGGAATTTTCGACGATACGGGGACGATTCGGCGAGGACGGTTTACGCATTCGTTCCATCGCCAATTTTAGCGAATAACGCCGCTTTTGACTCTCGATGGATGGACGGTAGCCCTTCATTTTAATCAATCTATTAAACGGTTAGATACTTTTCAACGCGCAACTGTTTTAGTCAGGCTTCCGGTTCATGGAGTGTCCTTCACAAGCACCGCCGATTGACCGGGGAGAAGGGAGAGCGTGGCGGGAGTGGCCAGCTTGGTTGATGAAACGACGTCGCGCCAACTGGTTTCGGCGGGGAGGGGTAGGTTGGCCTCGAGGGTGTCGCGGCCGAAATTGATGGCGACGTAGATGGCTTCGTCACCCGCGCCGCGACGGTAGGTGGCGAGTCCGGTGGAATCGTCGAGGGTGAGGATCTCGAGTTCATCGCCGCGCAGGGATGGGTGGGCGACCCGGAGTTTGACGAGTTCGCGGGTTAGAGCGTGCAGGCGGCGGTTGGGTTCCTGGTTGAGGAGCGACCAGTTGAGGTGGTTCCAGCCGACGGTTTTGTCGGTGGCTTCGCCGAATTCCTGGCCGGCGTAAATCATGGGCACGCCGGGGGTGGTGAGGGTAATGGCAAGCGCGGCGGCGGCGCGGCGGAAGACCTCCTCCTCGGAGAATCCGGCGAGCCGCAGGTCGCGCACGACGCGCTCCTCGTCGTGGCTTTCCGTGTAGGGGATGCGCTCTAGCGGATGTTTGAACCCGACGCGGCGGGCATCCATGGCATCGAGGAAGCCGTCGCGGTGCAGGACGGCGGAGTTGAGGGTTTCGCGGATGCGCCAGCGGTATTCGGCATGCCAGCCGGTGTCCATTTCGGTTTCATAGATGAGGGGCGGCTCGATGGGCAGGTGCTCGGCAATCTGTATGCTTTTTGGGTCGATCTGGCGGGCGCTGTAGGCGAACCAGCTGGCGCCCCAATCGTTGTAGCCCTGCCAGCCGGTCCAGCGGGTGGCGTCGTAGCGGAGGCCGTCTATGTGGTATTCCTCGATCCAGAAGCGAATGATGTCGGCGGTGTAGCGCTTCACGGCGGGGGATTGCTGGTCGATTTTCGGGAAGCCCCAGTTGTGGCCGGTGAAGGCGCGGAAGTAGGGGCTGGCTTCGTAGTCATTGCCATAAAGTTGGTAGAGCGGCGAGTTCCATTCGGCGTGGTTGAGGACCATGTCGATAATGACCGCGATGCCGCGCGCGTGGCAGGCGTCGATGAGGCGCTTGAGCTGGTCGGGGGTGCCGTATAACTGCTCGACCGCAAAATGGAAGGCAGGGTTGTAGCCCCAGCTTTCCATGCCGGTCCAGGGGTGCCAGGGCATGGGCTCGATGGCGTTGACCCCGAGGTCGGCGATGTAGTCGAGGCGCTTGGTGATGCCGTCGAACCCTTCGCCTGGGGCGAAATCCGCAATATAGAGCTCGTAAATGACCAGTTCTTCGAGCGCGGGACGCACATAATTGGTGATCGACCAGATGTAAGGCTCGCGGCCGACGTGGAAGATGGTTTTCGCGTCCTGCGGCTCCCAGCCCTTCCGGCCGTCCGGGGTGGTCCAGTCGACCTGCCGCGCATACGGGTCACCCAGCAATAGCTCAGACTCGATAAGGTATTGGTAGCGAATGGTTTGTGGCTCTAGTTCATCGAGAGTGAGCCACCAGGAGCCGTCGGGCGAGGCGTGCATCAGATATTCTGTGTCCCCATTTAGCACAAGGTGGACGAATTTCTTGCCGGGGGCGTAGAGGGCGAAGGTGACCCGGCCGTCGCCATGATCGGTGGCGCCGAAGCCGATGTCTTCGGGGAGGGGCTTGGTTTCGTAGGCCGGCACGTGCCAGAAGGTGACGCTGTCGAGCTGGGCATCGGTGTCGCCGCCGGTGCGGGCGGTGATTTGGTAGGGGCCGTAATCGAGGTCGGCGAGGGGGAGCTCGAAGGCGAAGGGCGCTTCGGGCAACGTCGTAAGTGCTTCACCATTAAGCCATAAGGCGACAGATTGTATGTCCCCTTCTCGCGTCATACCTTCTATGTCCCCGTTTTGGATGTGGATGGTGACGGCGTCGGTGGCGGTGGTTTCGGGGGTAGGGTGGAGTATTTGCAGTGACGGGCTGTCATCCCGGTCGTCGATGGCGAAATTGTAGTTCCGGCCGGCGTCGGTGTCCCAGATGTTGTTCCAGTGGACGGCCATGTGGAGGGAATGGACCGGCTGCTCGCCGCGATTGAAGGGGCCGAGGGTGATGGTGGATTTGCCGTCGGGTCCCGGCGGGGTCAACAAACTGTCTGTCCCCACTTCGTCGTCGGCGAGGAGGGTGGCGGGCGGGTAGTAGAGGGGATGAAGCGGCTCCCAATTGCCGCGGTCCGCGTTGACGCCCCAGCGGAGTTGCATGCCGGGCATGGCATCGTGCACGGTGACCACCACCGGGTCGTTGATGCCGGGACGCGCCGGCGAGATGGTGACCCGCCCGGCGGAAATTGGAATGCTGAAGTCCTCGCCGTCATTGTTGTTCCAGGTCCCGTTAGCATACGAAATGGCGAAGTCGATGGTCTTGACCGCCTGGCGCGGATGATTAAAGGGCCCAAGCTGGACGACACCTATAGACGGGTCGTCTTCCGATGCGCGGAAAGGCGTGCGCACCGCATCGCCAAACATGGTCGAGCCCGCCGGATGATAGGCGTCAACCGGCCGCGTCCACGATAACTCATCGACCGTGACCGCCCAGTGCAGGACATCGCCCGGTTGAAAACCCGGTAGTTTCAGGATGATGATATCCCGCGCCACCGGATGGGCCGGCTGCCATGAAGGTTTAACCGCAATCGCTGATAGCAGCGGAATCAAGGCCAGCGTTATGATGGTAAGATTTTTTTTCATGCCGAAGTTACCGGGGATATTTCGTCATGCGACGAGGTGTTTGTTTGGGTTTGCGCTACGATGTCCCGCGCCCGGCATAAGGCCTTACTACGGGTTTCGTCGGTGAAAACGGAGGTTCCGGCACCCAGGAGACCCAGCGCCTTCAACCGGTCGTAAATCTTGTCGGATGCCGCGGCAATAATGACCACGCAATCGCTCGCCGCCGCCTCGCGGATGACGTTCTCGAGAGCCAGGGCTACCGTAACGGAAAGAAAGGAAACCTCGGTCAAGTCGAGCACGAGCACGTTGGCATCGCGCATGGCATCCTGCTCCAGCGAAATCGAACGGGCCACACCGAAGATCATCGGTCCGCTGAAATGAAGCATGACGATTTTCTCCGCGGCGGCATCCAGTATCGCCTTTTCCTCCGGCATAAGGTCTACGGGATGATCGGATACCGCGTTGATCAGCTTGATGTTCGCGCTTTGCAGGCGGGTGAGGCGGTCGATCGTGATAATATTGGCAATAAATACACCCACCCCGACCGCAACCATAATGTCCACCAGCACGGTTACCGCTAAAACGCCATACATGATGAAACTGGCCGTCCGCGAAACGCGATGGGCGCGTCGAAGAAAACTCCAGTCCAGAATATCCAACCCGACTTTGAAGGTGATGGCGGCAAGGATGACCATCGGCACATTCGTGAGCAACGGGGCGGCCGCCATAATGACCACCAGCAAAATCAGGGCGCGGGTCATCCCGGCCACTCGCGTGCTGGCGCCGGATTGAATGTTCACCACGGTGCCCATGGTTGCGCCCGCGCCGGGCAGACCGCCAAAAAATCCGGAGAAGGTGTTGGCGATGCCTTGTCCCACCAGTTCGCGGTTGGTGTCGTGGCGGTTGCGGCTCAATGAATCGGCAATCATGGCGGTCAATACGGTGTCGATGCTGCCCAGCATGGCCAGCAGCAAGGCATCGACGAAAATCTTACCCATCATATCCATGGAAATCATCGGCAACTGGAACGAGGGCAACCCCATGGGAATGGCACCAATGATGCGCAATTCCGCGCCGTTGAAAAAGATGGCGGCGTAAATGGTACCGAAAATCAGCACCGCCAGCTGGGGCGGGAATTTGCGCCGCCACGAGGACGGGAACGCGAACAACACCACCAGAGAAATCACTCCCAGCAAAAACTCGGGCAGGTGCAGCCCGCGCAACATATCAGGTAAGCCCGCGATGACGCCGGGCGCGCCACCGGGCGGCACGGCATGACCGAGTAAAGGTGCGATCTGCAGAATCATCAACAGCACACCGATGCCGGACATGAAACCTGAAATGACGCTGTAGGGCATGAGGGTGATGTAACGGCCCAGTTTGAGGAGCCCAAAGGCCATTTGAAAAATACCCGCCAACACAATCACCGCGAACATCATAGCCAAAGCGTCTTCCGGATAACGCGCCGCGATGCCGGTCATTACGGTGGCAATCATCAAGGTCATGGGGCCCGTGGGTTCGGAAATCAGCGTGCGCGAACCACCGAATACCGCCGCCCAGAACCCGACCATCACCGCGCCGTACAGGCCGGCCTGCGGACCCGCGCCGGAAGCCACGCCAAAGGCGAGGGCCATCGGCAGGGAAATAATGGCGGTGGTTAGACCGCCCCAAAGGTCGCCGCGAAAAGCGGCAAGAGAATACGACGGCTTGACG
The DNA here is from genome assembly GCA_049451655.1 of Kiritimatiellia bacterium. Taxonomy (GTDB): domain Bacteria; phylum Verrucomicrobiota; class Kiritimatiellia; order CAIVKH01; family CAIVKH01; genus CALMUP01. Next base: position 6,458 of record JBMTVS010000045.1, on the reverse strand, counting down.
CTCATGGTTAGGACTCCACCAGATCGAGTATGTCCGCTACCTTGCGGTGGGCCTCCACGGGATGCCGCAAGTGCGCCCGGCGATTGATGCGGTAACGGTTCCGGCGCCCCACCTTCTCGCACCGGATGACCCCGGCCGCAGTAAGGTCCTCGATTATCTTCTGCACCGTGCGCTCGGTGATCCCCACCGCCAGCGCGATTTCCCGCATGACCATTTCCGGGTGGGCGGCAAGGGTGAGCAGGACATGGGAGTGGTTGGTGAGAAAGGTCCAGGGTGCCTCGTCCACCTTGTTTGATTTATTTTTTTTAGCGACGTTCATTACGCGAAATTTATTTCGCGAATTATGATTGTCAAGATTATCAAAGAATCGGCGTCAAAATACTGCAGGCATTTTCGCGCATGCGCTGGGTGAGGGGGCGTTGGTGCCACAGGTTCAGGTCGATTTCCTGGCTGAGAGCGACTTCCTCGAGCATTGTCCGCATGAGGCGATTGATGAAAGGGGCATCATAAACCATCAGGTTGGTCTCGTAGTTGAGCTTCAAGCTGCGCACGTCGAGGTTGGCGGTGCCGATGACCGCAACCGCCTCATCGATGATCAGCCCCTTGGCGTGCATAAAGGGCGGCTGTCGCTCAAAAATTCGTACCCCTGCCTCCAGCAGCTCCTCGTAATAGGCGCGTCCGGCCCAGCCGGCGTAGATGTGGTTGTTGTCGCGCGGCACCACCAGCCTTACCTCCACGCCGCGCAGGGCGGCATGACGGAGGGCGCGGACAATGTCGCTGGTGGGCACGAAGTAAGGCGTAACCGCGATAATGCGCTCCCGGGCGCTGACCAGGCAGGCGAAGAGCGAATCGTAGATTTCATCGAGTTCGGTGGCGGGACCGCCATTCACGACGCGGATGGGCGCCTCGCCCTCGGCTTGCAGGGGCGGGAAATGCTCCGCTGATAGCAGGCGATCCGGATTTTCGTCGGTGATGTAATACCAGTCGCGCAGAAAGGTGTATTGCAATTCACTCACCACCGGGCCGCGTACCCGTACATGGTAGTCACGAATGGGAGCAAGGTCACCCCGGGTCAAGTTCTCCTCATGAAGATTGATGCCGCCCGTGAAAGCTATACAGCCATCCACGATCATCACTTTCCGGTGGTTTCGCAGGTTGATCTGGAATTGGCGCTTAAACAGGTTTGCCATGGTCCAACCGGCGAGTCGCAGATTGGGAATTCCGCGATGGCGATGAAAAAAGCCACCCACCACCGCGCGCGTTGAACCAAAACGATCGTATAACACGCGCACGCTTACGCCCCGGGTGGCAGCGGTCTTCAAGGCCTCCATGAGCCGGTGCCCAACGTCATCATGTCCGATGATGAAGCTCTGGACATGAATGTGATGACGCGCCGAGGCGATCGCCTCCAGCATGGCGGGGAAGGCCTCATCGCCGGTGACCAGCAGCTCGATGTGGTTGCCCGCGAGGAGCGGGCTATCGGTGAGTTGACCGGCGATGGCGTGGTCGATTTTTTGCGCGACGGGATGGGTGGGTTCATGGGCCACCGCCTCGCGGATCGACCGCCAGTAGTTCAAGGGCAGGGCTTCTGCTTCGCGTGCGCTACGCTCGCTGGCCAGACGCCGGTTGGCGGATTCCTTTTGCCAGCTCTTCGCGGCCACGCGGTTCACGCCGAACGAAAGATAGGCGGCAAAGCCGAACAAGGGTACCGACCAGGTCACCAGAATCCATAACATCGCCGAAACCGGGTCGCGGCGATTCCGCATAATGTGCTGAAATACCCAGCCAAAGCACGTCAGATGCACTAGCGTGGAAAGCGATAGAATTTTCCATGCTGCGGGCACCGCGGCGATTTCAGGCACGATGGAAAGGGTGATCATGACTGCGGCGAGTATGCACGAGCTTCCGTTCAGCGTCCATGAATCAAGCCGACGAACCGCCTCGCCTGTTCACATCCATTTCCGACCCGCAATTTCGATGCCGGAAACCTGAAATCCGATTGCGTTGTGGGATGATTTCCACGATTGCTTTCCAGGCTCAATTTCGCTACATTTTGAAGCTTGTTGAGAACATTCACTTCAGCCGGAAAGTCACGACCTTGAGCGACGAAAAAAACGAATCAGAAATCGATCTAACTGACGTCAATAAAGCAGATTACGGAGCCGGCAATATCACCGTGCTAGCCGGCCTGGAAGCGGTTCGCAAGCGACCCGCGATGTACATCGGCGACACGGGTGTACGCGGCTTGCATCACTTGGTTTATGAAGTGGTGGATAATAGCGTCGACGAAGCGCTAGCTGGCTACTGTCAGCACATTGACGTCTCGATGAATGCCGACGGGTCGATTTCAGTAAACGACGATGGCCGCGGCATCCCGGTGGATATCCACCCGCAGGAAAAACGTCCCGCGGTCGAGGTGGTGCTGACCGTGCTTCACGCCGGCGGCAAGTTCGACCACTCCTCCTACAAAGTATCCGGTGGTTTGCACGGCGTCGGCGTCTCCTGCGTGAACGCATTGAGCGAATGGCTTGAAGTCGAAGTGCGCCGCGAGGGCATCGTTTATCATCAGCGTTACCAGCGTGGCGCCCCGGTGACCCAACTTGAGAAAATCGGCAAAACCAGCGGCCGCGGCACGAAGATCACCTTCTTCCCCGATAACACGATTTTTTCCACCACCGAATTCAATTGGGACACCCTCGCCAATCGCCTGCGCGAGCTCGCTTTCCTGAACAAGGGTATTGAAATCGCCCTGCGCCAGGAAGAGCCGGCCCGCGAGGAAACCTTCAAATATGAGGGTGGCATTTCGGAGTTCGTGAAGCTGCTGAACAAAAACAAGAATCCGCTGCATCCCGAAGTCATTATCTTCGAGAAGGAACGCGACAATGTGCAGGTGGAAATCGCCATGCAGTACAGCGACGCGTTCAACGAGAGCGTTTTCAGCTACACCAACAATATCAACACGGTTGAGGGCGGCACTCACTTGAGCGGTTTCCGTTCCGCCCTGACCCGCACCGTGAACGCCTACGCCAAGGCTAATAAACTGTTCAAGGATGACGCCGATTCCATGACCGGCGACGACATCCGCGAAGGCCTCACCGCGGTGGTCAGCGTTAAAGTTCCGGACCCGCAATTTGAAGGCCAGACCAAGACCAAGCTCGGCAACAGCGAGGTCGAGGGCATTGTGTCCTCCGTGGTGAACGAGGAGCTCGCCACCTTCTTCGAGGAAAACCCCACTGTCGCCAAGCGCATCATCGAAAAAGGTATTCTCGCCGCCCGCGCCCGCGAGGCCGCTCGCAAGGCGCGCGAACTGACCCGTCGCAAGGGCGCGCTGGAGGGCGGGGGACTGCCTGGCAAGCTGGCCGATTGCTCCGAGCGCGATCCGTCCAAGTGCGAACTGTTTATCGTCGAGGGCGACAGCGCCGGTGGCTCGGCCAAGCAGGGCCGCGACCGTACCTTCCAGGCCATCTTGCCCCTGCGCGGCAAGGTGTTGAACGTCGAGAAGGCGCGTGACGACAAGATGCTGAATAACAACGAAATCCGCACCATGATTACCGCCCTCGGCACCGGTTTCGGGCGCGACGATTTCAACATCGAGAAGTTGCGCTACCACCGCATCATCATCATGACCGACGCCGATGTCGACGGCTCGCATATCCGCACGCTGCTGCTCACCTTCTTCTACCGTAAGATGCCGCAGCTCATTGAGCAGGGATACATCTACATCGCCCAGCCGCCTCTCTTCCGCATCAAGCGTCGTAACCGCGAGGAGTACATCGAAAACGAGGCCGCGCTGAACAAAATCCTGATCAACCTCGCGATCGACGATGCCAAGGCGCTAAACACCGCCGGCGAAGTACGGCTCGAGGGCGATGCGTTGCGCACCGTGCTGGAGAAACTCGGTGAACTCGAGCAACACGCCGACCGCTTGAACCGCAAGGGCATTCCTTTTGAAGAATACTTGCGTCACCGCGCCGAAGGTCCGGGCGGAGCGTTTCCGCAATACCGTGTGGTCATTACCACCGCCGAAGATGAAGTCGTTCGTTACGTGTATAACGAAACCGAATTGCGCGCCCTCTGCGAAGAGTACGAGCAGAAGGCCGGCGTGGAGATCCTCAGCGAAGGCGAGGGCGGCCGCACCGCCGATGGCGATGGCGTGCGCTGGACGGAGGTGTTCACCATGGCCGCGATTGGCCGGCTGATCGCTACCCTCGAGGAGTTTGGTTTCAGCGAAAAGGACTTGATTGTCGCAGAGCAACCCGTGCTTTGGCTGGCCGGCGGTAACGATGACAAAAAGGACGAGGTCTTCTCCTTGTTCGAACTGCTCGAAAAAATCCGCATCCACGGCCGCAAGGGCGTCGATATCCAGCGCTACAAAGGTCTTGGCGAAATGAATCCCGAACAATTGTGGGAAACCACCTTGAACAAGGAAAACCGCAGGTTGCTGCGCGTGGCCCTCGAGGATGCGGTTAAGGCCGACGAAATTTTCACCGTGCTGATGGGTGATGAAGTTGAACCCCGCCGTGAGTTTATCGAGTCGAACGCGCTGAACGTGACGAACCTCGATATCTAACGCTGGAGTTCGGCATGCGTGTTGAAAACAGGATGAACCGAATCGACAAACAGCAAGGCGCGCCGGGAGCTTCGCGCGGTTCGGTTTCCATACATGCTCCACGGGCTGGACGGCATCGGCCGCCGGCGAATTTGATTTGAATAAAGACGGAATGACAAAGGGCTTGGAGAAAACGTGAGCGACAGAATCGACCAGATCAATATCGAAGACGAAATGCAGCGCGCCTACATCGATTACTCGATGAGCGTGATTATCGGGCGAGCCTTGCCCGACGCCCGCGACGGCCTCAAGCCGGGCAATCGGCGTATCCTTTACGCCATGCGCGAGCGCGGCTGGACCCACAACAAGGCCTTCGTCAAATGCGCCAAGGTGGTCGGTGAAGTCATCGGTAACTACCATCCGCATGGTGACAGCGCAGTCTACGACACCCTCGTCCGCATGGGCCAGAGCTTCTCCATGCGCAATCCGCTGATCTTCGGCCAGGGTAACTTTGGCAGTATCGACGGCGATCCGCCCGCTGCTTATCGTTACACCGAATGTAAGCTCCAGCGTCTTGCCGAGGACATGCTCGCCGACATCGACAAGAACACCGTCGATATGCAGGAGAACTTCGACGGCACCTTGATGGAGCCCACCGTCCTGCCTGCGCGCGTGCCCAACCTGCTCATCAATGGTAGCACCGGTATCGCGGTCGGCATGGCCACCAACATCCCTCCCCACAACCTCGGGGAAGTGATCGACGGCACCATTCATCTCATCGATAACCCGCGCGCCACCGTCGCCGACTTGATGGAGTTCATCAAGGGCCCGGATTTTCCCACCGCCGCCACCATCTATGGCGTCAACGCCATCAAGTCGATGTACGAAACCGGCCGCGGCCTGATCAAGGTGCGCGGACGCGCCACCATCGAGGAGGACAAGAGCGGGCGCGAGGTGATCATCATCAACGAGATTCCCTACACCGTGAACAAGGCCACCCTCATCGAGAAAATGGCCGAGCTGGTGCGCGAAAAACAGATCGAGGGTATCTCCGACATTCGCGATGAGTCTGACAAGGACGGCATCCGTGTGGTCATTGAGCTGAAGAAGGGCGTGATGGGGAAGGTCATTCTGAACAACCTCTACCGCCAGACCCAGCTCTCGATGACCTTTGGCGCCATCATGCTGGCCATCGACCATAACCGCCCGCGGGTGATGAACCTGAAGGAACTTTTGCAGTGCTTCATCAACCACCGCTTCGAGGTCATCACGCGCCGCACCAAGTACGACCTCGACAAGGCGCTTGCCCGCGCCCATATCCTCGAAGGCCTGCGCATCGCCATCGACAACATGGACGAAGTGGTCAAGATCATCCGCTCCTCCAGCGACCGCCACGTTGCCCGCGCCGAGTTGGTCAGCCGTTTCGGCCTGTCCGAAATCCAGGCCAACGCCATCCTCGACATGCGCCTCTACCAATTGACTGGACTCGAGCGCGACAAGATCGAGGCCGAGTACAAGGAAGTGATGGCGCTCATCGCCTACCTCAAGGATTTGCTGGCCAATCCAGACAAGATTTACGGCGTGATGAAGGACGACCTGCAGGAGATCCGCAAACAATACGCCGATGCACGCCGCACCGAAATCCTGCCCGACGAGGGCGAGATCAACATGGAGGATCTCATCGCCGACCGTCCGTGTGTCATCACCCTCAGCCACGGCGGCTATATCAAGCGCGTTCCCGTCGAGACCTACCGCGAGCAGCGTCGCGGCGGGCGCGGCAAGTCCGGTATGACCACCAAGGAAGAGGATTACGTCGAGCATGTGTTCAGCGCCTCCACCCACTACTATTTATTGTTTTTCACCAACGCCTTACGCGTGCACTGGAAGTAAGTCTACGAGGTTCCCGAAG
>JBMTVS010000044.1:0-13521 GCA_049451655.1 Kiritimatiellia bacterium | reverse complement strand
CCAGAATTTGGTGTTTGGTGGGGTTCCGGGCGAGGGCTAATTTGGTGAAACGCTCTATACGCGGGCCATCCTTAAGAATGAGCGACGGCAGGCGGCGACTCTCCGAAAATTCATCGGGGTCATTTTCTGCCGCTTCAAACACACGCCCCGTTTCGGCATCAAAGGTGTAATCCAGATCGGGATTCAGATCGAAGACCTCCTCCAACTGTCTATTGAAACCGCGTAATTCGGCTCTTTTCTCAACCGCAAGCTGGTTGATGACCTCCATTTGCACGGCAATAACCTCTTTACGCGACAAAAGCTCAAGGAACGTTTCCGCCTCCCCGGCATGACCAAATCGGTGGGCCACGCGATAAGGATCCCCTTTGGCCGTCGAGCCACGATCCTCGTCGCCAAAGGCCGCCCGATCACACCCCACAACCAGCAAGGCCGATACCAGCATGCGGTAAATTATGACTATGAATCTCTCTCGCATAACGCGTTCAGACATTTCTCACCAGTTAAACCTTTGAAATTAGCACAATGCCCGCTAAATCACCAAGAAAACTCGCAGCCCAAATTAAGGGAAATCCCCCCCCGGCATCCTTTTGGTTCACTTCGTCCGTTTCGTCCTTGCCGGGGCGCGAAATCGACTTGCACACGGAAGAACGTGAGGAGAGGGAAACAGAAGCAAAATAAATCGCGCACAAGATTCGTTATGCGGGGTAGGATGTTTTTATGATCGAACCGGTCGAACCAGCTATATGGAATCCGCACATGGCTGCTCACCTGCTGAACCGGGCAGGTTTTGGAGGAACTCCGGAACATGCAGCGGCGCTTGCGGAATTGAAGCCGGAGGAGGCCGTTCGCGCGCTCGTGCGAGGGACGTGGCCGGCGGGTGATAACCAAGATGTGCCGCCCCCGGCCTGGGTGGAGGCCCCGGATACTTATGCGCGCCCCGGTTTCCGGAAAAACTCCGGTCTATCCCCGGAAGAGCGCCAACGGCAGCAACAGATTTTTCGCCGCCTGCAAATCGAGCGCATCGAATCCCTGCAGCATTGGTGGCTCAACCGTATGCGCCATGCCGCGCACCCGCTGCAGGAAAAAATGACCCTCTTCTGGCACGGCCATTTCGCGACCAGTTTCGAGAAGGTCCGCCACGCCGGCGCGATGTACGCGCAAAATCAAATGCTGCGCGCCCACGCCACCGGCAACCTGCGCGATTTGCTCCGCGCCGTGGCCCGCGATCCCGCCATGCTCGTCTACCTCGATAACGCGCAGAGCCGCAAGTCCAATCCCAATGAAAACTTCGCCCGCGAATTCATGGAGTTGTTCACCCTGGGTGAAGGTCGCTACACCGAACAGGATGTCCGGGAAGCCGCCCGCGCCTTTGCCGGCTGGTCCATCGAACCGGACCGCATGTTTTTTCAACGCAAAGCAAGAGAAAGTGATCGCGGCAACAAGGAATTTCTGGGCGAAAACGGCCCGTTTGACGGGGATGACATCATCGATATCATCCTGCGGCAGCCCGCCTGCGCCCCCTTCATCGTCCGCAAACTATGGCGTTTTCTGGCCTGGGATGAGCCGGATGAATGGCTGATCGAAGCGCTCGCGGAGCAATTCCGGATAGACGACTACGCCATCGAGTCCTTGCTGGAAAACATCCTGCTGAGTCGCGCTTTTTACGCGCTGGATCAAGCCTATGCGCAGATTAAAAGCCCGGTTTACTGGCTGGTGAACAGTTGCATCGTGCTGGAAGGCACGCTGCCGGACGCCCGTGCTTGCGGTCAAATCACCCGCCTGCTCGGGCAGGAGCTCTTCATGCCGCCCAACGTGAAGGGGTGGGATGGCGGCCCCTCCTGGATCACCGCCGCGACCCTGATGCAGCGCTACAACACCGCCGGCTACCTCGTTAAAGGGGCGCAGGGCATGAAGTCTGCCCCGGCCCGGCGGAAAAAGAAGCGCAGTGATGATGAAGCCATGATGATGAACGATGATGAACCGGACGGCATCGAGGGCATGAGCGCGATCGCCGATCTGGACCGCATCCTCCCCCGCTCCCGGCGCAAGACCATGAACGATGCCTATGACTATCTCGAGTGGCGGTTCTTTCAACGCGCCTTGAGCGAGCGCGAGAAACACACCATCAAACTCTACCTGACCAAAAAACCGATGACCGCGATCATCAGCGACGTCGAGCTCCGTAATTTCCTGCACGTCATGATGAGCACGCCACACTTCCAGGTTTGCTGAAAGGAACCACCGCCATGCCGGAACTCCATCTGAAAACCCGCCGCGCCTTTCTTCGCGACACCATGATCGGGGGCGCCATGACCTGGACCGTGCCCTCCTTCATCCAGGCCACCATGCAATCGCTCTTCACCCAGGTCGCCGGGGCCGCCACCGCACCGGTCACCGGCAAGGACCATCCGATCCTCGTCGTCGTGCAGCTCGCCGGTGGCAACGACGGACTCAACACCGTAATTCCCTTCGGCAACGACCACTACCATCGCGCCCGGCCGGTCATTGGCATCAAACGCAGCGACACCCTGAAGCTCAACGACGAACTCGGTCTTCATGCCGCCTTGACCGGGCTCAAGGATCTCTACGATGACGGATCGCTCGCCATCATCCAGGGCGTGGGCTACCCCAACCCCAACCGCTCGCATTTTCGCTCCACGGAAATCTGGCATACCGCATCCGACGCCCATATCAACGAAACACAAGGCTGGATCGGGCGCTACTTCGACAACCAATGCCGCGGCGAAGACGCCTCCTGCGGCATTGCCATCGAAGCGGAAACGCCGCAAGCGTTTGCCGGCGCCACACCGAAAGGCATCACCTTCGGCAACACCGGGCAATTCCGCTTCATGGCCGGCGGGGGCGGTCGCGATGAACAGGAACTCTTCAATCACTTCAACAACACCGGGGACCGGGTCGCCGGGGCTTCGATCAGTTCCTTTTCATCGGGACGCGGACGCAAACTGCCCGGCGAAACGATGATTGATTTTCTTGAGCGCACCGCCATGGATGCGCAGGTCAATTCCGACCGCATCCGAGCTATCGCGGCCCGGGCCGGTCGCGATGGCTCGTTTCCCTCCACGCGCTTCGGCCGCGAGATGCAAATCATCGCCAACCTCATCACCGGCGGCATGCCCACCCGGATTTATTACGCCTCGCAAGGCGGCTACGACACCCACGCCAACCAGGCCGGTAGCCATGAGCGGTTGTTGGGGGAATTTTCCGAAGGCCTGCATGCCTTCATGCGCGCCATGAAGAACACCGGCAACCAGGAACGGGTGATGGTCATGACCTTCAGCGAATTCGGGCGCCGGGTGGCGGAAAACGAGAGCGCCGGAACCGACCACGGCGCCGCCGCGCCGGTGTTCATCGCCGGTGGCAACCTGACCCGGGGTATCGCCGGCGAAATGCCCGACCTCGATCCGGGACAACTGGATCGCGGCGATATGCGACACACCATCGACTTCCGGTCCGTCTATGCCACCCTTCTCGAACGGCACCTCAACTGCCCCAGCGAACCCGTTCTACACCGGGCATTTCCACTGCTGAAGCTATAACGGATCGTTCACGTGCCCCAGTTGGCGGCGGATGGTTTGAGCCATGATGGGGCCGATGCCGGGGACGGCGGCGATTTCCTGCTCGGTGGCCCGCTGTAGGCGGCGGACGGAGCCGAAATGCTGGATGAGAAGTTGTTTGCGCTTGTCGCCAATCCCCTCGATGTCATCGAGGGCTGATTCGCGAATTTTGCGGCTGCGCAGCGAGCGATGAAAGGTCAGCGAAAAGCGGTGAGCCTCGTCGCGAATGCGCTGCAACACCTTGAGCGCACGCGAATCGGCAGGCAAACGGATGGGCGGCTTGCTCAAGGTGGTTTCGACAAACAGCTCTTCAAATTGCTTGGCCAAACCCGCCGTTGGTACATGACCCAAGCCCAGCGTTTCGAGCGCATCGCGCGCCGCCTTGAGCTGGGTAACCCCTCCATCAATCAACACCAAATCCGGCATCGGCTGGCCCTCGTCGCGCAATCGCGCATAACGCCGGCTCACCACCTCCCCCATCGTTCCGGGATCATCCGCCCCGATGATGGTCTTCACCTTAAAGTGCCGGTAACGCTGGGGCCGCGGCACACCGTTGACCGCGCAAACCATTGCCGATACCGGTAAACTTCCTCCCAAGTTTGAGTTGTCGAAACACTCAATAACCGTCGCCGGTCCGGGCAATTTCAGAATCTGCTGCAACTCCTCCGCCCCCTTGCGCGCATCCTCCATCTGTAACGCCAGTGACCGCTTGCCTTTGCTGCGCTCGCGAATTGCCGACCACAAGGCCGATACGGTGTCACGCAATTCCGCCGCCTTCTCGTAGTCCTGCGCCGCCGCAGCCTCCTCCATCTGCCCCTGCAACTCCTCTATCAAATCGCGCCGCTCCCCGCGCAAAAAGCCAACCGCCTCCTCCACCCTTCGCACATAATCCTCGCGCGAAATACGGCCGACGCAAGGCGCGGTACAAAAACGGATCACATCATTATGGCAATGCTTGTAGTTCTCGGCGTCCGGAAGGCGCGGACGGCACGATCGCAACCCGAATTTTTTCTCGGCATATTCAAGCGCCGTCCACGCGGCGTCCGAACGGGCATAGGGTCCGAGATACACGGCGCCGTCACCTTTGTCGATCCGGCACGGCTCGATGCGCGGAAAAGGATCTGCCATATTGACCCGCAGCATGAGGAAGCGCTTATCGTCCTTCATCAAGGCGTTGTAATAGGGCCGGTATTCCTTGATCAGACGCCCCTCGGTAATCACCGCATCGGCATCGGAACGCACCACGATAAAATCGAAGTCGTCGATGCTGTTAATCAAACTGCGCAGCTTCGGCGGTGCCTTGCGCAAGGTGGAAGGCTGGAAATAATTCCGCACCCGCGAACGCAAAGACGCCGCCTTGCCGACGTAGATGATCTTTCCGTTCCGGTCGCGCATGAAGTAGACGCCCGGCTTGTCGGGCAGACCGGGCAATCTCTGCTGGACTTTGGCAGGAAGTGACATGAGCGCTGCCAACACTAATGCGAAACCGGTAAATGCTACACTCTAAAAGCTATGCCCCACCCTTCTTCCGCCAGGTCTGCGGATTCGTGGGGGCATGGCTGAAGGCCGTGTAGAGATCGCGAATATCGTCCAGGTCCATGATGATCCATGGCTGGTGTTCATTATCCCCGTTCTTGGTGAAGGCGAGACCAGCGGCCAAATAAACCGCGGAATGAACGGTCTGTCCGTCCGGCGTGGTAAAGAAAATAATATCACCGTACACCGGCTCATCGGACGTTTGGTAGTAATGCTCCAGCACGTATTCCTGCACGAAGGCGGTATTACCCAGCTGGTCATCGGGATTCACGGCAAAAAAATTCAGGCTGCTCCAGTGACAATCGCGCCGGACCCCGTCATCCGCCGCTTGCGGATCGGGATAGGTGTAAATTCGCCGGCGGGCGAAAGGCGCGAGCACATGCGTGATGTCGATGCTGGCACTGGTAATATCAAGCGACTCCAAAATAGGGCGCGTTTCGTGCACGCTCCGGTGCCTGGCCCAATAGGATATGAGGGTATCGATATCTGAAGCCTCGTTAAACGACAGTTGAACAAGGTAGGTGGAAGCCGACTTCAAAAAACGCACCGCCCGCAATTTTTCCGATTCGTCTTCGATGGAGCTCACCACGGCATTAACGTCCGAGACAAATACGCGCGATTGATTGGTGTAGGCAACGCGTCGAATCAGGTCGCGCGTTTCCCGGGTCAACGCAGCATCAGTGAGTGAACTCTCGAAATTCGAGGTTTCAAGCGACCATGGATGACGATAAGCCTGATTGCGAGGGTCGCGGGACAAGATTTGGTACAGCGTATCCCGCGCACCGGGAGGAAGGGCGAAAATCGTTTCCACGGATGGCTTGATTTGCAAGCCTTCGCCAGCTACCGACCAATGTTCGCGATCGGCGAGCGCATGGCGCAGCGTATCATCGATTTCCAGCGAGGCGATCAGGTCGTCCATCTTCTGCGCATCATATCCCGGAAAAAACCAGGTGGCGGGGGCCGGACGCGACCAACCGGGCGGCAAGGCACGATCAACCGGACTGATAACAATCGGCGTAAGCACAAGCTTTCCGAAAGAGCCGGACCGTACTTCCTGACCGGCATCAACCACGGCATTCCCCACGCCGGTTTCGTCGACCTCATGATGATGGTGAGGCCTGATGGCCAGCAGGATCCAGGGCAACACGAAAAGCGCAACCAGACAAACAAACGCCAGCGTGGACAGATGAACCCCGCCGAGACCGGATGGGTGCCGCTGACGGAAAAAATGATGCATAAGTGTCTAATATAACCGCGAAACACGGATTCAGCAAGGGAGGCCTTGTTTGTAATTTGTTTGCGGGTATCAACTTACGGAGATCGCTCGCCACGAGAACTGGAAAGAGCAATCGGATGCGTACTTCTGAGAGATTAGGGCAAAAGATTCAAAGACTTTTAGGGACACAGGAGTTGAAGATGGCGTTCAGCAAGCCGGTCGGCGATCTTGAATTTTTTGACGCGGTGACTTGGTGACGCGATGACGGGGGGTTTTAGGAACTGGAGGTTTCGATGGCGCGGAGGCCTTTGCATTTGGGGTATTGGGCGCAGCCCCAGAATGGGCCGCGGGCGGAGTTTCGTTTTCGCATAGCGCCGCCGCAGTCCGGACAGGCCGGGCTGTCGGGCTCGACGCGTGCGGAAGTTCTGGCCTGGTACATCTTCTCCTTTATGCCTCCATCTTGAATGAAATCTTGCTCAAGCCGGTTGAGTTGTTTTCCGAGCAAGCCGGTGGCGCGCTGGATGAGGATGATCAGCGCGTTGGCTGCGGTGATGTCGTCGCGCTCTTGGAGCCAGGGGTCAAATTTCTTTTTCTGTTGAAGCAGGAATGTCCAGTAGTCATGGAGCAGGTCGTCGGTGTATTCGAATTCATCGAGCATGATCGCCATCACGGCTTGATGATCGGGATTCCGGATGCTCCAGGGGATCTGGCCTTTCTGAACAAGATAGTCTTCAAGGTCCCCCTGCAGCTCACTCAGGCTGGCTTTCGCAACATCGGTGAGCTTAATCTCCGTTTCGGAGGAGGTCTTGGCGCGCTCGGAGCCTTCGATGATGTTCTGTTTCCCGGAACGCGACGCCCCCACCATCTGCCCGAGCGTTTTGCCGAGAGGGTCATCTTTCCAAGGGAGGTATTTCTTGCAGAAACTAATCGTTCCGAGGTGGATGATGGTGGCGAAGTTGAAGGCGTGGAGTTTGCGGTAACCGCCGCTGGGATTGTAGATCTTGCTCATGGTTTTGGGCTCCTTTTTTGACGCGGTGACTTGATGACGCGCGTCATGAAGTCACCAAGTCATCGTGTCATTGGCTGGTCTGCTCAAGAAGCACAAAAACAAACCGGCCGGCTCTCCTTGCGGAAAACCGGCCGGTGAATCAAAAAGCTTTCGCTTTAGATTTTAGTACATCCCGTCCATGCCGCCGCCCGGAGGCATCGCGGGGGCTTTCTCCTTCTCCGGCACCTCGGTGATCATGCACTCGGTGGTGAGGAGGAGCGAAGCGATGGAGGACGCGTTCTGCAGAGCGGAACGGGTAACCTTGGTCGGGTCGATGATACCGGCCTTGACCATGTCGACATACTCGTCGCTGGCGACGTTGTAGCCGTTGGAACCCTTCTGCTTCTTGACTTCCTGGACCACGACGGCGCCTTCGAGGCCGGCGTTGTTCACGAGCTGACGCAGCGGGGCTTCGCAAGCGCGACGCACGATCTCGACACCGATGCCTTCATCGCCTTCGAGGGACAAGTCGTCGAGCGAGGACTGGGCGCGGAGCAGGGCTACGCCGCCACCGGCGACGATACCTTCTTCCACCGCGGCGCGGGTCGCGTGCAACGCGTCCTCGACACGGGCCTTCTTCTCCTTCATCTCGGACTCGGTCGCGGCACCGACGTTGATCACCGCCACACCGCCGGCGAGCTTGGCCAGGCGTTCCTGGAGCTTCTCGCGGTCGTAGTCGGAGGTGGTCTCGTCGATCTGACGCTTGATCAGGTTGATGCGGCCCTGGATGTCGGCGGACTTGCCGGCGCCTTCGACGATGGTGGTGTTTTCCTTGTCGATGGTGATGCGCTTGGCACGGCCGAGGTCGGTGACCTGGACGCTCTCGAGCTTGATGCCGAGGTCATCGCTGATGAACTTGCCACCGGTGAGGATGGCGATGTCTTCCAGCATGGCCTTGCGGCGGTCGCCGAAGCCAGGAGCCTTGACGGCGCAGACTTGCAGGGTGCCGCGGAGCTTGTTCACCACGAGGGTGGCGAGGGCTTCGCCTTCGACGTCCTCGGCGATGATCAGGAACGGCTTGCCGGACTTGGCCACGTTCTGGAGCAGCGGAAGGAGATCCTGCAGGCTCGAGATCTTCTTTTCGAAGATGAGGATGTAGGGATCGTCCATGACCGTTTCCATGGTGTCGGGGCTGGTCACGAAGTACGGCGAGAGGTAACCCTTGTCGAACTGCATGCCTTCGACCACGTCGAGGGTGGTCTCGATGCCCTTGGCTTCTTCCACGGTGATGGTGCCGTCCTTGCCGACCTTGTCCATCGCATCGGCGATGATGTCACCAATGGTGGTGTCGCCGTTGGCGGAGATGGTGGCGACCTGGGCGATTTCGCTGCGGTCCTTCACCTTCTTGCTCATCTTCTGAAGGCTGTCGGTGATCTTGGCCACGGCGCCGTCGATGCCGCGCTTCAAGCTCATCGGGTTGGCCCCGGCGGTGACGTTCTTGAGGCCTTCGCGATAGATGGCCTCGGTCAACACGGTGGCGGTGGTGGTGCCGTCGCCCGCGATGTCGCTGGTCTTGGAGGCGACTTCACGGACCATCTGGGCGCCCATGTTTTCGAACGGATTCTCGAGTTCGATTTCCTTGGCCACGGTGACGCCGTCCTTGGTGACGGTCGGCGAGCCGAACTTCTTGTCGAGCACCACGTTACGGCCACGCGGGCCGAGGGTGGTTTTGACGGCGCGGCTCAGTTTTTCCACACCCGCGAGGATGTGCTGACGCGCTTCCTGATCGTAGATCAATTGCTTTGCAGCCATTGTATTATCTCCTGTTTCGTTAAGTTAATTGGTTACTCGATGATGCCGAGGATGTCTTCCTCGCGCATGATCTGGTATTCCTTGCCGTCGATCTTGATTTCGGTGCCGCCGTATTTCGGCATGAGCACTTTGTCGCCCTTCTTGACGTTGAAGGGGATTTTCTCGCCCTTGTCGTCAATCTTGCCGGTGCCGACCGCGATGACGGTGCCCTGCTGGGGTTTTTCCTTGGCGGTATCGGGGATGATGATGCCGCCCTTGTTGACTTCACTTTCCTTGATCGGCTCGACCAATACGCGGTCGGCCAGGGGTTGTATCTTCATGTGTTGTTTACTCCTTCGTTGTATGGGTTACGTACATGAAAGTAGCGCGCGGGGACACCCGTCCGGCCACGCGCCAAATCGTGGGTTATTTTTTCTTGTCGTCGTCGACCATGGTGAAGTCGGCGTCGATCACGTTGTCGTCCTTGGGCTGCTCCGCCCCACCGCCCGACGGGCCGGCTTCGGCGCCTGCTTCCGGACCGGCGCCCGGAGGCGGTTGCTGCTGCTGTTGCTTGCTGTACAGCTCGGTGCCGGCGGCCTGCATGGCGTTGGTGAGCGTCTCGAGGTCGGCCTTGATCTTGTCGGCGTCGTCGGTCTTGATGGTTTCCTTGAGCTTGTTCGCGGCTTCCTCGAGCTTGGCCTTGTTGTCGGCGGAGATCTTGTCGCCGTTTTCCTTCACGAATTTCTCCGCCTCGTAGACCATGGCGTCGGCGCGGTTCTTTGCTTCAATGCCGTCGCGCTTCTTCTGGTCCTCGGAGGCGTGGGCTTCGGCGTCCTTCACCATCTTCTTGATTTCCTCATCGCTGAGGCCGCTGCTGGCGGTGATGGTGATTTTCTGTTCCTTGCCGGTTCCGAGATCCTTCGCGCTGACGTGCAGGATGCCGTTCGCGTCGATGTCGAAGGTTACTTCGATCTGCGGCACGCCGCGCGGGGCAGAGGCAATGCCGGAGAGACCGAAGCGACCGATGGTCTTGTTGTCGCCGGCCATCTTGCGTTCGCCCTGCAGGACGTGGATGTCCACCTGCGGCTGGTTGTCGGCGGCGGTGCTGAAGATTTCACTCTTCTTCGACGGGATGGTGGTGTTGCGCTCGATCAGCGGGGTGAAGATGCCGCCGAGGGTTTCGATACCGAGGGTCAGCGGGGTGACGTCGAGGAGGAGGACGTCCTTCACTTCGCCCTTCAACACGCCGCCCTGGATGCCGGCGCCGACCGCAACCACTTCGTCGGGGTTCACGCCCTTGTGCGGATCCTTGCCGAAGAACTTGTTCACCATCTCCTGCACTTTCGGCATGCGGGTCATGCCGCCTACGAGGATCACTTCGTCAATTTCCGAGGCGGAGAGTCCAGCGTCGCGCAGGCAGTTTTCGACCGGCTTGAGCGAGCGCTGGACGAGGTCGTCGACCAGTTGCTCGAGCTTCGATCGGGTCAAGGTAACCGTCAGGTGCTTCGCGCCTTCGGCGTCGGCGGTGATGAAGGGGAGGTTGATTTCGGTCTGCTGCGAGCTGGAGAGTTCGCACTTCGCCTTCTCGGCCGCTTCCTTCAAACGCTGGAGGGCCATGGCGTCCTTGGAGAGGTCGATGCCGTTCTCCTTCTTGAACTCGGTGATCAGCCACTCGATGATGCGCTCATCGAAGTCGTCGCCGCCGAGGTGGGTGTCGCCGTTGGTGGCCTTCACTTCGAACACGCCGTCGCCGATTTCGAGGATGGAGATGTCGAAGGTGCCGCCGCCGAGGTCGTAGACCGCAATTTTCTCTTCCTTCTTCTTATCGAGGCCGTAAGCCAGCGAGGAGGCGGTGGGCTCGTTGATGATGCGAAGCACTTCAAGGCCGGCGATCTTGCCCGCGTCCTTGGTGGCCTGGCGCTGCGAGTCGTTGAAGTAGGCCGGCACGGTGATGATGGCCTGGGTGATTTTCTCGCCGAGGTAGGCTTCGGCGTCGGTCTTCAGCTTCTGGAGGATCATCGCCGAGATTTCCGGGGGCGAGTAGACCTTGTCGCCGATTTGGACGTGGGCGTCGCCGTTGGGGGCTTTCACCACTTCGTAAGGAACGCGCTTCTTCTCATCGGAGATTTCGTCGAACTTGCGCCCCATGAAGCGCTTCACCGAAAAGATGGTGTTCTTCGGGTTGGTTACCGCCTGACGCTTCGCCGCCTGACCGACCAGCCGCTCGCCCGACTTCGAAAACGCCACGATCGACGGGGTGGTGCGCCCGCCTTCCACATTCGGAACCACCACCGGCTCGCCGCCCTCCATAATGGACATGCACGAGTTGGTCGTTCCCAGATCGATTCCTAAAACTTTAGCCATATTGTTGTCCTCGCATTAAATGAAATGTTCTTGTGCTAAATAACAAAGCACCGCCCATGCCAAGTCGATAAGGGGACATAGAATTAGTCGCTTAAACTGTTGCATCATAATGCTTAACGACATTTTATTCGACGGGCTCGATTTCTGGCCATCACGCCCGGGTGTGACACAGAGTCACAGTTGGTGTGCCAAAAAGGGCCAGTGGCGCAGGGGACATAACTTCTATGTCCCCGCCGGTCGCCCGATTTTCCGCGACAACCTGCAGCCCGTTCTCCATGCTCCGGCCTTGGGTAGGAAAGATGGAACCTTATGGCACTTGTCAGCGCACAACATATCAGCATGGCCTACGGCGGGCCGCCCCTCCTCGACGATGCGTCGCTTGAAATCGAAAACGGAGAACGCATCTGCCTGGTCGGGCGCAATGGCGAAGGAAAGTCGACCCTTTTGCGCCTGATTAGCGGCGAGGAAAAACCCGACCGGGGCGAGATCATCATGCAGGCCAAGGTGCGCATCGGCTTTTTGCCGCAGTCCGTGCCGCGCGACGTGCCCGGTACCGTTCATGATGTTGTGATGCAGGGGCTCCCGCCGGGACTCGACGACTGGGAGGCGGAACAGCGCGTCTCCACCGTCATCGCCCGCATGGGCCTGCGTGAAGAGGATCTTTTCGCCGCGCTCTCCGGCGGACAAAAACGGAGGGCCCTGCTAGCGCACGCGCTCGTGCGCGAGCCGGATGTGCTGTTACTCGACGAACGCACCAATCACCTCGACCTCGACTCCATCGAATGGCTGGAGAGTTTTCTTCTGCGTTATCGCGGCGCGCTTCTTTTCATCACCCATGACCGCGCGTTCTTGCGCCGCCTCGCCACAAGGATCGTCGAGCTCGATCGCGGCAAGCTCACCCGTTGGGATTTCCCGTACGACCGCTACCTTGTCTTGCGTCAGGAACAGCGTGAAGCCGAGGAAAAGCACAACGCCCTGTTCGACAAAAAACTCGCGCAGGAAGAAACGTGGATCCGCCAGGGCGTCAAAGCCCGCCGCACCCGCGCGCAGGGTCGCGTGCACGCCCTCGAGCGCATGCGCCTCGAACGGAGCCAACGGCGGGAGCGGACAGGATCCGTCCACATGCAAATCCAGACCTCCACGCTCAGTGGGCGCAAGGTCATCACCGTCGATAACCTTTCCTACGCCTGGGGCGATGTGCCGGTGGTCAGCGGACTCACCACGCAGATCATGCGGGGCGACAAGGTCGGCATCATCGGCCCGAATGGTTGTGGCAAAACGACCTTGCTTAAACTCCTCCTCGGGCAGTTGGCTTCGCAACAGGGTTCCGTCGAACACGGCACCAATATCGAGATAGCCTATTTTGATCAACACCGCGAACGGCTCGACGACACCCGCTCTGTCGCCGAAAACGCATGCGGCGAAAGCGACTACGTCACCTTTAATGGCAAGCGACGCCACATCATGAGTTATCTTGAGGATTTCCTCTTCGCGCCGGAACGTTCGCGAACGCCGGTGCGGGCGCTCTCCGGCGGCGAGCGCAACCGGCTCCTGCTCGCCCGCCTGTTTACCCGGCCCTTTAACCTGCTGGTCATGGATGAGCCGACCAACGATCTCGACGCCGAAACGCTGGAGCTTTTAGAGGACCTGCTGGTCGAGCATGAAGGAACATTGCTGTTGGTTAGTCACGACCGCGCATTCATCAACAATGTCGTCACCAGCACACTCGTCTTTGAAGGAAACGGTCGTATCGCCGAATATGTTGGCGGATACGACGACTGGCTGCGACAGCGGGCCATCCCGGCCGAACATAACGGATCCCCTGCAACCGCCACGACAACCGCGCCGGTGCCGCCGGAAAAGCCGCGGAAGTTATCGATGAAAGAGCGCAAGGAACTTGAGGAATGGCCGGCTCGTATCGAATCGATGGAGGCGGAGATCAAGGAACTTGAAACCTCGCTCGCTGATCCTGCGTTTTTCAAGCAACTGGTCGATGACGTTCGCCGCGCCACCGACCGCCTCGCCACACTAAATGAAGACCTCGAGCGCGC
>JBMTVS010000043.1:0-13573 GCA_049451655.1 Kiritimatiellia bacterium | reverse complement strand
CTCGAAACTACGGCATGGCGTGCGTGCCTGCCGCAACGGCGTCTCGCGCGTCCATATTATCGATGGCCGTCAGGACGCCGCGCTGTTGAGCGAGATCTTCTCGAACGAAGGCATCGGCACCATGATCTACGCCAACGAATACGAGGCGATCCGCAAGGCCCGCAAAAAGGATATTGGCGCCATCACCGGCCTCATCCGCGAGTCGGTGGAGATGCAGCAGCTTATGCCCCGCACCCGGGAGGATATCGCCGCCCGCATCAATGACTTCTATGTGTTCGAAATCGACCGCAATATCCTCGGTTGTGTTGGCATCAAGCTCTTCAAACAGAAGGGCGCGGATATGACCGCCGAGCTGGAGTGCCTGTTCGTATCCGAGGCTCATGAGAACCAGGGCATCGGGCGCAAGCTCATGATGTACATCGAGGACCACGCACGCGGTCTCGGCATCAAGCGGCTCTTCGCGCTGTCGACCCAGGCCTTTAACTACTTTCAGCAAAAGGGCGGATTCGCCGAAGGTGATCCCGCCATGCTTCCCTCCGACCGGCTTGAGCAATACAACAAGAGTGGCCGCCACTCGAAGGTCCTCTACAAGGTTCTGGGTTGAACGCCGCCATTCTTTCCCGGCACCCGGACCAACCCGATGCCTGGGCGCTCTGGCATGCCCCGCGTGAAATCATCGAGGCCGGAACCCCCGGCGAAGTTCCCCGCGCGCTGGCGCGGGTCGAAGCCGCCGCGCATGATGGCCTGCACGCACTCGGCTTTGTCGCCTACGAGGCGGGCGTTGCCTTCGATGCGCGTTTCGCAACGCACACCGCACCCTGCGATCTGCCGCTCGTTTGGTTCGCGGTGTTTGAGCGACCGTTAACCTATCCCATCCCGCTCGCCAGCGAACCGTCCGAAGCGCCCTGGCTACCCGGCCTCGACGAAAACAGCTACCGCGAAAATATTGAACGGATCAAACAACACATCGCCAACGGCGAAACCTACCAGGTGAACTACACCTTTCCACTTCACGCGACCGGTACGCCGTTGATGAAAAGTTTGTTTGCCCGGTTGAATGAGGTCCAGCCCACGCCCTACGCGATGTACATCGAGACTCCGGCTTTTCGGATCGCCTCGGTATCGCCGGAATTGTTTTTCCGGCTCAACGGCGAAACCATCACCTGCGAGCCGATGAAGGGTACCTGCCGCCGCGCGCCTCATCCGGGCCTGGACGAGACGGTTGGAGAAACGTTGCGCAACTCGCGCAAGAACCGCGCGGAGAACCTTATGATCGTCGACATGATCCGCAACGACCTGGGACGCATCGCCGCATCCGGAACGGTCAAGGTCGACAAACTTTTTGAGGTCACGCCCTGGCCTACCCTCTGGCAGATGACATCGACCGTTTCCGCGAAGACGAACGCTACGCTGCCGGAGATTTTCCAAGCCATGTTCCCGTGTGCCTCCATTACCGGGGCACCTAAACTCAAAACATCCGAAATCATCGCCTCGCTCGAGAAACAGCCGCGCGGACTCTACACCGGCGCCATCGGGTGGTTTGGTCCCGGCCGCCGCGGACAATTCGCAGTCGCCATCCGCACCGCCGTGCAGACCAACCATACGACCTACGGCGTAGGCAGCGGTATTGTCTGGGACTCCGGCGCAGGCGATGAATACCGCGAGTGTTTACTCAAGGCACGTATTCTCGGCGATGACGAGGGTGACCACTTCCACTTGCTCGAAACCATGCGCTGGAGTACCGGGCAGGGTTATTTGTTTCTCGAAGGTCATCTCCAGCGCATGCAATTATCCGCGCGGCACTTTGGTTTTGCTTGCGACATCAACGCGATCAAACTTCAGCTTGAACACGTGGCGGAAAACTTTGAGCCCGTCGACCAGCGGGTCCGTGTGCTGTTACAGCGCGATGGCATCATCGAAATTCAACATGCCACGCTGACGGATGAAGCTTTTTGCGACGACCCGGAAACCGCGCCGGTGCTGAACGCCGTTATCGACTCGGATCGTCAACTGATCGATTCGCCATTTCTCTATCACAAGACCAACCGACGCGAGGTCTATGAGCAAGCGCGCGCACGCTTTCCCGGCGCAGACGATACCTTGTTGGTCAACGAACGAGACGAACTCATGGAGTTTACCAACGGGAATGTAGTCATCCGGCGTGGCAACCAGTGGCTTACCCCTCCACTGGCTGCTGGATTACTGCCGGGCGTTTACCGCCATCATCTCCTCGCCACCGGCTACATCAAAGAAGCGATGCTGCCGCTGGACGCCCTCGAGCCGGACGACCAGCTCTACTTCATCAACTCCGTCCGCGGCTGGCGCGCTACGAACGTAACCCGGGATGTCGTCAGCTAAATTACGGCAGCGCGGTGCGACGCATCACGATCTCGAGGTGGGTGTCGCCGATGTCGTTGATGCTCAAGTAGGGTCGCTCGAAACCGTCGCGTAGCACGCCTTCGGGCTTGCTGGAAACCAGCTCATAACCAGCGGGAATAACCACCTCGATTTGCGACACGTTGGTGAGGCGCTTGAAGACGCGCAGACCTTCCGCATTGTCAAAGTAGGACGGACCATGCACGTAGCGGTTCTCCAGCACATAACGTTCGCGCATCTTTTCCAGCAATTCCGGGTTATGCACCTTGACCGAGGGGCGCTGGTTGTTCTGGAGGAAATATTCGGCGTTCAGGGGCTGATCCTCAATGATATCGTAGGCATGATAGCGCTCGATCGCGGTATCCAGCGTCGAGGCGCTCAAGCTAAAATTGGCCCACGGGAACAAACCGATCACATCGAAAGCGCCGGCTTCGTCCAATAGATCGTAAATCACCAGCGGGTGATCGGTAACCGCGGCTGCGTAGGTCTCGTTCATCAGGTCGCGGTAAAGGGCGCTGTCTGCGCCGCGCTGCAGAATGAAAGCTCCGGGGTCCTCCTCTACCAGCGTGTTGCTGCCGGCCAGCAAACCTTCCTGCGAAGTCGCTCGTCCGTTTTGATAAAACAGGTTGCGCTCCAGAATGGCTTTGGCTTCACCAACGACCTCGATGGCGGTTTCGTTGTTGCGGAAGAGATTATCGGAAAGTGTCGGAATGAGTTGCGGATGAATCTGCACACCTACGCGATTGCCTTCGATGACGTTGTTTACGATCAGCGCATTGGCGGCCATGTTGAGGACCGCAACCCGTCCGGCCTCGCCCTTGATTTGGTTATGGGCCACCACCCCCGAGCCACCCTGCAGCATAATGGCAAACGCGCCGAAGGACTCCAGCGTGCATTCAAACACCCCGCCGAACGTTCCCTGATTCGCAACCAGCGTACCGCCGTTGCGGATGGTGAAGCCGGCGATGGCCGACTCCTTACCGAGTTGCACAACCTGGGGGGCGCCCTGTCCGTCCAACGTCACCTCGCCTTCGCCCGCACCGCGGACGAACACGCCGTCCTTGATTTGAAGCGTTCCGTGATAAATACCCGGCTCGACGACCACCTCATCGCCGGGAGCGGCGACATCAATGCGGTGTTGAATGAGGGAAGTGGATTGAACATCCGCAAGGGCGGAGGCGCTTATAAATGAAGCGATCAGTGTGGCGATAAGAAGATTTGATTGCATGATGTACCTCGTCTTTCTGCGTTAAGATTACATTTAGCTGCAGAGGTTGTTAACCCCGAATTTTATTTTCACCGAATGCTAACCATTGCTTCGCTTGGCATCCAGGTAGCCCCACAGGCAACCGGCCACCAAACCAATGGTGTGGGTCGTGTTGGCGATGTTGCCGACCAGACCCGTCAGGCATAGGACGAACCAGAACAGCATCATGTTCACGGTAAATGGATGCAGCACCATGCCGGACCACGGACTGAACTTGCTCTGCATCCAGACGTAACCGAGCAATCCATAAACCACGCCGGACATGCCGCCAAAAAAGGGGCCAGACGCAAAATACTCACCAAGATTGCCCAACACGCCGGTCACCAGCACGAAAGTCACCAGAAACTTCGATCCGCGCGCGTTTTCAATCATCGAACCAAGATCACGCAACCACATCATGTTGAAGAGGATGTGGATGATGCCGAGATGCATGAAAATCGGGGTAACGAGCCGCCACACCTGTCCGGAAAATACTTCCGGCAAGGAAATCGCCAGCCAGAGAAAAGCCGCCTGATTTTTGCCAAAACCAATAATCAACGTAACCACCACGCTCATCACAATGAAGGCGAGGGTTGCTTTGCCCATTCCGGTTGAAGTAATCCGGTCGCCGATACCAGTGAGCTTCTGCTTGCGGGCCTCTTTGCGCTCCTCTTTATGGTGCTCTTCTCGCTTGCGCGCGCCGGCATCCGCGTCATCAATAAAGAACCGGTCGCCCGGGTTCAGCTTGAACCGGGCGAACAACTCACTGACCTCGACCATCCGGTCCTCGTCATGCGCCCACAAGGACCAACTGCCATCGCCATTCTTCTCCGCGTCACATTCCAGCCCGCGATTGAATAGAAAATCCCGAAAAACGCTGGCATCCAGCTCATTATCCACCCGGCCGATTTCACGCATCAGGCCGCCTCGCCTTCCCGGTGGAGGAACGAATAAAGCAGCACGGTTACCAATCCCGTAAGAATGCAGGCCAGCACTTGATGCATCACGCCAAGGGCGAGCGGCACGTGTAAGACCAACGTGAGGATGCCCAGCACGAACTGTCCTGTCATGGCCAGCGCGGTCATATCAATAGACCAGCGTCGAAGCCCCTGCACGGATGCATCACGCCGCAAGACCGCCCACCCCGCAAAAGTGACTAGCAACAAGATGGCACCCAGCCAGCGGTGGATGAATTGCACGGTGATGGGGTTATCAATCAGATTCATGATGAAAGGTTGCATGTAATTCCAATGCGGGGCAATCCAGTAACCTTGCATAAGCGGATAGGTATTATACATAAACCCCGCATTCAACCCAGCCACAAACGCACCCCAAACCATCTGCAACACCAACAGCAAAGTGATACCCGATGCCCAGCCCAACGCGCCGCGCGAGGCCCGGCCGGCCGGCTGCTCGACCCGAACAAGCGAAAGCAGGATAGTCAGCAAATAGCTGAAAACAATGAAGGCCAGGCCCAAATGCGCCGCGAGACGGAAGTGGCTTACGTAAGGATTGTCGACCAGACCACTTTTCACCATGAACCATCCCATCAGACCCTGGGAACCGCCGAGCAATAAGCCGATGAGCAACTTCACCTTCAAGCCGCGCCGCAATACTCCGCGCCACCAGAAGAAGGCTAGCGGTAGAGCGTAAATCACCCCGAGCAAGCGACCGAGCAGGCGGTGAAAATATTCCCAGAAAAAGATGAACTTGAAATCCTCCAGCGACATGCCTTTGCGGAGTTGCTGGTATTCCGGTGAGGAGCGATACTGATCGAATCGGAACTGCCAGTCATCCGCCGAAAGCGGTGGAATCGCTCCCATGACCGGCTCCCACGTGGTCATGGAAAGTCCGGATTCGGTCAGCCGGGTGATCCCACCTACGGCCACCATTAAGAGGATCAAGCCGAGCATTATCCCGAGCCAAATGCGAACGCCCCGCAAACCATCGTTCTGAATTTCTTTATTCACCTGTTCACCATAATCGCCTTTAACCGGATTTTCCAGCGCGACGCATGGCTTTAACGCTTCCCGGCCGAATTCGCGTGAAAAGGATGGCATGGCTCGCTATTATATTTATTCACATGCACGACGAATGGTTTGATCTAATTGACCGGAATGGTCGCGTCACCGGCAAAGCCTTGCGTGATGTATGCCATCAGCATCCCGGCCTCATCCATCAAGCCGTGCACGTTATCGTGACCAATGCGCGCGGTGAGCTCTTTCTACAAAAACGCTCCCCCGCCAAAGATATCCAGCCCGGCAAGTGGGACACCTCGGTCGGCGGTCATCTGCAACCAGGCGAAGCACCCGAAGCCGGTGCCCGCCGCGAGCTTGCGGAAGAGCTGGGCGTGACCGCAGACGAACTCGCCCCCGCCTACCGCTATCTCTGGACATCCGATCGCGAAACCGAGCGCATCAGCGCCTTTACCGTCCGGCACGAGGGACCCTTTAGCCTCGACCCGCAGGAAATAAGCGAGGGGCGGTTCTGGACCATCCCGGAGATCGAGCGGGATCTTTCGCCGGAAATTTTCACGGAGCAATTCGTCTCCGAATTCCCCCGCATGAAGAAAGTTCTCGCGACGTGACCGGCAAGAAACCGACCATCGCTGTCATCGGCTCCGGTGTGGCTGGAGTCACCGCCGCTCACCTTCTGCAGCAAAAGTACGCCGTCACGCTTTTCGAGAAAAACAGCCGCCTGGGTGGCCACACCAACACCATCGTCCTCGAGGACGGCCCGGACGCGGGCACCCCGGTGGACACCGGCTTCATTGTTCTGAACGACCAGACCTATCCCCTGCTCCACAAATTGCTCAAGCAGTGGAACTGCCCGGTGCGCAACAGCGACATGTCCTTCGGTTTCTACTCCGAAGCGACCGGGTTTTATTACGCGGGCACCAGCTTCTCGGGACTTTTCGCCCGCCGCAGCAACCTTCTCCGCCCCTCGTATTACCGCTTCTTGCGCGATATCTTGCGCTTCGGCCAGCAAGCCATCGATGACCTTGCTTACGATCGAATCGGGCGTCAAACCATGCGCGATTACGTCGCTCATGTTCATCCAGAAACCGTTCGCAACTTCATCATACCCATGGCTGCTGCGATCTGGTCAGCCACCCAGCACGAGATTCTCGATTTCCCCGCCGCCAGCATGCTCGCCTTCTGGCGCAATCACGGATTACTCGCCCTGAAAAATCGCCCGCAATGGCAAACCGTGGTGGGTGGAAGCCATGCCTACCTCAAGCGCTTCGAAGCCACCTTCTCCGGGAACATCCGGCTGAACACGTCGCTCCGCGCCATTCGCCGCTCGAATGACATCGCAACCCTCATCCACCAGGACGGCAGCCCGGAGACCTTCGACGGCGTCGTGCTCGCGACCCACGCCGACGAGGCGTTGGCCCTGCTTGAGGCACCAACGGAGAATGAACGGCGACTGCTCGCGCCTTGGCGTTACCAACCCAATCGCACCATTCTTCACACTGACAACAGCTTCCTGCCGCGCCATCGACGCGCCTGGGCCTCCTGGAATTATCTTGAGCGCGCAAACCAGGATCCTGACCAGCCGGTGCCTGTCACCTACTGGATGAACCTGCTGCAAGGTTTGCGCACCAGTCATGATTACTTCGTCACACTCAACCCGACCCACGAACCAGCCCCCGGCACGCTGATTCGCGAAATAAACTACACTCATCCGGTTTATAGCCATGGCGCTGTCGCCACCCAGCGCGAGCTTTCTTCGTTGCAAGGAGCACAGGGGACCTGGTTCTGCGGTAGTTATTTCGGCCACGGGTTCCATGAAGATGCCGTGCGCTCTTCCATACAGATGGCGGCCACGCACGGCATCACGTTTTGAAACATGCACCGTATTTATCAAGGCTCTATCTACCACACGCGCCTGCAACCGGTTGAGCACAGCTTCAGCTATCCGGCCTTCTTCTTTGGTTTCGATCTCGACCAACTCACCAGCACCCGACTGCTCGGCTACAACCGCCACGGCTTGCTCTCGCTTCACGACCGGGACTACCTCGACGATGCATCCGAATCCCTCGCGCAAAAATGCCGTCGCTTCATGGGCATGGAGGTGCAGCGTATTCACATGCTCACTGTGCCGCGCCTGTTCGGCTACGTCTTCAATCCGGTCACGTTTTACATAGGCTATGACCACGACAACCACGTCGTCGCCGCCCTTGCCGAAGTCAACAACACCTTCAAGGAGCGACACGTTTATGCACTGCGAGAGCCGGAAGAAGACAATCAAGGCAATACCTGCTTCAGCAGCGAAAAAGCGTTCCACGTCTCGCCCTTCAATGATCGCCTCGGTCGCTATCGCTTCCGTATGAAGCAAGCCGGTGAAAATGTCGCCGTCCACGTCGACATTGAGCGTGAGGGACGCATCGTCTTCAAAAGTGGCCTGATCGGCTCCTCTTCGCGCCCTCTAACCGATCGCTCCATCATCGCCACCGCGCTCCGCTTTCCCTTGCAAAACCTGCTTACCTTGCCCCGTATTCATGGACAAGCGGCCCGGTTGTATTTTAAGAAAAAACTGCCATATTACCCAAAACCTGCGCCAAATAGTGTTATGACCATCAAGATCGCGCCGCCCACGGCGCTTGAAAAATTAGGCATGCGCGTGTTTTTCAAACTGCTCGCGCGGATTAACTACGGGCAACTCCACCTGACCTTGCCCGATGGGAAGACGTCCATCTACGGCTCGTCTAACGATGGCCCGGTCGTGGAGGCCAGCATCACCGATTACACCTTCTTTCGCCGCATTCTACTCGAAGGCGACATCGGCCTTGGCGAGTCGTATATGTACGGTCAGTGGACCACACCCGACCTGACCGCCTTCATGCGCTTCATCATCACCAACCGCGACGCGCTGGCCAATGGCGAAATGTGGACGGCGCGGCTGAAATGGCTGTTGAACCGCATCCTTCATCTCCGGCGCGCCAACACCAAGGCCCAGAGCCCGAAGAACATCGGCGCGCACTACGACTTGAGCAATGATTTCTTCTCCCTGTTCCTCGACCCCACCATGATGTACTCGTCCGCGGTGTTCGCCTCGCCGGAAGACACCCTCGAGCAGGCGCAGCACAACCGGATGCGTATGCTCATCGAAAAGCTCGACCTGAAGCCGGAGCATCACGTGCTGGAAATCGGCTCCGGCTGGGGTGGCTTTGCCATCGAGATGGCTCAACTCACCGGTTGCCGGGTCACCAGCATCACCGTCTCGCAGGAGCAACTCACCCTCGCCCGCGAGCGCGTCGCCGCCGCCGGACTGCAAGACCAAGTCAGCATCGAATTCTGCGACTACCGGGACGTGCAGGGCTCGTTCGACCGCGTCGTCTCCATCGAAATGCTCGAGGCGGTCGGCCACGCCTTCTTTAGCGACTACTTCGGCGCCATCGAGCGCGTGCTCAAGCCGGACGGACAAGTGGTCCTGCAGGTCATCATCATCCCCGACGACCGCTATGACGCCTACCGCAACAGCGTCGACTGGATTCAAAAACACATCTTCCCCGGCGGCCTGCTCCCCTCCGTGGCCGCCCTCAAGACCGCCATGGACCGCGTTTCGAATCTGCACATCATCGACACCGAGGACATCGCCCTCCACTACGCTACCACCCTGCGCCGCTGGAGCGAAAACCTCGCCGCGCAACGCGACCGCCTGCTGACCATGGGCTACGACGACATCTTCTACCGCACCTGGCAGTACTATTTTAGCTACTGCGAAGCCGCCTTCGCCACCCGCACGCTGAAGGATTTGGTCATGGTGCTGCGGCGGGCTTGATTCAGCATATTTTTGGGGTATATTAATATTCATGAGAACTACAGTTGATATTCCAGAAAAAGAACTGGCTGATGCCATGCGCTTCACCAACGCCCGCACCAAAAAAGACGCCATCAACGCCGCCATCGCTGAATTCAACCTGCGCAAGCGGATGGCGGGATTGGCCGAGATGATGGGCCGCTCCGAAACATTCATGTCTGTTGACGACCTGAAGAAGATGCGGAGCGAGGCGTGACACTTATTGATTCAACCTGTTGGATTCAGGCCATCCGTAAAAATGGCGATGAAGCCATCAAGAAACGTGTTCAGGAGATCATGCGGCGCGGTGAGGCAGCCTGGTGTCCGATGGTACGTCTTGAATTGTGGAGTGGCGCCGGCAGCGATAAGGACCGGGCGTTGCTTGTGGACATGGAACGCACCGTGCATGAACTTCCCATCGACGAAATGGTCTGGCAGGAAGCTTGCGACTTGGCCGGCAAAACCCGCCGTAAAGGCAAACCCGTTCCCGCCACCGACATCCTCATCTTCGCCTGCGCCAAGCGCCACAAGGCGGAACTCGAACACGCCGACAACCACTTCAACCTCTTGAAAGGACTCTGACATGGAAGCTCCCGTCATCCTCATCACCGGCGCCAACGGCGGCATCGGATCCGCCACCGCCCGCCTGCTAAAACAACAAGGTTTTCGTCTCGTGCTCTCCGCCCGCGATGAAGCGAAGCTGGCTCCGCTGGCATCCGAACTAGATGCGCCCGCCATCACCGCGGATGTCATGGTCGCTGCCGACGTCGAGCAACTCGTGCAAAAAGCGCAGGAGGCTTACGGACAGCTCGACGGGGTGGTCCACGCCGTCGGCTCCATGATGCTCAAGCCCGCCCACCTCACCACCCCGGAGGAATTCAAGGACACCATCGACCTGAATCTCACCAGCGCCTTCCTGCTCCTGAAATATGCAGTGAAGCCGATGTTCGCGACCGGCGGGGCCTTCGTATTTTTCTCCACCGTGGCTACCGGTATTGGCCTCGCCAATCACGAAGCCATCGCCTCCGCCAAGGCCGGCGTGGATGGCCTCGTCATCAGCGCCGCCGCCTCCTACGCCTCGAAAGGCATCCGCGTCAACGCGGTCGCGCCCGGCCTGACCGACACCCCGCTCGCTTCGCGCATTACGTCCAACGAAGCCGCACTGAAGGTCTCAACTGCCATGCATCCGCTGGGCCGCATCGGAGCCGCCTCCGACATCGCCTCCGCCGCCGCCTGGCTGGTTGACCCCCGCAATAACTGGATTACCGGACAAATCCTGCGCGTCGACGGCGGCCTCAGCACCGTGCGGGCACGATGATTTTTAAGGCGGAAAGCCGCATCCCCTGTACAGCAGAGGAACTGTTTCGCTGGCATGAGCATCCGGATGCTTTTCGCCGCCTCATGCCCCCCGGCGAACCAGTCAAGGTGCTGCATCACGACGGCAAAATCACCAACGGCGCCCGCGCCATCCTGCTGGTCGGCTTCTGGCCGCTGCGCTTCCGCTGGGAACTCGAGCACCGCGACTACATCGCGGGCCGGCAATTTTGCGATGTGCAGCTGAAAGGCCCCTTCAAGTCCTACCGACACGAGCATGTCATGACCCCCGACGGCGATGATGCCTGCATCCTCTCCGACACCATCTATTTCGACATGCCGGCCGGACCGCTTGGCCGCCTGCTTGGTCATTTGGTGATGCTCCCAAAATTCCGCCGCCTGTTCGCCTTCCGTCACCGCGTCACCCGCGAAGCCTTCGTCGCGTAAATGCTCTTCTACTTCCATTTCGCCGCCACCGCCTTCATGACCGGCATCATCTGGTTCGTGCAGCTCATCCACTACCCGTGGTTCCACGATGTGCCGGCGGATCGCTTCGTGGCCTACCATCAAAAATACACCCGCATGATGGGCGGCCTGGTCGGACCGGTCATGCTCGCTGAACTCGCTTCGGGATTGCTGCTGCTCGCCTTGATGCCGGAAGCCCGGCTGGTGCTTGTCTTGAGTCTGCTGTTGCTCGCCATCATTTGGTTGTCCACCTTCGCGTTGCAAGTTCCCACCCATCACCGGCTCAGTCAGGGCTACGAAATCTCGCTGCACCGAAAACTCGTCCAAACCAATTGGATTCGTACCGTGGCCTGGACGGCGCGACTCGGCCTGCTGCTCTTCGCCGTCCGGTAAAACGCCGGGTAAACAAAATTCTTAAACTGTTGGGCTGGGATTTTCGCCTTTTCGTGTCGTATGGTGTGGAAACCAAAAACCAAGCTTTCAGTCCATTAACCAGCGGAAGTACGAACATGACCACGACACCTGAAAAAACCACCATCAGCCTGGCCCGCGGCGACGGCATCGGACCGGAAATCATGGAAGCCACCCTGAAAATTCTCGATGCGGCGGACGCCCCACTGATCTACGAGGAAATTCAACTCGGCAAGAAGGTGTACGAATCAGGCCACACCTCGGGCATCACCCCGGAGGCATGGGACTCCATCCGCCGCAACAAAATCCTGCTCAAGGCCCCCATCACCACCCCGCAGGGCGGCGGATACAAGAGCCTCAATGTCACGCTCCGCAAAAGCCTGGGACTTTACGCCAACGTTCGCCCTTGCCAGGCCTACGCGCCCTTCGTGCCCACGAATTTCCCCGGCATCGACCTGATGATTGTCCGCGAAAACGAAGAGGACACTTATGCCGGCATCGAGCACCGCCAAACCCGCGAAGTCACCCAGTGCCTCAAGCTGATTTCCCGTCCCGGCTGCGAGCGCATCGTTCGCTACGCCTTCGACCTCACCCGGGCGCAGGGCCGCAAGAAAATCACCAGCATGACCAAGGACAACATCATGAAGCTGACCGACGGTCTGTTTCATCAAGTGTTTGACGAAGTGGCGAAGGAATATCCCGACATCCAGACCGAGAACATGATTATCGACATCGGAGCCGCGCACCTCGCCGACGACCCGGAGCGCTTCGACGTCATCGTCAGCCCGAACCTCTACGGCGACATCCTATCCGACATCGCCGCCCAGGTAGCCGGTTCGGTCGGCCTCTGCGGCAGCGCCAACATCGGGCGCGAAGCCGCCATGTTCGAGGCCATCCACGGATCCGCCCCCGACATCGCGGGTCGCGATATCGCCAACCCCTCCGCCCTGCTGCGCGGCGCGGTGATGATGCTCGTTCACCTCGGTTACGGACAAATCGCCGGACGCATCATGAACGCCTGGCTGAAGACACTTGAGGACGGCATCCACACCGCCGACTTGTACAACGAGCAAACCTCCAAACAAAAAGTCGGCTGCCAGGCCTTCGCCGACGCGGTGATCGAGCGGCTTGGGCAGGAACCTTCCGTGCTGCCAGCCGTGCATTATGCGGACGTCGAGGCCCCGGCTTTGCACATGGGCGAAATCCCGGCCACCCCGGCCAGCGAAAAGACCCTGGTCGGCGTGGACATCTTCCTCGACTGGTCGGAGGCGGACCGCAAGGCCGACGTGCTGGGCGCGAGCCTCGAAGCATTACCCGCATCTCCGCTCAAGCTCAAGATGATTACCAACCGCGGCGTCAAAGTGTATCCCGAGGGTTTGCCCGAAACCTTCTGCACCGACCATTGGCGTTGCCGTTTCACCGCGCCCGGCGGCGAGGCCCTCACTTCGAGCGACGTCATCGACCTCCAGGCCGCCATCGCTCAAACCGGCCTTGACATCATCAAGACGGAAAACCTCTACGCCTTCGACGGCAAGCCCGGCTATTCGCTGGGCCAGGGGGAGTAACGAATATTGAGTGGGCGTACTTCCAATCGCTGGAAAATTCGTTACGAATCTTTTCCAATGACTGGAAGTTTATCGGTTTGCGATAAATCCTGAAACGGCTTCCCGCCAGCGTTCCGGCTCAAACACGCATGGATTAACATGGCCCGCGGAATCGATGAGGAGGAATTTCCTCTCGCCCCGCAATGCATCAAAAACCCGCTCCGCGCCGGTCACCGAAGCCCGGTTGTCTTTCGCTCCATGGATCATCAAAACCGACGTCTCGACGGTCTCCGCGTAGGCGACGATGTCGTGCGCGAATCCATCGACGCCGAGCTGGCGACCACCCCAGAACAACAACAATTCAGCCGCCGGAAACGAGGGCAGCGACATTAAGCGGAAACGGAATCGTATG
>JBMTVS010000042.1:0-13583 GCA_049451655.1 Kiritimatiellia bacterium | reverse complement strand
TTGATGGAGGGACCGGCGGTATCCTTGAACGGATCGCCTACCGTATCGCCCACCACGGCTGCCTTGTGCGCTTCCGATCCTTTACCGCCATGAGCGCCGCCCTCAATGTATTTCTTCGCGTTGTCCCAAGCACCGCCCGAGTTGGCCATGAAGAGTGCCATCAAAACACCCGAAACCAGCACCCCGCAGAGTAGCCCGCCCAGCATTTCCAACCGCCCGAAATACCCGACGATGATCGGCGTAATGATGGCCAGCAAGCCCGGCGCCACCATTTCCTTCAGCGCGGCCGCGGTGGAAATATCCACGCAGCGGGCGTAGTCAGGACGTCCCGTTCCTTCAAGGATGCCGGGAATCTCACGGAACTGCCGCCGCACCTCTTCAATCATCTTGTGCGCCGCGCGTCCAACCGCGCCGATGGCCAGTGCCGAGAACAGGAAGGGCATCATCGCGCCGATCAGCACCCCTGCCAATACGGTCGGCTTGGCCACGTCGATCGAAGTGATGCCGGCCGTCTGCTCAAAGGCCGCGAACAAGGCCAGCGCGGTGAGCGCCGCCGAGCCGATGGCGAAACCTTTGCCGATGGCCGCCGTGGTGTTGCCCACCGCATCGAGCTTATCGGTGCGCTCGCGCACTTCAGGCGGCATACCCGCCATCTGGGCCAGACCGCCCGCGTTGTCGGCAATCGGGCCGTAGGCATCGACCGCCAATTGGATCCCCGTGGTGGCCAGCATACCCAGCGCGGCAATGGCCACACCGTAAATTCCTGCCAATTGATGCGCCACCACGATCGTTCCGGCCAGACAGAGCACCGGCAGCGTGGTTGACATCATCCCGACGCCTAGGCCCGAAATGATGTTCGTAGCCGCACCAGTGGTTGAGGCTTCAGCGATGGATTTAACTGGCGGACGTCCCAGCGCAGTATGAAATTCGGTCAGCAGGCCGATTAAAATGCCGCAAATCAGCCCGGAAATAACCGACCAGAAAACACCATTCGCCGTAAAAGTTGCCGTGCCAATCGTGAAGGTTTCCGGCGCAAAATTCATCACCAACGGACGCGCCAACAGCGCCATAATGAAGCCCGCACCCAGCGTGCCCAGGTTTAGCGCAAGTTGCGGGTCGCCGCCCTCGCGGGTGCGCACAAAAAAGGTGCCCAGAATCGACACGATGATCCCCGCCCCCGCCAACAGGAACGGCAACATGACCAGCTCGATCGAGCCGGCGGCAGCACCCAACACCATGGAGCCGATTATCGCGCCGACATACGACTCGAACAGGTCCGCGCCCATGCCGGCCACGTCGCCGACATTATCGCCCACGTTGTCCGCAACGGTGGCCGGATTACGAGGATCATCCTCGGGAATGCCCGCCTCGACCTTGCCCACCAAATCCGCCCCGACATCCGCCGCCTTGGTGTATATGCCGCCCCCAACACGCGCGAACAACGCGATCGAGCTGGCGCCCAGCGAGAAGCCGGAAAGAATGGGCAGCACGGTCGAAGTAAGCGTCGCGAGATCCTCGCCATAAAGCCGTGTGAATACGATGAATAAAACGGACAAACCAAGCAGGCCCAGACCAACCACGCTCATGCCCATAACCGAACCGCCCGAGAAGGCGACGGACAAGGCAGCCTGCAAACCGCTCTGGGCGCTATTCGCGGTGCGGGAGTTGGCCATGGTGGCCACCCTCATTCCGAAAAACCCGGCTACGCCCGAACAGAGGGCGCCCACAAAAAATGAAACGCTGGCATAACGAAGGTGACCATCGCTGAAAACGAACAGCAGCGCCGCAACCGCCACCACAAATATGGCGAGAATTTTGTATTCCCGGGCCAGAAAAGCCATAGCGCCCTCGCGCACCGCTTGACCAATGTCATGAAGCTTCTGGCTACCAGAGCTCTGCTTGCCGATCCAAGCGCTTTTCATGAAAGCAAAGATAAGCGCCAACACGGAAGCGGTCAGAGCCAAATACACAAGATTCATACCATCGTCTCCTCGTCTAGTTTCAAGAAAATCGTCTGCTTCAAGATGCTTAACATTACTTGAACAATCACTACTCGCGTGAGAGTAATGAATTCGAAGGTCAAGTCAACCGCCTACGAAGTAAATCGAGAGCCATGAAACAAGCCCCAAGCCGTATGGTTTCTCGTCCGCCACCCAGTCGCAGCATCTTGACCTCTGTTCCCCGCGCATCGGCAACCGCAACATAGACAAGCCCCACCGGCTTTTCCGCCGTGCCTCCGCCCGGACCAGCCACACCAGTAAGCGCGACGCCATAATCCGCGCCGGTGACCTGCCGCACCCCTTCCGCCATCGCCGACGCCACCGGTTCGCTCACCGCGCCGTGCTGCGCCAACAGGTCTACTGGAACGCCAAGCACGCCCGACTTCACGTCATTATGATAAGCAATGACCCCGCCTGCGAAAACCGCTGACGAACCCGGCAGCGCGGTAATGCGCTGCCCCACGAGTCCGCCCGTGCAGGATTCCGCCACCGCGAAACTCTGTTCCCGCTCGCGCAACAATTCGCTGACGATCTCTTCCATGCTGGCCGCGGACTCCGCGAAGACAAACTCGCTGAGGCATGTACGTGCGATCTCCACCGCGCGATCGAAGTCTCCCGCTTGTCCCTCGACCTCCTCGATGCGAAATCTGACGCGCGAAGGCGCCGCACAAAAAGCCGCCTCCACCTTGAGTTGGTCGAATCCCTGCTCGTTCAATTTCGCTACCATGTCGGACTCGCCCGGGCCGGCGGTCTGGAAAATCTGGCAGCGCGTCTTCACCCCCGCCCGCCGCTCCTTCAGCCACGGCAGCACATGTTCACGCACGATACCTTGAAATTCATTGGGCGGTCCCGGCAGCAAAAACAGATGGCGGCCATCCTTCTCCACATACTCGCCGGGCGCGAGGCCGTTATTGTTGGCGAGCACGGTGGCGCCCTCGACCACCAATGCATGCCGCTCGACCAGATTGTTCAGCGGTTTGTTGCGGCGCGCGTAAATGTCCAGCACGACCTGACGGGAAGGCTCGTGCATGACCAGCCCGGTGCCCATCCATTCCGCCACCACATCACGGGTGACGTCATCGCTGGTCGGCCCCAAACCGCCACTCATCAGGACCACTTCGCAGCGCGATAATGCGCCCAGCATGGCCTCGCGAATCGCCGCCCGGTCGTCTGGCACCGTGGTATCGCGCACCAGTTTCCAGCCGCGGGCATCCAGCTCCGCCCCCAACCATTGGGCATGGCGGTTCAGCGTGGTGCCGTTCAGTAGCTCGGCCCCGGTGGTGATGAGTTCAACCTCAGGCTTCATGCCCGCCCGCGATTATTTCGAATAACCATTCGGGTGCTTCACATGCCAGTCCCAGGCATGTTGCATGATGGTTTCCAGATCAGGATATTGCGGTTTCCAACCCAGCTCGGCGTGCGCCTTCTTGGCCGAGGCAATCAGCCGCGCCGGATCGCCGGGACGCCGCGGCGCCACCTCGGCGGGAATCGCGTGACCGGTAATCTTGCGCGCGACATCGACCACTTCCTTCACCGAATAACCGCCGCCATTGCCGAGGTTGAATGCGCCCTGCATGGTGCCCTCAAGGGCCAAAATATGCGCCTGGGCCAGATCGACGATGTGGATGTAATCGCGTATGCAGGAGCCGTCCGGGGTGTCATAATCGTCGCCGAACATCAGCACTTTGTCCCTTTTGCCGAGCGCGACGAACAATACGTTCGGTATCAGGTGCGATTCCGGCTCGTGGTCCTCACCAAATTTTTCCGTTGCGCCCGCCGCATTGAAATAGCGCAGGAAGACCGACTGCAGGTTCGTCCGCTCGCGGAACCACAACAGCGCCTTCTCAAACTGAAGTTTCGACTCGCCGTAGGGATTGGTCGGACGTTGCGGAAGGTCCTCGGTCATGGGCATGACTTCCGGCTGGCCGTAGGTTGCGCAGGTCGACGAGAACACGATGCGCGGTACGCCTACCGCCTGCATGGCATCGACCAGATTCAGTCCGCCCACGAGATTGTTGCGAAAATACATCATCGGATCTTCCATCGACTCGCCCACCAGCGCGTAAGCCGCGAAGTGCATAACCGCATCGGGTTTTGCCGTCTTCATCGCCTCGCCAATGTCGTTCGGGTGACGCAAATCGCCCTGCACGAACGTTGCCCGCTCGTCGATCGCTTCGCGATGCCCGCGCTCCAGATTGTCAAATACCACCACCTCATGCCCGCGATCGAGCAACAGTTCGGTGGTCACGCTTCCAATATAACCGGCGCCGCCGGTCAGCAGTATTTTCATGATTTCTCCTAGTTTAGCGGTAATGGGCTCGGCCTGCCTTTTGCAGCAGATCCCGCTCGCGTGGGGTCAAGGCATGTAGACCATCACGGGAAATTTTATCGAGAATGGCATCAATCTCCGCCCGGGTCGGCGCAGAAGGTTGTGATGGCGGGGTCGAGGTAAAGGTGCGGGAATAGGAGGCCGTCTGCATACCGCCCCGCCGAAACATAACACGGGTAAACAGATACCCTGCCACACCACCGGCGAGGTGCGCCGCGTAAGCAATGCCACTTTCGCCCGGGGTCAGCAGGTAGGCCAGTTGCATCACCCCGAACAACACCGCCAACAGCCACGCCGGCATGGTGACGGGCAGCACGAAGAAGACCAACAAGGTCAATTGACGATGCGGAAAAAGGCCCGCAAATGCGCCGATCAACCCGAACACCCCGCCGGAAGCTCCGATGCAGATACCTTCATACGGCCAGGTCAGGGCCAGCCAACCGATGCCCCCGATCACCGCGCTGAACATAAACATGGTAAAGAAATTGCGCGAACCGAGATAACGCTCCAATTCCGGACCCAGGAAAAACAAACCGATCATGTTAAGGAACACGTGGAGAAAATTGCCATGCAGAAATGCATAGGTAGCGAACTGCCAAAACCAGCCGCGCGCGATACCCTCAACGCCAAGGCCGAAAAAGGAGAGGAAGCCAAGCTCATAGCGAAACGGCATCAACAACTGCAGCAAAAACACCGCCCCGCAAGCGATCATCAACTTTTTCACCGTGGGCGTGAGCATCTGTAAATCGACTTGCAACATACGGCGTCAATGTTACGTGCGTGCGCGCAGTTTGACAAACCTATCCTCATTGCATAGAGTTAAAACTTGCACGCGCAATTAGTGGGCCGGTAGCTCAGTCGGTAGAGCACGAGCCTTTTAAGCTTGTGGTCGTGGGTTCGAGCCCCACCCGGCTCACCACTTTCTGCTCGCTTTGACATGTCCAGTCGTCATCCCATACGCGCCCGCCTCGAAACCGCTGCGACGCGTTGGTCCTTTAAACTGATCCCCCATCTGCCCCGCCGTGCCGTGGTCGTGCTCGCACGTTTCGCCGGTATGCTCGGCTACCGGTTCAGCCCCAAACTCCGGCGCATAGGCGAGGCCAACCTCGACCTCGCCTTCGGCGACCAGCGTTCGAAAGCGGAGAAAGCCGATATCCTGCGTCGCTCATTCCAGTCCTTCGCGCTGGTCATGCTTGACGCCTTCTGGTTTTCGCACGACAGCGAGGCACGCATCGCCCGTTGGGTGCGCTTCAACCCCGAATTCGAGACCCTCTTCAAGGCCAAACCCCACATCTGCGTCACGGCTCACTACGGCAACTGGGAAGTCATGGGCATGGCCATCAATAGCCGGGGCTATCAGCTGCACAGCGTGGCCAAACCGCTTAAGAACCGGGAAGTCGACGAACAGTTCATTGCTGCGCGCCGCCGCACCGGCCAGCAGATCATCCGTCGTCAAGGCGCGGTGCGCGGATTACTGCGAGCAGTCCTCGCCGGCGACAAGGTCGCGCTGGTGCTTGATCAAAACACACGGGTCTCCGAGGGCGGGCGATACGTCCCGTTCTTCGGCCTTCCCGTGCTGGTCTCCACCGCCCCCGCCGCCCTCGCCATCAAGACGAAGACCGACCTCTTTGTCGGCATGATGACCCCGCAACCGGACGGCAGCTACCTTGGCGACTTCGGGCGCGAGATTCCTATCGCCCCCTATCTGGACATGGAGCCCGAAGCCGCCGCCCTCGCCCTCACCGCGCACGTCACCGAAATCCTCGAGCAGTTCCTGCGCGAACAACCCCGCCACTGGCTCTGGACCTATAAGCGCTGGAAATATGTGCCCGCGAATTGGGAGCAAGGCGGCTATCCATTTTACGCGCGACCGGGATAAATAGTTACGAGGGATGGCGATAAAAGTATCCCCTCAACCGCGTTAAGCTCGCCACCGTTCCGGCTATTCACCGACTGTTCATCATCGCGGGCATCCGCAAGCGGAGCCCCTACAAACAACGCCAAAGTCCACACCACCCGTAGGGGTCGCGCTCGCGCGCACCCGCAGAAAAAGGATGGAACAAACAACCGCGCGAAGCTCGCTGTCGAATAAAGCCAAGAAACCGCGATGGAATCGTGGAGCGGAATGTCGAGTAAGCGTGGCGATAATGAATATCGATGAAGTGTTCCCGCCACCCCAGCACCCCACTTCATCCTGCCGGTTAGAAAATGGTTAGCGCTACCTTTCAAGGTTGACCCCTAGCATCCTGACAAGGAAGCTATCCGGGCAACTTTTGAACGGGGACTTTATGGCTGTATCGATACGTTTTAAGCATGTAACTAAATCGTTCGGCGACAATCGGGTGGTGGATGATGTCGACCTGACTATCGAGCCTGGTGAACTGTTCTTTCTGCTCGGGCCGAGTGGTTGCGGCAAAACCACCCTCCTCCGCTGCATCGCCGGCTTCTACATTCCGGAAAGCGGAAGCATCACTATCGGCGACCGTGACGTAACCAACCTCCCCCCGGAGGACCGCGATACCGGCATGGTTTTCCAAAGCTACGCCCTCTGGCCCCACATGAGCGTGCGCGAGAACGTCGCCTTCGGCCTACAGCTCCGGAAAGTGCCCAAGGCGGAGATGGAGCAGCGCATCGATGAAGCCCTCGCCGCGGTGAAAATGACCGACCGCGCCGACTACAAACCCAACCAGCTCTCCGGCGGCCAGCAACAACGCGTCGCCCTCGCCCGTGCTCTCGTGGTGCGACCGAAATGCCTGCTCCTCGACGAGCCCCTCTCCAACCTCGACGCAAAACTCCGCCTCGAAATGCGCACCGAAATTCGCCGCATCTGCAAACAGGCCGGCCTCACCGCGGTCTACGTTACCCACGACCAGAAAGAAGCCCTCTCCATCGCCGACCGCATCGCCGTCCTCGATCAAGGCAAGATTCAGCAGTGCGGCGCCCCGCGCGAAGTCTACACCCAGCCGGCCAGCAAATTCGTGGCGAACTTTATCGGCGAAACCAATTTCATCGAGGCAACCGTGGTGTCAACCGGCGAGGAGATCGTTCTCGACACGCCCGTCGGCCGCATCATCAGCACCGCCCTGCCCGCTTCACCGGTAAAACCCGGGGACAAGGTGACGATTTCCGTGCGACCGGAAGTGATCCACGTCGGTAACGAGGCCCCTGCCGGTGCTGGTAACGTCTTCGATGCCGCCGTGCATGACACCATCTATCTGGGCGAGGTCGCGCAGCATGAGATCAACATCGTGAAAGAAGGTGACACCGGTGACGGCGGCATCAAACTTTCTGTCTACGACATGAACCCGAAGATCGTCGCCCTCGACCAGCAGCAGGTCATGGCAAAAATCTGGTTCCGTAAAAACAACGTCATCGTCTTGACCCGGTAAGGAGCGCCGACCGCGATGATGCGCAACCTCTCCATCATACTGGCCGCCGCGCTGGTCATCTCCCTGCCCTTCATCTTCCGCAAGCCCGTCGATATCGGTGCGTGGAAGCCGGGCGACCCAACCCTGGTGATCATTACCGCGCACAACGAGGCCATTCGCCATGAATTCGCCCGCGCCTTCTCCAGTTGGCACCATGAACGTTTCGGAGCCCCGGTCAAAATCGACTGGCGGGCCATCGGTGGCACCACGGAAATCGCCCGCTACCTTGCCGCCGAGTATGTAAACTCATTCCGCTCCTGGTGGCTGAACCAAGGCAAGGATTGGCCACAAGGCACCAGCGAGGCCTTGGTCGACCGGCGTTTCAATACCAAGTCCGCGCCGGATGGCGCCGATGAGGCAGCCATCGCCCGCTGGGAGGTTATGCGCGATGCTTATCTCACTTTTCGCGATCTCGACGACACCACCCAATTCACCTCCAAGATCGACCTCTTCTTCGGCGGCGGCGAGTACGATCACTCGGTCGCATTCCGTCAGGGCCTCACCGTTCCCGCCTGGCCGGAGGGCGAGGAACCGGAAGGCTTGTTTACCTTCACGGATGGCTCACCCCGCATCCCCGCCCGCATCAGCGGCGAAACCTGGCGCACCCCCACCCTCTTCGGCAACGCAGTCAGCACCTTCGGCATCTGCTACAACACGGACCGCCTCGCCCACAGCGGCGTGACCAATCCGCCCTCGCGCTGGATCGACCTTACCGACCCCGTCTATGTCCGCCAACTCGGCATGGCTGACCCCACCAAGAGCGGCAGTGTAGCCAAAGCCTTCGAACTGATGTTGCACTCGAAATGCCGCGAGGCGGTGCTCGAAGCCGGCTACTCCAACGAGCAGATCGAGGAATATGAGGCTGCCATCAGTGCCGCCCGCCTCCCGCCCGGCGAATTGCCGGAAGGCGTGCCCGTTGAATTCCAGCAAACCATTGAGCGCGGATTCCTCGAAGGCCTTCGCATGATTCAACTCATCGGCGCCAACGCCCGCTACTTTACCGACTCCTCCAGCAAGGTGCCCATCGACGTCGGCATGGGCAACGCGGCGGTGGGCATCGCCATCGATTTCTACGGACGCTATCAAGCGCAGGTCAGTATCACGCCCGACGGCGTCGAGCGCATGAAATATATCACGCCGTTCGGCGGATCGGGGGTCAGTTGCGATCCCATCAGCCTGCTGCGCGGCGCTCCGCATCGCGAACTCGCCGTGCGCTTCATCGAGTTCGTGCTGAGCGAGGAAGCACAACGGCTTTGGACCTACCGCGCCGGCACCCCGGGCGGACCGGAGAAATTCTCCCTGCGCCGCGTGCCCATCTCACGCGAGTTCTATCCCTCGGAAGATCCTGTCATTCAGGCCCGCCACGAAGAGCATCGCCAATACGCGGCTGATGACCTCGCTGATCCCGCCATCAATCCTTACGCTCTCGCCGAACAATTCGTTTACCATCGCCGCTGGACCGGCGGACACTTCGGCATCCTGCGCGACCTCATCCGCGCCATGTGCATGGACTCTTCGGTCGAACTCAAATCCGCCTGGGAAGCCATCATCGCGGCGGGCGGACCCGACGCCCAACCCGAAGCCATGGCCTTGCTCACCCGGTTGCCGCAAGCCCCGGTTCCCTTTACCTGGAAGGATTCGCTCAACGTCCCCGGCGAACGAATCGACTACAT
Source organism: Kiritimatiellia bacterium (assembly GCA_049451655.1). GTDB lineage: Bacteria > Verrucomicrobiota > Kiritimatiellia > CAIVKH01 > CAIVKH01 > CALMUP01. Next base: position 4,153 of record JBMTVS010000042.1, on the reverse strand, counting down.
GCGCGAGTGGACCCTTTTCTTCCGGGAGAGCTACAAGGAAGCTGAAGCGGCGGTCCGGAGCAAGGAGTTAGGGGTTCAGGGGTCCGGGTTCGGGAAAGACACCTACGCCAACGCAATCACGCACCAACAGCCAGAAACCAAGAACTAAGCACCAAGCACTAAGAACCAAGCACTTCCCCCCATGAGCAAAAAAATCTCCTGGATCATATTTTCCGTCGTCTCGGTCATTTTCGGTTTCCTGTTTCTGGCGCCGCTGTGGATGGTCGTGAAGGGTGGATTCTCGGATGGCGGTGAGTTCACACTGCGCTACCTCATCGGTGTCTTTCGCAATCCCGTCTACACCGAAGGTCTCTTCAATAGTCTCATGCTCGCCATAGGGACCACTGCGTTGGTAACCCTCATCGCCGTCCCGCTTGCCTGGCTCACCAACAAATACGATTTCCCGGGCAAGAAACTGGTCAGCGGCCTCGTGTTGGTACCCATGATTTTGCCGCCATTCGTCGGAGCCATCGGCTTTCAGCAGATCCTCGGTTTTTACGGCGGACTTAACCTCATGCTAGGCGGCGATCCGGTCGACTGGCTGGGTCGGCTGCAATACTGGGGCGTCATCAGCCTGCAGGCGCTGGCCCTCTACCCCATCATGTACCTCAACGCTTCCGCCGCCATGGCCAACGTCGATCCCGCCATGGAGGAGGCCGCCGCAAATCTCGGGTGCAAGGGGATGAAAAAGTTTTTCAAGATTACCCTTCCCCTGATCACCCCCGGTCTGTTCGCGGGCGGCACCATCGTCTTCATCTGGAGCTTCACTGAGCTGGGCACCCCGCTCATCATGAACTACACCAAGTGCGCCTCGGTGCAAGTGTTCGACGCGCTAAAGGAAATCGGCACGAACCCGTTCCCATACGCGCTGGTTTGCGTGATGCTGGCCACCAGCGTGCTGATCTACATCATCGGAAAGATCATTTTTGGCGGCAAGGCCTACGCCATGCAGAGCAAGGCCGCCACCGTTTCCACCGCAGTGGAGGCGAAGGGCCTGAAAGGACTTTTGGTACTGCTCCCCTTTGTCGTGGTTATTTTTATCGCCCTCACTCCACACCTCGGCGTCATCGCCACCAGCTTCGCCGCGCCGGGTAGCTGGTACCAGAGCCTGTTGCCGATTGAGTTCACATCGGCGAATTATGTGGAGGCGCTCGGCCACGAAATGACGGTCAGCAGCATCCGCAACAGTCTCTTCTACTCCGTGCTGGCGGTCATGTTTAATGCGGTCATCGGCATCGCCATCGCCTATGTCGTGGTGCGGTCCACGATTCCCTTCCGCGGCGTGCTTGATTCACTCGCCATGTTGCCGCTGGCTGTGCCCGGCCTGGTCATGGCCTTCGGTTACCTCGCCATCAGCTCGCACTTCAGCAATCAGGACTGGGTCAAGGAACAGCCCTTCTGGCAGAACCTGCTCGACGTGCGCACGAATCCCACCATGTTCCTGGTCATTGCCTACGCCATTCGCCGCCTTCCCTACATGGTGCGTTCCGCGGTGGCCGGATTACAACAAACCTCGGTTACTCTCGAAGAGGCCGCCGCCAACCTGGGCGCCAGTCTCTGGACCACGCTGCGCAAAATCACCATCCCCTTGATCATGGCCAACCTTATCGCAGGCGGACTGCTCGCTTTCTCCTTCAGCATGCTCGAGGTATCGGACAGCTTGATGCTCGCCCAGCGGCAGGACTTCTATCCCATCACCAAAACCATCTACGAACTCTTCCAGCTCATCGGCACCGGCAAGTACATCGCCTCCGCCCTTGGCGTCTGGGCCATGATGTTCCTCACCGTTACCATCATCGGCAGCAGCCTCATCCTCGGCCGCAAGCTTGGTGCCATTTTCCGGGTTTAAGACCGGCTAGATCACTCAACGACCTCCCGCCGCTGATTCACCGAGGCCAAGCCCTCACGACCAAGTCCATCCCTGCAAATCACCACGTTCTGTCCAATGCGTCCGTTGCTCTCGTACACCGCCGTGTAACCCGCACTTCGTAAAATCCCGCCCAGCGACGGATTACTCACGGTCCAGGTCAGCGGCAAAATGACCTCGTCATCCTCGTCCGGCATCGATGCGGTTATCGATACCGTCGCTCCCTGCCCCAGCAACGCTGAATCCTGAGGTGTCAAAATCAACCCGCTTCCCGTCTCGGCATCCTCACAACCGCTGCTGATCAACAGTCCACAAAAAATTACCCCCGCGAGCAAAAACCATCCCGTTCTTCGTGTTTTCATCATGTCCTCCATTTCGTCGTTACCATTGAATTTGTGATCCACCGAATTCTGAACCTATGGAACCGAGATCGATTGCCAGATCCCGCAAAAAGGTTTCGTTGGCCGAACTGCGGTCATAAAAGAGGTGAAGCCCGATTTCCGCCGGCTGATTGATGTTGAATCCTGCCGAGGTAATCCGCCGGTCGATGTTGGTTACTGAATTCCCCGTGGCCGGGGCAATCGGCTGTTGATCCCAGGTCACAGGCGCATAGTTCGAGTCAGGAAAAGCGGATGCATTGGTCTGCCATAAGGCATTCGTCGTGGCATAGTTCGGCCAGGCCGCATACTGATTGGTGGTGGACAGGTATGCGACGACCAGATTTTCGCGATTGGTTCGCGCCCCATCGGTGTAGCGCTCATTGAGTTGAAGCAAGAGCGTATTGTTGTAGGCCAACTCCACTTCGTCGCTCTCCATGTTCAGGAAGTCTTCCGAAAGCATTCGCGAGTTAATCAACTTTATCGTGGACCCGGCGCCCGCCCTGTACCACAACACGAGGTGGAAGTTCGTGCCACGCAGGGATTCGAATCGATCATCCAGCAAATTCACCCAGGGCGCGTTCTGCGCGACTTTCGTAGTGTTATTCGTCTCCGACCGGAAAAACGAAATGCCGTAGGTTTCTCCCGTATCCTCGCGCAACCGGAAAGATAACCCCATCATGAAGTGGGTGCTGGGTACGTTCGGAAAGTAGGCCAGCTTGACCTGTATATCATAGCTCAACAAGTTATCCTTGGCCCGGTAGGCGTATACAAAAAGATTGCTCAAGGTGGATTGGTTGCGCCAGTCGAGCGTCATCAATCCCTCGCCGCTGGAGTTGTCCAGCTTGGGTGTGATCGCGATGCCACGGGAAGGTCCGGTGTTTTTCACCTCAACCTTGCTCATGCCGGTTTCAGTGAACAAGTCATCGCGGTAGTCTGGCGAATTAAAGTCGCCTTCGAACAACGTTACGCCCGTGTTGAATTCCTCCAAACTCTTGCCTGAAACCAGCATGTCGAACTGGATTTGCTGACGCGATGACAATGCGCTACCGGGATTGACCAGTCCAACGGAGGTGGCGATCGTATGCAAATCGGGAACAACAACAATGTCACCGGCTGGATTGGTGGTCGTCACCAGAACATTGGTCCGGTAGGCGGAAACGATGAACTGGTCGCCGTTGGGGAACGTGTTGGTCAAGGGCGGGTGACCTTCAAATGGCGGATAATCCACTTCCCGGGCCGACCTTGATCTAACATACGCCGCACCAGACTCGGCCAGATAGTACGCGCGGTTGGTGATGCCCAAGGTCACGCGTTCGTGACGCGAACTGGTTGCTATCGCTAGAATACCAGCGCCCACCGTGGCCGCCGCCATCAAAGAAATCACCGCAACGAGCATTGCCGATCCATTTCGTGCTTTGGCATGAGCTGAATTCATGTTCCACCTCCCGCATGAAGATTACGGGGGACAATCATATTGGATAGCTTCATGCTCGAACCTCCATTCGCAGGAGCAACGCTGAACGAGACACGAATGGTCCGGGGCGGCCCGGCGAGATATTCCAGCCTGAAATCCTGCACATCATCCAACAAGGTTGTCCCCTGCAAGGTTATCGGTTCTCCCGGAACACCGGTCCAATGCAGGTGATGTTCTTGCTCGGAAAAGGAGGCTAAACCGGACGGCACGAGAAAGTGATAACGCGTGTCATGCGCATCATTGGTCGTGCAGAAAGTCATGGTGGTCATCTCACGGCTGATCCGCGCCATGGCCATGCGGGATTTCTGCGCCAGGGCGGCTTGATCCCGGGCCACGGCCAGTCCTTCCACCGCGGGCAGGAGCGAAACAAAAACCGACGCGCCCGCAAGCGCC
>JBMTVS010000041.1:0-13690 GCA_049451655.1 Kiritimatiellia bacterium | reverse complement strand
GTTCTGCATATCCCTGATTTGCGGGGTTGATTTTTCCCGGCGAAGACTTCTGTGTCCCTTAAACGCAGGTGCACAGGATCAAGGACTTATGAATACTACTCACAAGTTATTAACAGTTTATGGGTAAAATCTGGTGAAATTTCGCCCTTTTTCCGGGCGGTATTTTAACTTTTTACTGGCATTCGACTTGGTGTGTAATTTGTTGATAGTAAATACTTTATAAAAAGCAAAAAAAATATTGTAAAAGAGTGTTGACGGCTGGTGGGTCAAAGTGGTTTATAGTGGGGGAAAGGTCACTGGAATGGAGAAAGATACCAACAAGATGGGGATGGATGTCTTTGCCGGCATTCAGAACGTTTTTGTTGATACGTTTACCCATGGATTGGACGCAAAGAAGCGCCTGACCATCCCTTCTGAATGGCGCGCTCTGGTGGGCTCTCCTGATCGACTTTTTGTCCTGCCCAGCGCCGTGGAACGTTGCCTCGCCGTCTATCCGGCACGTGTAATTGCCCAACGCTTGCAGAAGTTGAACGATTTTTCGGAAGTGGACGAGGAGGCGCAGAATCACATGCGCGAGCTCGCGGCGAACGCCAACCTGGTCCCCTGGGATGCTCAAGGTCGCATCCGCATTAAAGACAACCTGCTTGAATACGCCCAGCTTAACACGGAAGTGGTCATGGTGGGCGTGTTTACCCGATTTGAATTATGGAGTCCTGAATTATGGAAACAAAAACAGCCCGTCATCGATCAACAGAAACTCGGCAAGGCCGCGCGGTCCGTTGGCTTGTAGGTCAACGCGAGGTTGCCAGCGAGCAACGCCGGACCACAGAAACCATGGAGCAAGCCGAATTGTGGCCATCCACCAATCGCACACAACGCCATGAGGCGACACCCGTTTGTGAAGCAACCGCGCCCGTTGAGGACACGGCTTGGGCTTCACCGGAAGAGCAGTTCGATGTTGAGCCGCAAGCTTCTCAGCCCGTCATGGCCTCGATTCCTGCTCCTCCGGCCCGGCCGGCAACCCTTTCCCGTCGTTTCGTGACCCGCTCAGTCAAGCGGCAAGCCACCACTCCGGCCAAACCCGGTCAGCGCATTGCCCGCTTTTTGAACGTGAATAACGCGATAAAGGCATTCGATTACCACGAGGATTTCAATCGCTACCAACAACCGGAGAGCGGACTGAGTAAAATGTTCCGCTTCTTCAAGGGATCCGCTTCGGCCGGCCATTACACCTCGCTATTTTTCTGAGTATCACATCCATGTCCCCGGGATCGCATGTAACCGTCATGAAGGAGGAGGCGCTTGACCTGTTGCAGGTGCGGCAGGGCGGGCGCTACATCGACGGAACGGTTGGGCTGGGTGGACATACCGAAGCCATGCTGGAGCGCTCGTCTCCGGATGGATGCGTGTTGGGCATCGACCGCGACGAAAAGGCCCTTAAGTTGGCTTCCGAGCGGCTGGCTCGCTTTAAGTCCCGCGTAGTGCTCGTGCATGGCAACTATGCGGATATCGTGGATATCGCGGAGAACGCATCATTCACCGGCGTGGACGGCATCTTGCTGGATCTCGGCGTATCATCCATGCAACTCGATGAAGGCGAGCGCGGTTTCAGTTTCATGCGCGACGGACCACTGGATATGCGCATGGACACCTCGCGTGGCCCGACCGCCGCCGATCTGGTGAATACCTGTCCGGAAAAGGCTTTGGCCGATATTATTTTTCGCTACGGGGAGGAGTCAGCCTCCCGTCGCATCGCGGCCGCGATTGTTCGCGAACGCGAAAACGCGCCCATCACCACCACCGCCCGTCTGGCCGCCATCGTATCGCAGGCGAAAGGCGGACGTCATGGACGGATTCACCCTGCCACGCAAACCTTTCAAGCCCTGCGCATGGCGGTCAACGAAGAGTTGGAGGGTGTCGAGCGCGGAGCTGAAGGTGCGTTGAGCGTGCTGCGGCCGGGCGGTCGTCTGGCCGTCATTTCCTTCCATAGTCTGGAAGACCGGGCGGTGAAGCAATTGTTCAAGCGCCATGAGGCACGCGAGGAGTCGCTTCCTCAAGGCGGATCCCGCCCGGTGGGTGAACATCCACGCGTCAAGCGCGTTAACCGTAAATCAATTTCCGCCGGACCGGCCGAGGTTCGGGACAACCCCCGTGCCCGCTCGGCCCGGCTCCGTGCGGTTCAAGTAGTGGAGTAGAAACATGGCAAAAAACAACAAGCGAAAAGGTAAACGAATGCGGGTCAAGTCGCGCCAGCCCGGCGTGCACGGCGTGATACCCGGTTCCTTGCTTGGCGCCTTGTTGTTAATGGCGGGTATTGCTCTTGGCTACCTGTACGTGAGTGGCCGCTGCGTGGCCCTCGGCGACAAGATCACTTCGCTCGAAAAGCAGCATGCCATCCTGAAGCGCGACATCGTGAATGAGGAATATAAGTGGTCGCGCGCCATGTCGCCGGAGAACATGGAGCGACTGCTTAAAAAACATGATCTCGATATGATTTGGCCGTCGGAGGATTCCGTAGTGCGTTTGCCGCGGAATCCTCCGCCCCACCTTTACGCGGAAGTCCATCAGGAATACGTCGCCCGTGAATGAGCGCGGTCAATTCAGCCGCATGATTCTTATGGCGGTCGCGCTGGTGGTCGTATTTAGCGGCCTGGCCGCCCGTCTTTTTTATCTGCATCTTGGCGAGAACGGGCACCTGCGCGATCACGTAAAGAATGTACGCGAGCGCACCCAGGAAATCCTGGTCGGACGTGGCCGCATTCTCGATCGAGCCGGTAACATCATGGCCCTCGATCGCGAAATGAAGCACGTGGTGGCCGACCCTAAAGCGATCATCGAAAGCGGGCACAGTGGATTCATTATGCACCAGCTTGCGCGCATGTTGGAGATGGATCCCGCGATTATCCAAACCCGTATCATCGACCGTCCGGAGCGACGCTACGAGCGATTGCGTCAGTATGTTCCGGTTGAATTTGCCGACACGCTGCACAGCATGGGAATGACCGGGATATTTTTCGACGACGCCTCCGCGCGCAGCTATCCACGAGGCACGCTCGGTAGTCATGTCATTGGTTTTTCGAATCTGGAAGGTTTTGGCGGGGCAGGTATCGAGTTGCGCTACGATCGCCGTCTGCGTGGGGTGCCGGGTATCCGGCAAATTGAAATCGATGGGCGCCGACGCGAGGTCTACACCCGCCGCGGGTTGGACATCCGCCCCCAGGAGGGGGCGCATGTCCACCTTTATCTCGATCAGCACGTGCAATATTTCGTCGAGCGCGCCCTCGATAAAGCCATGGTCGAACACAACGCGCTGGGTGCCTGGGCGGTGGTTCAGCATGTGCGCTCCGGTGAGATTCTCGCCATGGCCAGTCGACCAACCTACGACCCGAACCTTTTCCGTACCGCGACCGATGATGAGAAGCTGAACCGGGCCATTGGTTTTGTTTATGAACCCGGTTCAACCTTCAAGGTGGCGGTGTTCGCGGCGGCATTCAATGAGGGTCTGATTCGTCCGGATGAGTTGGTCGACTGCGAGAACGGGGTGTGGATTCACAACGGCCGCCCGCTGCGCGATTACCGTCCGCACGGCATCCTGACCTACGCGGACGCCCTGAAAAAATCCAGCAACATTGCCGCCGCGAAGGTCGCCCTCATGCTGGGTGAGGAACGGTTGTATCGTTACCTGAAGGCTTTCGGGATCGGCGAGGCAACGGGCATCGAGCTGCCCGGGGAGGAGGCGGGAATATTTTACGACCCTTCGAAGTGGAGTGGTTTGAGTGTCTCCCGTATCGCAATGGGCCACGAGGTGGCGGTTACCAGCCTGCAAATGGTGAATGTCCTGTCTGCGCTCGGCAACAAGGGTTTCCTGATGAAGCCACGTATCGTTCAGCAGGTGGTTAATCCTGAAGGCGAAGTGATGTTTAACGGCCAGGAGGAGGTCCTGGCGCGCCCGGTGCGCGGCGACACCGCCGCATTGATGGTCCGGCTCATGGCCCGCATCACCGAAGCCGGCGGCTCCGGCGTACGGGCGGCGGTGGATGGCTACACGGTGGCGGGCAAGACCGGAACCGCCCAGAAGCCGATTCCCGGCGGCTATTCGGACACTGCCAACTTTGCCTCCTTCATGGGTTTAATCCCCGCCGAAGATCCCGAGTTGTCCATTCTGGTGGTGGTAGATGAACCCCAGCCCGAACGCACCGGTGGCCGGGTGGCTGGCCCGGTCTACAGCGAAATCGCGGGACAGGCTATGCGTTATCTGGATATTCCGCCCGTCCGCCCGGAGGTCGCGGAGCAATTTATGGCTATGTATGTTGAACGACCCTGATAGAGGAGCTCTCCAATGATTCTCGGAAAACTATGTATGGAAACCATGCGACTCGAAGACATCACGAAATTAATTCAACCCATCCTGGTGCGCGGTCCGATGAATGTCGAGATCGAGGGCATCGCCTATGATTCCCGGCAGGTGAGGAAGAATTTTCTTTTTGTGGCGGTGCGCGGGGAGCATGCCAACGGCGAGGAGTTTATCGACGATGCCATCCGGCGTGGCGCGGTGGCGGTGGTATCCGAGTTGGATGCCTGGCCGAAGCGCACGGTGGCACATATCCATGTTGAGAATGCCCGCCTGGCCCTCGCGGAAATCTCCAGCGCTTACTATGGACACCCGGGTCAGCATCTCGAACTGTTCGGCATCACCGGCACCAATGGTAAGACCACCACTTCGTTCATGCTGCGGTCGATTCTGGATCATGCCGACCGCCCCTCCGGATTGATCGGTACCGTGCGCTACGAAGTCGGCGCGCGGGTCATACCCGCCCTGCGCACGACGCCGGAAGCCACGGACATTCATTTCATGTTCGACCAGATGGTGCGTTCCGATTGCGTGAGCGCAGTGATGGAGGTGTCCTCCCATGCCCTGCATCAACAACGCGTATGGGGTATTCCTTTCGATGTGGGTATCTTCACCAATCTATCGCGCGAGCATCTCGACTACCATGGCAGCATGGAGAATTATTTCGACACCAAGTGTCAGCTCTTTCGTAGCCTCGGCCAGCTCGGCAAATCCTCGCACGCTATCATCAACATGGATTGTCCCTGGGGTATGCGTATCGCACAAACCAATGGACTCTTCGCCAGGATCGTAACCTATGGGGAGCATCCCGGCGCGATGGTGCGAGCGGAGAACATACGACTTCATGAGGGCGGTTCGCGCTTTGACGTGCTGTCACCCTGGGGGAACATCGCGGTCGAACTACCCTTGCCTGGACGTCACAACATTAGCAATGCGCTCGCCGCTTTTGCTGCCGCCGCCGCCCGCGGCGTAACGCCGGAGATCATTGCCAAAGGATTGCGTTTGATGGAACCCGTGCCGGGTCGCATGCAGCGGTTTGAGAGCGACACCGGGTTTAATGTATATGTCGATTACGCGCATACCGAGGACGCCCTGACCCATGCCCTGCGAACGGTGCGTGAATCCACAAAAGGTAAGGTTATTGTGGTCTTCGGATGTGGAGGTAATCGCGATGTCAGCAAACGTCCATTGATGGGTGCAGCGGCGGGACATCTGGCGGATCATACGATTTTGACCAACGATAACCCGCGCCGCGAGGACCCGTTGTCAATCATCCAACAGATTGAAGCAGGCATCCCCCGCGGGACTGCTTACGAAGTGCAGCCGGACCGCGAATTCGCGATTGCCGCAGCCCTCGGACGCGCCCAACCCGGTGATGCCGTTTTAATCGCCGGCAAGGGCCACGAAAATTACCAGGAATTCGCCCACGCGGTGACGCCGTTCGATGACAGCCAAATGGTGCGGAAATATTTGCCTTAATCGCGAGAAGCGACCGGCATCAGTAAGCAGCGATCACGTAGCGCGTGGTCATGGCGGATCATCACGTGAAGCATAAGTTTCAACCATCTGACTTGGCGCTTTGGAGCGGAGGCGCCTGGCACGGCGATTTGCCGGATGACATACAAGGCTTTTCCATCGATACCCGGACGCTGCAGCCGGGCGATATGTTTGTTGCCCTGCGCGGGGAAACTTCCGATGGTCACCGGCATCTCGCCGCCGCCGCGCGTGCTGGCGCAACAGCCCTGTTGATTGATGAAGCAAGTGCGGCCGATGGGATCACAACACCATGTTTAATTGTCGATGACACCCGGAAAGCACTCACCTCTCTGTCCCGGGGATACCGGCGCGTTCTACATTTTCGCCACCTGGCTGCGGTCACCGGCAGCGTGGGTAAAACCACCGTAAAAGAATTGCTGGCGGACATGCTGGCGCCGGCTGGCCTCACTGCGCGCAGCAAGGGTAATTGGAATAATGACCTTGGCGTGCCGTTAAGCTTGCTCGCTACCTCGCCGGATGCGGTCTTCGGTGTTTACGAGATCGGCATGAATCATCCCGGCGAACTTGATCCGCTGTGTGATTTACTGGAACCCGATCTTGCCATCGTTACCTGCGTGGGGCCGGTGCATATCGAGAATTTTGAAAATGAAGTCGGCATCGCCCGCGAGAAGGCGGCGGTCTATCGTGGCTTGCGGGGTGGGGGAACCGCCATCTTGAATGCCGATGACCGGCATGCTCCCGTCTTGCGCGAGTATTTGGTTGGAAGTCGGGTCGTCGAGGTGTCGGTCCGGTCGCCAGCAGATTATGTTTTCCGGCGCACGGATGCGGCGACCGGTTCGTTCGAGCTTCATGAACGCGAAAGCGATCAGCGGGTGACCATGACCGCATCGCTTCCGGGCGACTACTTCATCGTGAACGCGGCCCTGGCCGCCGCCGCCGCGCGTGCCGCGGGCGCCTCGTGGGACCACATCATCGACGCGGTGAAAAACTATCGCCCTCTTTCGATGCGTTGGACCCGCAGTTGCATGCATGGCGTCGACATTATCAACGATGCCTATAATGCCAACCCGGTCAGTATGCGAGCCGCGATGCAGGCTTTTCTGGAAGAGCCATGCGCGGGACGTCGCTGGGTCGTATTAGGCGGTATGCTCGAGCTGGGCGCGCGCGAAAAGGACTACCATCATGAAGTTGGTGCAACGGTCAATTCGCTGCCGGAAGTTCAACTTCTGGCCGTGGGCGAACGCGGTGCGTGGATCGCCGATGGCGCCATCAGCGCGGGCATGAACGTCGACAAGGTTTTGGCTGTGCCTGATCATCAATCGGCGGCGCGTTGTCTGGCGGATGCGGTGCAGCCTGGTGATGCTATATTGTTAAAGGCGTCGCGCAGCGAGGCCATGGAAAAAGTGCTTGCCGGTTGGGCCGCCATGGTGGATGAACGTGAAAAATTTGATTAAGCCATGCTCTATTTTCTTCACGAATTAACCGAGTTTTTCAGTCCGCTGCGCATTTTCCGCTACATCACCTTCCGGGCGTTGTGCGGGGCAGGTACGGCATTTATCCTTTCGTTGCTGATCGGGCCGCGAATGATCTACATGCTGCATTGTTTGAAGGTTGGCCAGCCGGTTCGTATCAGCGACTCCGAGACCCTGTACAATCTCCATTTCAGCAAGGCCGGAACCCCCACGATGGGCGGCTTGTTGATCGTCGCCACCGTGACGTTCTCCACGCTCCTGTGGGCGAATCCTCTCAACGGCTATGTGCTGCTCACCCTCGCCACGATGATCGTGATGGGGGCAATTGGTTTTTGGGATGACTATCTTAAAGTGGCGCGGCGCAATTCACGAGGCCTGAGCGCTCGCAAGAAACTTGGATTGCAATTTGCCTGGGGTTTCATCGCGGTTGGAATTCTTTACGCATGGCCCGCCAGTCGTGAATACGTCAGTCAGTTGATGGTGCCGTTCTTCAAGGACCCGGTCGTGCAAAACCTCAGCTTCATCGGCACGATGATTTTTTGTTCGTTGGTGATTACCGGTGCCACCAACGCGGTAAATTTGACCGACGGGTTGGATGGTCTGGCCATCGGCTGCGCCAACGCCACGGCGGTGGCTTATCTGGCGTTGGCCTACGTAGCCGGCAACTCGATTTTCGCGAATTATTTGCAGGTGCCTTACGTGGCGGGCACGGGCGAGCTCGCGGTGTTTTGCGGATGTCTGCTCGGGGCCGGGATGGGCTTTCTCTGGTTCAATTGCCATCCTGCGAAAGTGTTCATGGGCGACACCGGCAGTCTTGCGCTTGGTGGGGCGATTGCCATGGTGGCGATTTGCGTGAAACAGGAATTGCTGCTGGTCATCGTTGGCGGCGTTTTCGTGATGGAGGCGATGAGCGTGATCATCCAGGTGATTTCATTCAAGCTGACCGGGAAGCGGGTTTTTCTGTGTTCCCCATTGCATCATCATTTTGAATTCAAGGAAAAGAAGAAGGCGGAGATGCAAGGGCGCGACCTCGAGGTCGTGGAAACCATGATCACCACCCGCTTTTGGATTCTCGCCATCATTTTCGCTTTGCTTGGCATTGCCACGTTGAAGATACGATGAGCGGCGAACCAACAAAAAAAGCGCTGGTCCTGGGTTTCGGATCCAGTGGTCAGGCGGCGGCCCGGTTGCTGCAACGTCAGGGTCATGCGGTTGTGGTGGCGGATGAAAACATCAAATCCGTCGCTGGCTTTGAACGCGTGAATGAACTCACGCCGGCACTAGTCGCCTCACTATCGCTGGCGGTGGTTAGCCCGGGCATTCCCGCTCACCACCCATGGCTAAAAAAGTTGCACGCAGCAGGGGTGCGCGTGGTGCCGGAGTTTGAGTACGGGTTGAGCGCCCTGCCGGATGCGCGCGTCATCGCGGTAACGGGAAGCAACGGTAAAAGTTCTGTCGTGAAATGGATCGCCCAGACCTTGAGCCTGGCTGGCAAGCATGCCGTGCCCGCAGGTAATTATGGCCTGCCGGTTTGTGAGGTGGCGCTCGAAAAGGAGCCGCCGGAATTCATCGTGCTGGAAGTCAGTTCCTTTCAGCTCGAGCAGATCGTTGATTTCCATCCTGAATTTGCGCTGATGATTAATTTCGCTCCGAATCATCTCGACCGGCATGGCTCGATGGAGGCTTACGCCAGGGCCAAAATGAAAATGTTTACCGCTCATGCCCGGCCCGGCACATCGATATTTCACGCGCCGGCCTGGCGGGAGTTAAAAGCGCTGGCGGGGCCGGACATCAAGCCGCTACTTTTTGGCCGGGAGTCGAAATTGGATTATACCTTTGCCGATGGTTGGGTGTGGAAGCGCAATCAACGGTGGTGCGATTTATCCGGCACCTGGTGGAGTCTTTACCCCCAAGCCAACAATGCCGCGGCGGCCTGCGCGGTTTTTGAACGATTGGATGTGCCTGGTGTGACAGCGCGAGAGGCAGCCATGGAGTTTCAGCCCTTGCCGCACCGGATGCAATTGCTGACGGTCTGGAAGGGAATTCACGTGGTCAATGACGCCAAATGCTCCAGTTTAACCGCTTTGGCCGCCGCCGTATCCGCTTCACGCGGGCGCAAGCACGTTATTGCGGGCGGGTTATTGAAGGAGAAGGATCCCGGCTTGATTAAACAACTTCTGGCGGATAATGATGTGGAACTTTATCTTATTGGAGATGCGGCCCGGACGTTATACGATGCTTGGCATGACGGTATCACCTGTGAAATATGCGGTGATCTCGAACATGCCGTGAAACTGGCGTTGGAGCGGGCCCGGGCGGGAGAACGCGTGTTGTTTTCTCCCGGTTGCGCAAGCTTTGACCAGTTTAGTAGTTATGCCGAGCGCGGAGAAAAATTTAAACAGTTGGTGCTAGCATGCACCGGTCAATCGTGATGATTAGTTCAGAAAAAAGCAGGGAGTAATCAGGTATGAAATTAGCCATGGATAACGAACGACGTTCTTTCAAGCCGCCTTTTTTAATGCTGGCCGTGCTGGGTGCCCACGTAGTGGCGGCCGCGGTGTTTGTCACCATGTCCGGTTGCCAGACCAAACGTCCGGTCGCAGTGGAAGTAGCTCCGCCACCGGCACCGGTGCTTCCTCCCGGCGTTGAGCCCACGCCTCCTGTAGCGCCTGCGCCACGGCCAGCCATTCGTCCACCCGTCGCAGTTGAGCCGATGCCCTCCGCCGATGAAGCACCGGTCTATTTTGTTCAGAAGGGGGATAGTCTCTCGAAGATCGCCAAGAACGCCGGCGTGAGCGCGGCGGAAATCGCGGAGCTCAACCGCATCAGCGACCCCAACAAGATTCGCGTCGGACAGCGCCTGCTCCTGCCGGTGCATGCGCGTTCGCTTCCTTCAACGCCTCCACCCGCTGCCAAGCCGGCTGCCCCGGCCAAGCCAGCAGCAGCTTCAACTCCGGTGACGGACTCGGGCGACACGCACACCGTGCGCGCCGGCGACACGCTGACCAAAATCGCCAACCGTTACAATACCAGCGTGAATGCCCTCCTCGAGCTGAATAACCTCAAGCGCGACTCCATCATCAAGGTTGGCCAGAAAATCAAGCTTCCTTCGGGAACTTCCGGTGGAGGCTCCGCCCCGGCCACCGCACGATCCACTCCGCCCGTTGCTCCGGCTTCGAAGCCAGCGGCCGCGCCTGCTCCCGCTCCCGCCCCGATCGTGCCTGCTCCTGAGCCGGTGATTCAGCCAGTGGTCATTGACGAGGTTCCTCCTCCGGCACCGGCCTTGGTTGCTCCCGAATCCTCCTCAGCCGAGGCGCCTTTTCCTTACACGGTAAAGGAAGGCGACACCCTCGACTCCATCGCCATCAAATTTAGCGCCCGCAAGGACGTGATCATGGGGTTGAATAATTTGAGCGACGATGACGTGCGGCCTGGTCAGCGCATTCTCATCCCCTGGCAGTAAGCTACGGTTACAAAACAATCATCAGCGCGGATGACCTCATCCGCGTTCGCGGTCCGGCGGTTCCATGCGTAAATCGGCCACAGCGATCATTGCCATTTCCTTGATCCTGGTCACGCTGGGCATTGTCATCCTCGCCAGCACCAGCGCGATCCAGGCTGAGCATAGCTACGATGACGCCACGTTTTTTCTGAAGCGACAAGTTGCTTCCCTCGTGGTGGCTTTCATCAGCGGCATGATTTGCATGCGGATACCCTATGCTTATTGGCGGCGATTGACTCCGTTGATTGGCGTGATAGCGGTTGTTTTGCTGGTGCTTGCCCTGACGCCAGGCATTGGAGTCACCTTGAAGGGTAGTAGCCGATGGTTACGGCTGGGCCCCTTTAACTTGCAGCCATCCGAGATCGCCAAGTTTGCACTCATCATTTCCATGGCGCGCTGGCTGGCCGTTTCGCAACGTCGAATTACCACCATCAAGCATGGACTGCTCGCTCCCCTGGGCATCCTGGCGGTTTTCGCCGGACTGGTGTTTGCCGCCCCCGACTTTGGAACCACCATGCTGATGGGTGTGGTTGGTTTCGCCATGATGTTCATCTCCGGTACTCGCATAAGCTATCTTATTGTGACCAGTACACTTGCGGCAGCAGGATTCGCCGTGGCGATCATGCACAATCAGGTGCGCATGCGGCGTATCCTCGCCTTTCTGGACCCGGAGAAGTATGCCGAGACCGAGGCTTTTCAGTTGCTCCAGGCGATCTATGCCTTCGTGGTGGGCGGGTTAGGCGGAGTCGGACTCGGGGAAAGTCTGCAGAAGCGTTTTTATCTTCCGGAGGCCCATACCGACTTTATTCTGGCTATTCTCGGCGAGGAGTTGGGGTTATTCGCCTCGCTAGCCGTGCTGCTGTTATTCGTCGCGTTTTTCTTTTTCGGCTTATACATCAGCATGAATGCCCAGGATTTATTTGGCCGCTTACTCGCGTTCGGCATCACCATGATGATTACCGTGCAGGCGGCCATCAACATCGGGGTTGTCACCGGCGTATTACCGACCAAGGGACTGGCTTTGCCGTTTATCAGCTACGGAGGCACCAGTCTGGTCATGTCGTTTGCCATGATCGGAGTTTTGGTTAACGTAGCCTTCTATAGCGCGGAAATGAAGTCGGCCGGCGTGCTGACCGGCGACCGAACTATCCGGTTCTGACTGCGCCGAGGCGCTGTTGGGCGCTTGACCTCGCGGAATCAACCCTTCAATATTTCAGGCATGCACATTCATGTTCTCGTTCGTTTGGTTCTGTTGTCTGCTGCTGCTTTTACCCTGCTGATGACACACCCAGCGGCAGCTCAGCCCCGGCGCGGCATGATCGCAGTGGCGGACTTCGACGAGGTGTACACCAATTACTTCAAAACCCGCCTGGCCAGCGACCAGCTTGCAGAGATGTCGGACGGCATCAATCGCGAAAAAACCCGCATGCAGGTGCTCTTTCTCGAGCACGAGAAAAAGTTCCGCGATTTACGGGACCGCGCCATGGAAGAGGAAATAAGTGAGGCGGAACGAACCGACGTGCGGACGGAAGCCGACGAGAACATGGTCGAGATGCGGCGACTTGAACAACGCATCAAGGAATACAATCAATCGCAGCAAAAACTTCTCGATGAGCAAACCCGGCGTATTCGTGGCAACCTGATTGAAGAAATCAGGGAACGCATTCGAAAATACGCCATCGACAATGGCATCCTCATCATCATTGACCGCTCGCAGGTGGATGATACCGGCGTGCCCGCCATCCTTTTCCGCGACGACAATGTCGATATCACCGCCGAAATCATTAACGAAATCAACCGTTAGGGCGTGTTGACGCGCCCGGGGGATTTCGAGACAACCAGGAGGACCTCGCCATGAGCACCGAAGTATCTTCGCACATGAAAGAAGAGCGGAGTTTCGCTCCCTCGCCGGATTTTTGCGCCAAGGCCCGCGTCGGTTCGCCGGAACAATACGAGGCCATGTACCGGGAATCGATTGAGAGCCCCGAGGCCTTCTGGTCAAAACAGGCGGAGGAAAATCTCGTCTGGATGAAGAAGTGGGACACGGTGGTGCAGCACGATTTCAGCCTCATCGGTAAAAGCGAAGCGCCTTACGTCCGCTACTTTGAAGGCGGACAGCTCAACGTCAGCGCCAACTGCCTCGATCGCCACGTTGCGGAAGGTCGGGGCAACAAGCCTGCGATCATCTGGCAAGGCGAGGCGGAGGAAGACAAACGCACGCTCACTTATGCTGAATTGTTGTGTGAGGTGGAAAACTGCGCCCGCGCTCTGCGCTCCCTCGGCGTGAAAAAGGGTCACGCGGTCACGCTGTTCATGCCCATGGTGCCGGAGCTTGCCATCGCCATGCTGGCCTGCGCCCGAATCGGGGCAATTCATTCGGTGGTGTTCTCCGCGTTCAGCCCGGATGCGCTGAAATCGCGCATTCAGGATTGTCAGTCTTATGCGGTGATTACTGCCGACCTTGGTTATCACGCCGGCAAGACCATCCCGCTGAAGGAAAAGGTCGACACCATCCTCGGTGATTGCCCAACCATTCAGAAGGTGCTGGTCTTCAATCGCGGCAACCGCGAAGTCGTGATGACCTCCGGGCGCGATTACTGGTGGCACGAAGAAGTCGCGCGCGAGGTGGGCGATGCCACCGGCGAGCCCGAAGTGATGGACGCCGAAGACCCGCTCTTTATTTTGTACACCAGCGGCAGCACCGGTAAGCCCAAGGGTGTGCTCCACACCTCGGCGGGTTATCTGCTCTACGCCCACCTTACCTTCAAGTACATCTTCGACATACGCGATGACGACATTTTCTGGTGCACCGCGGATTGTGGTTGGATCACCGGGCACTCCTATCTCGTTTACGGTCCGCTCTCCAAT
>JBMTVS010000040.1:0-13729 GCA_049451655.1 Kiritimatiellia bacterium | reverse complement strand
GGCGGTGTGAATGAACAGCACCGAGCGCGAAAGCGCGCCCTGGCTTTCGAGGGTATCGCGGAAGAACAGGTAGTCGTCGTGTTTCAGCCCCATGCCGCCCAGCACGATGACATCCACTTCGGCCTGCATCGCGATGCGGGCGAGGAGCGGGTTGTAGGGCTCACCCGCCACAGAAAAAATCGGCAACTTCTGCGATTCGACCAGCGTGTTGAACAGGTCGATCATGGGAATACCGGTGCGGACCATGTTGCGCGGAATCACCCGTTTGGCCGGGTTGGCAGAAGGTCCGCCGATGGGCGTCATGTTCTCGGTGATGCCCGGTCCGCGATCGCGCGGCGACCCGCTGCCGGTGAACACGCGTCCGAGCAGCGCATCGGAAAACGGCACCTGCATGGTGCGGCCAAGGAAACGCACTTCCGACTCGGTGGAAATGCCGCGGCTGCCCGCGAAGACCTGCAGATACACCTGCTCGCCATCGAGGCGAATCACCTGGGCCAGCGAGGTGCCGAACGCCGACTTCACTTCCGCGAGCTCACGGTAGCCGACGCCCTCGGCGCGCACTACAATGACGTTACCGGCGATTTGTTCGATTTTCTGATAAACTTTACGCATATTCGGTCACCTCCGCGAGGGCGGCCATAATCTTGTCTTCCATCTCCTTGAACTCCGACTTGTCCTTGTGGATGCCATTCCAGTCCTTGGTCATCTGGGTCAGTTTCTGGAAGAAATGCCGGGCCTCGTCCTTCTCGGTAAAATGCATCGCGGTCTTGAGAATTTTCAGGATGCGCGCGAACACGTATTCCTGGCGGTCGGCGTCGGTGGCGGCATCGACCTCGTTGAAGGCGTTTTGTTGCAGATAGACCGCGTCGAGGTACTCACTCTTGAGGTAGACCGTGAAGTCTTCGATCGAGGTGCCTTCCTCGCCCACCACCTTCATCATCTGCCCGACCTCGTTGCCATTGCGCAGGAGTTTGCGGGCGAAGGCGACATCGTCGCGGTTGAAAACGCCATCATATTTGCTCCAGCTCTCGAGCGGATGAATAGCCGGATAGCGGCGGGCATCGGAACGCTCGCGCGACAAGCCATGAAACGCGCCGACCACTTTTAGCGTGCTCTGGGTCACGGGTTCCTCGAAGTTACCGCCGGCCGGACTCACCGTGCCGCCGATGGTTACGGAACCGGTCGAGCCGTCGTGCAGCTTGACCAGCCCGCCGCGCTCGTAGAACGCCGCGATCACCGATTCGAGATAGGCTGGGAAGGCTTCCTCGCCTGGAATTTCCTCAAGGCGACCGGAAACCTCGCGCAGCGCCTGGGCCCAACGCGAGGTCGAGTCGGCCATGAGCAGCACGTGCAGACCCATCTGGCGGTAGTACTCGGCAATGGTCACGGCGGTGTAGACCGACGCCTCGCGGGCGGCCACCGGCATGGAGCTGGTGTTGCAAATAATGAGCGTGCGCTCCATCAGGCTCTTGCCGGTGCGCGGATCGGTCAGTTCCGGGAATTCGCGCAGCGTTTCCACCACCTCACCGGCGCGCTCGCCGCACGCGGCAATGATCACGACATCGACGTCGGCGTTGCGGCTGGTAATTTGCTGAAGCACGGTCTTGCCCGCGCCGAAGGGCCCGGGAATACAATACGTTCCGCCACGGGCCACTGGAAAAAAAGTGTCCACGATGCGGATTTTCGTAACCATCGGATCCACCGGACGCAACCTTTCGGCATAGGCCTTATTGGGCATTTTCACCGGCCAACGTTTGATGAGTGTGAGCTCATGACGATCGCCGCCCTCTCCGACCAGCGTGGCAATAGCCTGGGTGACCTTATATGAGCCCGCTGGCGCAATTTTCTCCACCTTGTACGCGCCATTCAGCCGGAATGGAACCATGATGCGGTGCTTGAAAATGCCTTCGGGAACCGTGCCGATGGTTTGCGCGGCGGTCACGATGTCGCCTTCCTTGACCTCCGGAGTAAAACTCCAGGTCTTATCGCGGTTCAGCGGGGCAAGATATTTGCCGCGTTGCAGGAAGAAACCGCATTCGGCGGCGAGGTCGGGCAGCGGATTTTGCAAACCGTCGTAAATGCTACCGAGCAGGCCGGGGCCGAGTTCCACGCTAAGCAGCTCGCGCGAAAATTCCACCGGAGAGCCGATGCGCAAATCCGTGGTGTCCTCAAACACCTGCAAGTCGGCCACATCGCCGCGCACGCGGATGACTTCCGCCTTTAAACGATTTTCGCCCACCAATGCGTAGGCCACCTCGTTTTGGCTCACCGCCGCGTCAAAGTGGACGCGAATGAGGTTGCCATTCACCCCGACTATTTTTCCCGTTACTTGCTCCATATTGTTCTCACTTAAATTGTCTCTTGGTGGTCGGGGTTCGGTGTTCAGGGTTCGGGAAAAATGCCATCCCGAACACCGAACACCGAACACCATCGTTCATCTACTCAACCAACCTCAAAAATCCCCTTCCACTTCTTCTCCCGCCCTCCCCGAACCCCGACCCCCGAACACCCCTACAGCGCTGCCAACCCTCCCCAACCCGCCACTTCATCCGCAGCAACACCGACCATGCCGACCAAATCCTCCAAGCGTTCCTGCCCCAGCTCGGGGGTCAGCGAGCGCCAGTGCTCGTTGATGCCCAGCATCACGCCGTAAGCCAGCACCGCAGGCAGGCCGAAACGGTCGGCGGCGGACAATTCCTCGGCGAGATTCCAGCGGTAGCGGTCGAGCACTAGCTCGCGTTCGAGCGGATTCGCTCGCGAGTAGGCATCGCTCACCGCGCTTTCCGCATCCACCCGGAAGCCGTCGTGCATCTTAATGTATTTCTTTTCCTCCACGCCCAGACGCAAGGCGCGCTGGCGGGCGATGGCGTTGCGGAGTTGCGTATCCGCATCCAGCCAGGTCTTGCTGAAGCTGGTGGTCACCCGGTCGCGACGCTCATCCAGCAGCGCTTCAAGTTCGGCATAGTCGCAAGGGTCGAGATGACGGTGGCACTCGGCGAGAAAATCGTTTTTACGCAACGCAGCGGGAAAGGAAAAGGTCAGCCCCGGCAAGCTGGCGACCAGATAATAGTACTGCGTCGGCACCGGGTTCCTCAGGCTTGTTCGCGGGAGACCTTATAAACCGTCTCGGCCAGCGCCGGACGCAAGAAGACGGACACCGCGTCGGCAATCGCCTCGCGCGAGAAATCATGCTCGATGTGCTTGTCGCGCAGCCGCACCTTGAATCCCTTCGCGGTGCGCGGATCGACGGTAATCTGAAGCCCCTGCTCCATGGCTGCGGCGAAGCGTTGCTTGAACAGGGTCAGCATGGCGGCTTGGTCGGCCTCGCTCACCAGCACCTCCATCGAAGAGGCGTTGCCACCGTCCTTAATAAATGCATCGACCACCCGCACCAGCAAATCCTGCAGGTTTTGCTCGGTAAGGGCGGAATCCACGCCGTCGCTCACCAGTTGGCGGAAAACCTTCTCGACGCCTGCGCCTACGGTGATGATAAGGTCGCGCGCCGACTGGGCCAGCGCCTGTTGTCCGCGTGCGGTATATTGCCCGGCGTCGAGCTTGGCCTGCTCCACGATGGCCGCCGCCTTCTGTTCGGCCTCCTTCACCAGCGCCGCCGCCTTTTCTCGAGCCTGGGAGACGATTTTAGCGGCTTGTTGTTCCCCGGTATCGACAGCTTCACGCTGGATCCGGTCAATCAAATGTTGCAGCTCTTCGGCCATAAAATCTCCAGAAGTTAAATAGTGCGAAATTAGCAAGAAGTATCGCAATGACAAGCCAAAGAAAAAATAGTCCGGAATATCCCGTCAAAACGAGAAAAGACTACATCAATTGTTTTATTTGGGTTAACTTTTTGTTGTATGCAAGTACCCAGAATTCCCGCCAACGAGGCGGAACGTTTGGCCGAATTAAAACGTCTGCGCGCGCTGGACACGCTGCCCGAGACTATTTTTGAGGATTTGACCGAACTGGCGGCCGAGTTGTGTGAAACCCCGATGGCGGCGATTTCCCTGGTCGATGAAAACCGCCAATGGTTCAAAAGCCGCATGGGCATCGAGGCGCCGGAAACCAGCCGCGATGTTGCTTTCTGCGCCCACGCTATCCTTGACGATCAGGGTTTGGTCGTTGGGGATGCCAGCAAGGATGATCGTTTTCACGACAATCCCCTCGTAACCAATGGGCCGCACATCAAGTTTTACGCCGGCATACCACTAATTACCGGAAGCAACCACAAGATTGGCACGCTGTGCGTGATGGATCGCAAGGCGCGCGAACTTTCGGAACTACAAGTTCGCGTTTTAACGGTGCTGGCCCGGCAGGTGAGCCGTCTTCTCGAGCAACGCAGCACCGAGGTGGAGCTGCAAAAAGCACGGGGCATGCTGGAAGATGCCGTGGAGGCCAGCGAGCGAAACCATGCCATCATTGCCGAGCTGAACGTCATCCAGGAACAATTCATCAACAAGCCATCCGATTCGGAGGCTTTCGACATGATCCTGGCCTTGTTGCTGCGCGTCACCAAAAGCGAATACGGATTCATTGGCGAGGTTTTATTTGACGAGCAACAGCAGCCCTATCTCAAAACCCACGCGTTGACCAACATTGCCTGGGATGATGACACCCGCAAATTTTACGCGGACAACGCTCCGCAAGGCCTCGTTTTCCGGAATTTGAAAACCTTGTTCGGCCACATCATGACCGACAAAAAACCGGTCATCGCCAACAACCCCGGCCACGACCCGCGTCGCGGCGGCCTTCCGCCCGGTCACCCGGCCTTGAATGCGTTTCTCGGCATACCGATCATGCTGGGCCATGATCTCGTGGGGGCCCTCGGCGTGGCAAACCGCGAAAATGGTTACGACGAAACAGTCATCGATGAAATCGCCCCGCTGGTCACGACCTACGCTAACCTCATCCAGGCTCGACGCGACCGCGTTCAGCGGGAAACCGCCGAACGTAAACTTATCGAAAACGAGGCCCGCCTTCAGCGCGTGATTGATGCCAGTGGTCTCGGTTATTGGGACTGGAATATCGAAACCGGCGAGACCGTTTTCAGCGAACAATGGTTCGGTATGCTGGGTTATGGCCCGAATGAACTGGAACAAAAGGCCGACACCTGGCTCATGCTCATGCACCCGGACGACAAGGAGCGGGTGGAAAAAGTCCTGCATGAACATTTCAGCGGCGCGAATGATACCTACGCGACCGAACATCGCTTGCGGACCAAAAGCGGCGAGTGGCGATGGATTTTAACCGAGGGCAAAGTGGTGGCCCGGGGTGCCGGCGGTGAACCCATTCGCATGTCCGGCATTCACAAGGACATTCACGACAAAAAAACAATCGAAGAGCAGGCGCGGCAGCTTCAAATCAGCCAGACCATGATTCAGGAGGTCCACCACCGGATCAAAAATAACCTGCAAATCGTCTCCAGCATGCTGGCTTTTCAGGAACGCAAGGCCAAGGACCCGGCGGTGGTGGCGGATTTCGAAGTCACCCGCAACCGGGTGGCCACCATCGCGCTGCTGCATGAATCCCTGTACCGTTCTTCGCGCCTTGACCGCATCAGCCTCGATGTGCTTTGCCGCGACCTGGTCAAACAGATCAAGGAAGCGTTTGGCATCGATGCCGGCAGCGTCGCTTTCAAAATGGAGGTGGAGGATGTTCCCCTCAATTACGATCAGGCCGGCCCCTGTGCCCTGATCCTGAACGAGCTGATCACCAACGCCATCAAGCATGCCTTCACCGGTCAGCCGGGTGGCATGATTTCCATCACGGGCAAGCTGGATCCCGATACCCGCCTCGTTCACCTGACCCTCGCCGATAACGGTATTGGTATGAAGGAAGAGCCATCGGCGGTGCCCGGCAAGTCTATCGGCATGATGCTGGTGCATCGCTTGATCGACCAACTTGACGCAACCCTCGTTTTGGAGCCCTCCACCAAGGGCAGCACATGGCACATCACCTTCAAGGAGGCGGCATGAACGGTTCGAAATCAACCAGCCAAGACGCCGTGACTATTCTGATTGTTGAGGACGAAGCCGTCATCGCCATGGATTTGGAGCAGCGCCTCGCTTCCATGGGCTATGTTATCGTGGGCGTGGCTTCAAGGGCGGACCGGGCTGTCGAGCTGGCACGGCAACATCATCCTGACCTGGCGCTCATGGATGTGCACATTCAGGGCGACAAGGACGGCACCGAAACCGCCCGCCTACTTCGTGACGAGCTTGATGTTCCATCCATTTTTCTCACGGCATATAGCGACGACCAGACCATACAAAATGCCCTGGTCAGCAATCCACTCGGCTACCTCGTCAAACCCTTTGTTGACCGCGAACTGCGGGCGGCGGTGGAGCTCGCCCTTTATAAGGACAAAACCGATCGCCAACTGGCAGCCTACCGCGAACAACTGGAAGCCAAGGTCAAGGAGCTTGAGGCGGCGCTCGGACAGGTGCGCGAACTCAGCACCCTGCTGCCCATTTGTGCCTGGTGCAAGAGTATCCGGAACGAGGATGGCTATTGGGAGGAGGTTTCCTCCTACATCTCTGCACATACCAATACCGCATTTACGCACGGCCTCTGCGAGGATTGCCAGCAGAAGATGCTGAAGGATGCCGGCATGACTGCGGGCGAAAACATCTAGCCGCTGTAATGTTGGCCGACGCGCCGGCATTCAGTACTCGCCCGCCCGAATCATCTTGAATCAGCCGGAAACTGACATAGATTAGTCAAATTCAATGACTAACAGATTCCTGCCATGATCGCCAAACCCTCTTCCGAGCACATGTTTTCCGGAAATACGGATTTTCTGGAAAGTGTTTACCAACAATTCTTAAAGAATCCTCTATCGGTCGAGGAAAGCTGGCGCTCTTACTTTGAAAGCCTGCGCGATGGCCCGGGCAACGAGACCGAACCTTCGCAAGAGGATATTCGTAAATATTTTCGCGACAACCAACCCGCCCGCGCCGGCCAGGCCTATTCCATGCAGGGGCTGCACAGCCTGGAAATGGCCCGCAAACAGTCGGCCGTCCTGCGCATGATCCACGCCTACCGCCTGCTCGGCCATTTGCGCGCCGCCGTGGATCCCATTCATTTGCGCGGCATGCCACGCATTCCCGAACTGGAGCCAACCTATCACGGCTTGACCGGGGCCGACATGGACCTTGTCTTTAACGTGGGCGGACTGGGTGGCCAGTCGGAAATGCGTCTTCGCGACATCATCGACATGCTGAAGGAGACCTACACCGAAAGCATCGGCTCCGAATTCATGCACATCGCCGACGTGGAGCAGAAAGAGTGGATTCAGCAGCAGCTCGAGCTTACCCGCACCAATCCGGTCTACCCCGACGAAACCAAGATCCGCATTCTCGAGCGCATCACCGCTGCCGAGGGCCTGGAAACTCACCTGCATCAAAAGTATGTGGGCCAGAAACGTTTCTCGCTCGAGGGCGGCGAAGCGCTGATCACCGCGCTCGACGAAATCATTCATCGCGGCGGTGCCCAGGGTATCGAGGAAATCGTCTTCGGCATGGCCCACCGCGGACGTCTCAACGTGCTCATCAACATCATGGGCAAGTCCCCGGCGGAGCTCTTCTCCGAATTCGAGGGTCGTCACGACTGGAGTAACAACGCCACCGGCGACGTGAAATACCATCAGGGTTACTCCAGCGACGTGCAAACCTCCGGCGGCATCGTGCACCTCGCACTTGGCTTCAACCCTTCGCACCTCGAAATCATCGCTCCCGTAACCGTCGGATCGGTGCGCTGTCGCCAGGAACTGCGCGGCGAGGAAGGACCGCGCAAGGTCGCCGCCGTGCTGATTCACGGCGATGCCGCCATCGCCGGTCAGGGCGTAACCTACGAAACCATCCAGCTTGCCAAAACCCGCGGCTTCGGCGTCGACGGCTCGATTCATATCGTAGTGAACAATCGCATCGGGTTCACCATCAGCCATCCGCAGGACGCCCGTTCCTCGCTGTACTGCACGGACGTAGGAAAGGTCATTCAAGCCCCCATTTTCCACGTCAACGGCGACGACCCCGAAGCGGTGGCCTTCATCACGCAGCTCGCGCTGAATTACCGCATGCGCTTCAAGAGCGATGTCTTCATCGACATCGTCTGCTACCGCCGTCACGGCCACAACGAGGCCGACGAGCCGGCCGCCACCCAGCCGATGATGTACCGCAAGATCCGCAAACAGGAAACGGTGCGCCAACTATACGCACAACATCTGGTCGAATCCGGCGTCCTCGATGACGAGGCAGCCAGCGCCATGCTGAGCCTCTACCGTGAACGCCTCGAAGCGGGTGAACAAGTCGCGCCCGGCATCGTGGAAGATTTGCCCAATCCCTATCGCGTCGGCTGGTTGAAGCACAAGAACGCCAAATGGCGGGATTCCGCTGAAACCGCCGCACCCATCGCCCGCATCAAGCGGCTTGGCGCCTCCCTTTCCTCCTTGCCCGAGGACTACGAACTGCACCCGCGCGTAAACAAAATATACGAAGACCGCGTGAAAATGGCTTCCGGCGCTTTACCCATCGATTGGGGCTTCGCCGAAACCATGGCCTACGCCACCCTTATCGAGGATGGTTACGGCATCCGCATCTGCGGTCAGGACAGCGGCCGCGGAACCTTCTTCCATCGCCATGCCGTGCTCCACAATATGCGCAACGGCGACGAATACATCCCGCTCCAGCATGTGAAGGAGAATCAGCCAAAAGTCACCATCATCGACTCGGTGCTTTCCGAAGAGGCGGTGCTTGGTTTTGAGTACGGTTTCAGTGCCGCGAATCCTTCAAATCTCGTCATCTGGGAAGCACAATTCGGCGACTTCGTGAACGGGGCCCAGGTTATTATCGATCAGTTTATCACCGCCGCCGAGCAGAAGTGGGGCTTGCTCACCGGTCTCGTGATGTTCCTTCCGCATGGCTGGGAAGGCCAAGGACCGGAGCATACTTCCGCCCGCCTCGAGCGCTTCCTTCAGCTTTGCGCGCAGGATAATATTCAGGTCTGCTATCCCACCACCGCCGCGCAAATGTTCCACCTGTTGCGCCGCACCATGATCCGTCCCTACCGCAAACCGCTGGTGGTCATGACGCCCAAGAGCACTTTGCGTCGGAAAATTTCCTTCTCCACCCTCGACGACCTCGCCAACGGCACCTTCCAGGTCGTCATCGGCGAGCAGCCTTCCGAAGAGGAAGAATCGATTCAGCCGGAAAACGTCGGGCGTTTGGTCGTTTGCTCCGGCAAGGTCTACTTCGACATCCTCGAAGCGCGCCGCGAACAGAAGATCAAGGACATCGCCATCGTGCGGCTCGAACAGCTTTACCCGTTCCCGGCCGGCGAACTCTGCGCGGAAATCCGCAAGTATCCGAACGCGAAGGAAATCTGCTGGACCCAGGAAGAGCCGCAAAACCAGGGTGCCTGGTACTCCATCCAGCATGCGATCCGCACCTGCATGACCCAGGGACAGAGCTTATACTATGCCGGTCGCGCCGCCATGGCCGCACCCGCCGGTGGCGACTATCATAAATCCGTCGAACGCCAACGCAAACTGGTGAAATATGCGCTGACCAGAGCCAGTGAGAGCGGTCCATTCGACATGAGCCAGCAACCCCAGCTTACATCAGAAAACATGCCCCCGGCAGATACCGTCCTGGAGAAGTCATAATATGATAGCCAACATCACCGCGCCCCCCTTTCCCGAATCCGTGCAGGAAGGAACCCTGTCCGTCTGGCACAAGAAGCCGGGTGACCCCGTGCAAAAGAACGAAAAGGTTGCCGACATCGAGACCGACAAGATCGTGCTCGAAGTCACCGCGCCGGAAAGTGGCACCCTGAAGGCCATCCTGAAAAAGGAAGGCGATAACATCGCCAGCCGCGAGCCCATCGGACAAATCGAGGCCGGTGCCAACGGGAAGACGGCGCCCGCCCCCGCACCGGTAGCCGCCCAAGCTGAACCTGCCGCCAAAAGTGAACCCGCCGCCCCCGCACGCGAAGTCGCCGAACCAGCGACGCGACGAGCCGCGAAAGTCGCCAAGGTCGAACTCGACGAAGATCTTCCGCCTGCCGTGCGCAAGCTCATCATTGAAAATGATCTCGACCCCAAGGAAATCAACGGCACTGGACGCGGCGGGCGTATCACCAAGGCCGATGTCATTCGCCACCTGGAGCATTCGCCCCACCTCGCCACCAAGTATGGTGACGCCAGCGTGGAAAGCCCGGCGATCGAGGAAATGGTACCCGCGCAACCCGCCGCCCCCGCCGAGGCGATTTCCGTGCGACGCGTGAAAATGTCACGCCTGCGTTCCCGCATCGCCCAGCGCCTGGTCGAGGCCCAGCACACCGCTGCGCTGCTCACCACCTTCAACGAAATCAACATGCAGCCGATCATGGACCTGCGCAAAAAGTATAAGGATGGCTTCGAGAAGGAACACGGGGTCAAGCTCGGCTTCATGTCCTTCTTCGTGCGGGCGGCGGTCGAGGCGCTGAAGAAATTCCCGGTGGTCAACGCCACCGTCGAGGGCGACGATATCGTATACTTCGGGCATTATCACATTGGTGTCGCGGTCAGCAGCGATCGCGGGCTGGTCGTGCCGGTGATTCGCAACGCGGAGAGCCTGAGCCTGGCCGACATCGAGAAAGCCATCGCCGACTTCGCCACCCGCGCGCAGGCTGGCAAGCTCGATATCGAGGAACTCAGCGGCGGAACCTTCACCATTTCCAACGGCGGCGTCTTCGGGTCGCTCATGTCCACCCCTATCGTCAATCCGCCCCAGAGCGGCATCCTCGGCATGCACCGCATCCAGGAGCGCCCGGTTGCGGAGAACGGACAGGTGGTCATTCGCCCCATGATGTACACCGCCCTGACCTACGACCACCGCATCATCGACGGACGCGAAGCGGTGCAGTTCCTGGTTAGTATTAAACAAAACATCGAGGACCCCGCGCGCCTGCTGCTGGGCCTTTAATTTCCGGAGTTTTTTTATCATGCAAAAATTCGACGTGTTGGTCATTGGCGCCGGACCGGCTGGCTATGTAGCCGCCATCCGCGCCGCGCAACTTGGCATGAACACCGCCGTAGTGGATGCCTGGGTCGGCAAGGATGGTAAGGCCTCGCTTGGAGGCACTTGCCTCAATGTGGGTTGTATTCCCTCCAAGGCCTGGCTTGAGTCATCCGAATATTATTATGACGTTGCCCACAAGATGGGCGAACACGGCATCCGTGCCGGCGAAGTTACTCTCGACGTGGCCGCCATGGCCGCCCGCAAAGACAAAATCGTCAACACGCTCACCCGCGGCATCGGATCGCTTTTCGCGAAAAACAAGATCACCTCTATTGCCGGCAAGGCCCGGCTTTTGCCGGGTCGCCAGGTCGAAGTTACCCCCACCACAAAAAAGGACGCCCCGCTGGAAGTGCTGGAAGCCGAGCACATCATTATCGCCACCGGCTCAGCGCCTCGTCATATCCCGAATGTGGTTATCGACAACCAATTCATTTTTGATTCCTCCGGTGCTCTGGATTTCGCCTCGGTGCCCCGCAAATTGGTCATCATCGGCGCAGGCGTTATTGGGCTTGAGCTGGGTTCCGTGTGGAAGCGCCTCGGCTCCGAGGTCATCCTGCTCGAGGCCATGGATGGCTTTCTCGCCATGGCCGACGAGCAAATTGCGCGTGAATCACACAAGGAATTTAAACGTCAGGGGCTCGACATCCGGCTCGGCGCGCGCGTGTTAGCCGCGAAGCCGAAAAAGGATTCGGTGGTTATTGAGTATCAGGACGAGCATGGCAATCACGCTCTCGATTGCGATCGTGTCATTGTCGCGGTTGGACGCAAGCCGATGTTGAACGGTCTCGATGCCGACAAGATTGGATTGGAAATCGACGAGGGCGGCTACTTGCATGTCGACGAATACTGCAACACCAACCTGCCGAACTACTACGCCATCGGCGATGTGGTTCGCGGCCCCATGCTCGCGCACAAGGGCAGCGAGGAAGGGGTCATGGTTGCGGAGCGCATCGCCGGCGAGGAGACCTCGCTCAACCACGAAACCATTCCCTGGGTTATTTATACCGCGCCGGAAATCGCCTGGGTAGGCAAGACGGAAAAGCAACTCAAGGCGGCCGCCCGAAAATACAAGGTTGGAACCTTTCCCCTCGCCGCCAGTGGGCGAGCCAAGGCGATGGGCGTCGATAGCGGCCTCATCAAAATCATTGCCGATGCCAAGACTGATCGCATTCTCGGCGTGCACATGATTGCCCCAGCGGCTTCGGAGTTAATTGCCGAAGCCGTGGTTGCGATGGAATTCGCGGCCAGCGCCGAGGATCTCTCCCGCATCGTACATGCCCACCCCTCCATCTCCGAGGCCATCCACGAAGCCGCCTTGGCGGTGCAGGGCCGGGCGTTGCATATTTAGGAGTTCAGGGTTCGGGGTTCGGGGTCTCAATCGTTAGCCAACTCGCTAACTTCTATCGACAACGGGCTTCGCAGCTCGAAATTGTATTGCGGGAACGGCCAACGGCTTTCCCGCCGCGTTCCCACCCACAAGCAAAATCACTCTTCGACCGGCTCCTCGGCTACCGCTTCCGGCTCGAAGATATAAACCTCGTCCGAACGTACATCCTCGGCCGCTTCTTCCACGTCATCTTCATTAGACGACCGCATGACGTCCATAAGGTTCCTGCGCGAGGCGGTTTCCCCCTCAAATTCAGGTGGCGCATCATCATCCCCCCAGACATCAATCGAAAGGTCACGTGTGTAAGGGGTGGGACGATTTTGATCCCAGTCTTTTACATAACGCTTCTTTTCAAGATCCGTCATCTTGCCCAGCGGACTATCCGACCAACCGGTGTGCCATTCCTTCTGCCGCGAACTGTTGGCCGAGTACAACCGCGTCGATTCCGCCCGCGCCTCCGCCGGGGTCCTCAACACGTAAGGCGTCAAGAGCACCACCAGCTCGGAACGAAGCTCGTTGTTGGACTTATATTTGAACAGGCGCCCGAGCACAGGGATATCGCCGAGGAAAGGCACCTTGTTTTCCGATTTGCTGTTCGAAGTACGGATCAATCCACCCAGCACGATAGTCGAGCGATCCGCCACCGAAACCGTGGCGTTTAGCTCGCGCTTGATGATTTCCGGGACTTGATTGCCGTCGATAGTGATTTCCTGGCCGACATCATCCGCAGTCTGATTGATTTCCATGACCACCATCCGCTGGGGATTGACGCGCGGTGTGACGGTGAGATTGATGCCGATGTCACGATATTCATAACTTGAACGGAATCCGCTATCCGTGTTGCTGGTCACCGTGGTCGTAACTACGGGACGCTGGGTGCTGGCGATAATTTTGGCTTCGGTGTTATCGGTGGTGACAATCACCGGTGTGGCCAGAATCTGCGAACGGCTGGATTGCTGTGCAAAGCGAATCACGGCATCGATATTCAAATCAAAAATACTGCCATACCAAGTCAGTCCGCCCTCCGCCAGCGGTCCAGCTACTGTAGCATCCTGCGGCGTGCCGGCGCCCATCCGCGTTCCCATATTCCAGGCGGCCACCGGATCCACCACACTCAATCCCCCGCCCGGACCTACGCGGGTCTGGTTGTATGCAATCATTGATTTCTGCACCCAATCAACGCCCGACTTGACTTCATCACCCAGCCCCACCTCGATGATTACCGCTTCAATGACCACCTGCGCAAGCATGATATCAAGGTGGTCGATCAAGTCCTCAAGCACCGCGA
>JBMTVS010000039.1:0-13756 GCA_049451655.1 Kiritimatiellia bacterium | reverse complement strand
CAGAGTTGTGGGAGTTCGTCGGCACGTGTCGATCGCATCCACCGCAACGCCGGCCAGACGGTCGCGCTCATGCAAAGGCACACCGAGACGCTCGAAGGTTTCCATCATCTCCTTGTCGATTTCCGCGCTATCCGCCCCGCCCCGCTTGGGCGCGGAGTAGTAGCAGATGTCCTGGTAATCGATGGGCGGATGCGAAACGTCCGCCCAGTTCGGCTCGGTCATCTTCAACCAGCGACGGTATGCTTTGAGGCGCCAATCGGTCATCCACTCCGGCTCTTCCTTCTTGGCCGATAGTGCGCGGATGATGTCCTCGTTCAGTCCCTTGGGTAGCGAGTCGGTGGGGATATCGGTAAAGAACCCGTACTTGTAATCCTCACCAACCAGCTTGCTGTCTGTTTCCAATTCAGGCATGTCGAATCTCCTTTAGACCAGCACTTCCTTGCCAAATCGCTCGCGCAGCCAGTCATAACCCTTCTGTTCGAGCTCTTTGACCAGCTCCGGGCCGCCTGACATTACAACCTGACCATCAATCAATACGTGCAGGTGGTCGGGTTTGATGTATTGAAGGATGCGCTCGTAGTGGGTGATGACCAACAGCGAGAAGCTGTCGCCCACAAGGCGGTTTACGCCCTTTGAAACGATACGCAACGCATCGATATCGAGACCGGAATCGGTTTCATCCATCACTGCGAAGGACGGGTTCAGGGTCAGCATCTGCAGGATTTCCATGCGCTTTTTCTCGCCGCCGGAAAAACCGTCGTTGAGGAAACGATTCAAAAATGCCTCACTCATTTCGAGATACTTCAGGTTTTCGCGAAGCTCCTTCAGAAAAACGCTGGCCGACTTGCGTCCGTCTTCACCGAGGATGGCATCCGATGAGCTTTTTAGAAATTTTGCCACGCTGACGCCGGGAATCGCCACCGGGTATTGGAAGGCCAGAAAGAGGCCGAGCCGGGCGCGCTCGTCCGGATCCATTTCCACGATGTTCTGACCCTTAAACCAGATCTCACCATCGGTGACTTCATATGACGGATGTCCTGCAATCACGTTGGACAGCGTGCTCTTGCCCGAGCCGTTGGGGCCCATCAAGGCGTGCACTTCGCCCGCGTTGATTTCCAAATTGACCCCCTTGAGGATTTCCTTTTCCTCAATCCGGGCGTGCAGGTTCACAATTTTGATTTCGCTCATGGTATCTCCTGGTCTTCTTTTCTCTGTAAATTGTCAGGCCGGCAAAAGCCGTATCCGAACTATAAATCGAACCCTAGCTCAAGCTTCGCTTCCTCGGACATCTTGTCTGGCCCCCATGGCGGCTCCCAAACCACCTGAATGGACGCGTCATCGATTCCCTTCATCTGCATTAGCGTGTCTTTCACCTGATGCAGGAGGTAGGGACCGTAAGGGCAGCCCGGCGAGGTCAGGGTCATCTGTACGTCAATGGTCGGCCCATGCTGCTGAGCGCCATAGACCAGCCCCAGGTCCACAATGTTGATGTGCAACTCGGGGTCCACAACAGTGCGGAGCACATCAAAAATTTGATCTTGCTGCCAATCGACGGCGACCTTGTCGCTTGCCGGCTCATTTATGTCTTGTTCACTCATAATCTCTTACTGCCCTTGCACAAAACTGGACGGGACAAGGTAACTTGATTCACGGCATTTTCAAGCGCGCTGTGGCCGGGCCGGTATTTTCCATTGCAATACGCCTAGGATGCATCATGATCGACGCTTGAAATGAAAGTGGTTCTGATTGTACTGGATTCCGTAGGCGTTGGTTATGCTCCGGATGCAATCGACTATGGCGACACAGGCGCCGCCACGCTTCCCAACATTGCCGCCGTAACGGGCGGTATGAATTTGCCGGTTTTTCAGCGTCTTGGTTTAGGCAATATTCCTGCTTTGTTGCCGGATTCTCCCGATATTATGGGCGTCTTGCCAGCCCAGGTACCCCTTGCCTCCTACGGCGCGATGATCGAGCAATCCCAGGGCAAGGACACCATCACCGGCCACTGGGAAATCATCGGCCTCGAGCTGAAACCCGGTTTTCATTCCTTCCCGTCCGGACCGCCCTCCTTCCCGGATGAACTGGTGCGCGAGTTTGTCGAGAAAACGGGACGCGACATTCTCGGCAACAAGGCGGCGAGCGGCACTGCCATTATTGATGAGTTCGGTGCCAGGCAGATGGAGGAAAAGAAGTGGATCGTCTACACCAGCGCCGACAGTGTTTTTCAGATCGCCGCGCACGAAGGCATCATTCCCGTCGAAGAGCTCTACCGCGCTTGCGAGATCGCCCGGGAGCTTTGCGATCCCTACCGGGTTGGTCGCGTCATTGCCCGTCCCTTCACCGGTACCCCCGGCGACTTCAAGCGCACCGAGCGGCGACGCGATTACGCATTTCAACCCGATGAGCCCACCTTACTGGAGAAGCTGACCGAAGCCGGCCACGCGGTTTATGCGGTTGGGAAAATCGAGGACATCGTAGCCCATCGCGGAATTACCGAATCGAACCATACGGGTAACACCCTCGACTCCCAGCGGGCCGTCGAGGATTTTATGACCCGCCCCGGCGACGGCCTGATCTTCGCCAACTTTATCGATTTCGACATGATTTACGGACACCGGCGTGATCCGGTCGGCTATGCCAAAGCGCTGGTGCAGACCGACCAGTGGCTTGAAAGCTTCCTGCCCAAACTCGGCGAAGACGATATCCTCATCATCACCGCCGACCACGGCAACGACCCCACCTACAAGGGCACCGACCACACCCGCGAAGCCGTGCCCCTGCTGGTCTACCGTGCTGGCCAATCCGCCATCAACCTCGGCGTCCGGCAAGGCTATTACGACATCGCCCAAACCATCGCAAAAACCTTTGGCATTGCGCCCATGCCGCGCGGCAAAAGCTTTCTGTAAAACGCCCGTCAGGAGTTCATCATGCTGCCCCAGTGGATTATCGAGAAAAAACGCGACCGCAAGGCCTTGAGCGAAGAGGAAATCCGCTTCTTCATCGACGGCTATACCAAGGGCTCCATCCCCGACTATCAGATGTCCGCCCTCGCCATGGCCATATACTTCAACGGCATGGACGCCGACGAAGTCGCGGTGCTGGTGGATGCTATGATGCGTTCCGGCGATCTAGTAGACACCTCCTCGATTCCACTGCCCAAGGCAGACAAACATTCCACCGGCGGCATCGGCGACAAGGTTTCCCTTGTGCTCGCCCCGCTGGTCGCCTGCTTCGATATCGCCGTGCCCATGATTTCCGGACGCGGCCTCGGCATCACCGGCGGCACGCTCGACAAGCTGGAATCGATTCCCGGCTACCAGGCCAAGATTACCGAATCGGAATTTGTTGAAGTCATCAAGCAATGCGGCTGTTCCATCATCGGGCAAACCGATCGACTCGCCCCCGCCGACAAGAAGCTCTACGCCCTGCGCGACGTAACCGCCACCGTGCCGTCCATCCCGCTCATTACCGCCAGCATCATGTGCAAGAAAATGGCCGAAGGCATCGACGCCCTGGTTCTCGACGTCAAATGCGGCGCGGGCGCTTTCATGAAGACCATCGAGGATGCCCGGACGCTTGCGCAAAGCATGATCAACGTCGGCAAAGCAATGAACAAAAAAGTCTCCGCCATCATCACCGATATGAACCAGCCCCTCGGACGGACCGCCGGCAACGCACTCGAAGTTCTGGAGTCCATCGAGACCTTGCGCGGCAAAGGGCCGGATGATCTGGTCGATTTGACCGTGGCCCTGGCCGCAGAGATGATTGGTTTGACCCGTGAAGTTCCGGATGCCACCACCCTTGATCGCCAGCTTCGCGAAAAGCTGGCCAACGGCGAGGCCCTCGCCCGTTTTCGCGACATGGTCCGCCTGCAGCATGGCGACGTTGCGGTGATTGATGATCCGGCGAAGTTGCCGCAAGCAGGCATTGTGGTGGATTTCGCCGCCGATCAGGCGGGCTATATCGCAGAAGTCAACGCCGATGCAATCGGACGCGCCTGCATCGTGCTCGGCGCCGGACGCAAAAAAACCGAAGACCCGGTGGACTTCGCGGTCGGCATTTCGCACCTCGTCAAAATCGGTGAGCGAGTGGACGCGGGTGATGCCCTGCTGAAAATTCACGCCAATGATGACGGACAACTCAATGAGGCCCGCAAACTGTTGACCCGCGCATTTCGTTTTTCCGAATCCCCCGTCTCCCCCTCTCCCGCCTTACTTGAAACGCTCCGCTAAGGATATCACATGGAAATTGAACGCCTCGAAAAAGCACTCGCTAAAATAAAATTGCATTTCGACAACCCTGAACCGGTGGCCGGGCTCATTCTCGGTTCAGGCTGGGGCGATGTGCTCGAATCGTTCGAAATCATCGACACGCTCTCCTACGAGGACATTCCCGGACTGGGCAAGACCGGCGTAGTAGGACACTCCGGACGGCTAGTGCTGGCGCGAGGCGCGGGCTTGCTCACCATGATTTTCCAGGGTCGCCGTCATTACTACGAAGGCGAAGGCTGGACCCCGGTCGCACTCCCGGTTTACGTGCTCAAGCAGCTCGGTGTGTCATGGGTTTTACTGACCAACGCGGCCGGCGGCGTGCGGGAGGATTTAGTGCCGGGGTCCCTGATGATTCTTTCCGACCACATCAACAACATGGGCAATAACCCGCTTATCGGTCCGCATCACCCTTGCTGGGGACCGCGCTTTCCCGATTTGTCGCACGCCTACGACGCAGGTATGCGCGGCGCGCTCAGGCGGGCCAGTGAGTCGGCAAATCTGGACGTGAGCGAGGGCATTTATCTCGCCGGTTCAGGACCCTTCTACGAAACCCCGGCGGAGATTCGCGCCTACCGGTCGATGGGCGCGGATGCCGTGGGTATGTCCACCGTGCCAGAAGCCATGCTCGCGAATGCTGCAGGATTGCGGGTGGCCGGATTGTCCTGCATCACCAACAGCGCGGCGGGCATAAGCAAGAATCCTTTGAGTCACGAAGAGGTCACCGAAACCTCACAGCAAACCATGCCGAAGATGAAAGCAATGATTGCCGGCTTCTGGAAGGAGATGGCCCACCATGGATAAGACAGCACATGAACTCATCGCGGCGGCAATCGAGGTCGCGAAAAACGCCTACGCCCCCTACTCCAAGTTTCACGTCGGCGCCGCCTTGCTGACTGAAGACGGACAAATCATCACCGGGTGCAATGTGGAAAACGCCTCCTACGGCCTCACCATTTGCGCCGAACGAAACGCCATTTTTGCTGCGGTTGCTCGCAATATTCGTAGCTTCAAGGCGGTTGCCATCGTCGCCGACGGCGAGGTCATGCCGTTTCCCTGCGGCGCTTGCCGCCAGGTGCTCAGCGAGTTTTGCGCTCCGGAAACCCCCGTCTACATCGCTCCGGTCAAGCGCCCCGGGGACATACAATCCACCACCATGGGCGAACTGCTGCCCCACGCGTTCTCCTTCTGAACTACTTAACCCGCGTCGAAGGGAACTTGCCCTTGACCAGCTCGTTGTAGGCCCTGCCTTTGGACTCGGCCTTATCGAGCTCCGCGAAAACTTCGGCAGGAACTTCGGCATAGCTGTAAGAACGACCGTTCGCGAAGTTCACCACCAGCGTCTGACCCTCCGCGTCGTATTCAAAATTCGCGCTGGAACCATTACTGGCAACCGGCTCCGTGGTGGCGCAAGCCACCAAACTCATCATACCCGCCAACAACAACAAACGAACCAACACCTTCATAAGCATCTCCTGTTTTTTATCTAAACCATAAATCGTAGCCGGGCAGCATATCCATCACCACCCCGGTGGACAACCATCAACTTATCCGTGACTCCGCAACCTTACCATCGGCACCAATGGTATACGCGCCAGGAAGGTCGAAAACATACGCCAGTGCACCCTCATTTTTGAGGTTATAGCCTCGAATGCGCAGGTATTCGGGCACGGTCGATGACTGAAGCTCCTCTTCCGACAAGCGAGTTAGCGCATACCCGTCGTTCTCGACCCGCAAATCCTTTACGAGCACCTTGGCGCCCTCGACGGCCCGTATGACTAGCCCGGCTTTTCCGTAGAGTGTCACGTTGTCTAATTGTATGTCCCTGCCGTCGAGCACCAGCGTTGCCTCATCCGAAATGGAGCCGCCGTGGACTTTTTGCCGAACCTCGTCTACCGTCATGGCAAACGATGGACGCACCACCACCCGCGGACCGGGCACAACCGGCACCCCGCAAATCTCTGTCCCCGGTGCGGCTTCGATCTTCATCCCGGCTTCGCGTAAACGAATGCGTCCCGCCAGATAAAAATCCGACTCGGCGCTGGCCGCTGACTCGGGCGGACCGCCCGCGGCCGCCTTCGCCGCCGCATCGACGATGTTGTTTTTATTCGCGGAAAATGCCCATCTCCGCTCAAAAACGGTTACACCAACCTGCTCCTCCGCGCCGAACAGTTTCGGCAAGTCCTGCATCATGGTTTCCAGACGCGTGGGTTTCTTGAAGGTGGTTCGCGCGGCGTCGGCATATTTGGGATTTACGAACTCGGCAATGATGCCCCGGCTCTGCTCAAGAATCCGCACATAACTCGCCAGCTTGATAATCAAAACATTGATGTTACCCGGGAAAACCGAATAGCCGCGCTCGTCCGGAACGTCTCCTTCCGGATTAACGGTGGCGCGTAGCATGGGATCCAGCTGGTTGTATTCCACATTAAGGGTCAACCGCGTATCACCCTTGACCAGCGTGGCCAATCCGCCCGCCGCCTCACCCGGGATGCGGGGCACGGCGATTGAATTGAAGTCGTACCCCTTCACCACCGAAACGCCGAGGGCTGCGGGCACAATGTTAAAAACCTGTCCGTTCGTGTCCTGAATAAACACCAGGTGCTCGATGCCCTCGGCATGAAGTTTAGCCGCCAGGCCACTGGTGTGAAGCAGCATGTGAATGTCCCCGTGACCATGCGGCTTAAGGATCAATTTGTATCGCTCTTCAAGCGCGAGCTGGCCTTCATTGTTTGCGATGGCGGGCACCAACTCCTGCTTCAAGATGTGGACCTGTTCGCGTTTCAGACCGAACCAGTCATGCCGTTCCAGGGTGGCTAGCGTGGCGGCATGCGTGTCCTGCGAGGTCATGATGATGAAAGGCATCAGCCGCTTGCTGGCCATCCGTGCCTCCATGGCCCGGATACAGGACGCATAATGCTGAAGATACGTCGTGCCCTCCGTAACCTCGACCGGGATATCCAGCTTGATGCCGTCGTACCCGAGCCTCTCGCCCAAGCCGCCCGCCACCAGCACGATGCCGGTCTTGTCAACATGCCCGATGCCGGCCGCCTCATAACGGTCATAGGATGAGGAAAATTCAGTCAAGTCGACGGCATCGGGCTTCTCCGGCACAAAACCCTCAAACGGATTTTTCCCTTCGCGCGAATCCGCCAGCAGTTTTCGCGCGTTCTGAATGTAGCTGATCAAGCCACCCGGATAACTCGAATTCAATCCAACTAATTTATTCAGGAAATGCGCCTTGGGTTCGTCATTGACGCCGGGCGGGTCCCAGTCCGCAAACAGATGATCCTGACCCTCTGCAATCAGCTCGTTAACATAGCTAATCAATGAACGGTCATAGTTTTCCAGAAAGCAAAAGCTGTTCTCCAACGATTCGGTAATTTTACTCATGGCAAAAAGAATGCCGCACCATGGAGATGTTTTCCAGACGGGAATGCGAGCTCTGCCGATAGCGTTAACTGGCCACAAGAGTGGAAGGAGTAGATTTACTTTGACACATCAACGTATCATGATATGTTAATAACATGAGCACGCACAAAAATAAGAGCAAAGTTTTCGCCGCCATACCTGTCGAGCTTCTTGAGCACATGGCCAAAACGCTGAGGGTTTTGGCGCATCCCCAGCGATTGAAGATCGTGGAACTGTTGGAGGCTGAAAACGAAGCGCCGGTGTCACGTATTCAAGTGGCCATTCATCTGCCTCAAGCGGCCACGTCTCAACACTTAAATCACATGAAACGGGCCGGGCTACTGACCTCTCAGCGGCGCGGCAAGGAGGTATGGTACGCCATTGCTGACCACCACTCCATCACCATTCTGGAATGTATCCGCAAGAATCAGCGAGATGCTCAATGAAAACACTCATCCGTTATCTACCCCTATTCGCACTTACGTTCTCAGCTGCATCCTCGCTCGCGCTCACCTTGGAGGACGCGCTAAATGCAGCCCGCGAAAACAGCCCGACCGTTGAGGCAGCGGTGCGCCGCCTGGAAGCCGCCTCGGCCTCGGTTGTGGAAGCCCGGTCCGCCTATTATCCGACCGTGACCCTGGGCGGCACCTACACCCGCACCGACAATCCGCCCCAGGCGTTCTTCATGAACCTGAATCAACGGCAGGCGAATTTGCAATCCGACTTCAACCAGCCGGACGACACCGATAACTTGCGCCTTTCCGCCGGACTCAAGTGGATGCTGCTGGATGGCGGCCAGCGCGACCTGTCCCGCCGCCTCGCCGTCCTCGGGGAAATGGCCAGCGACAACCAGTTACAGGCGGTTCGTCATGAGTTGACCTACCAAGTGACCCGCGCCTTCTATTTCCTCGAACAGACCCGTAAAAACGTCTCGGTGCAGGAAGCGATTGTGGACCGCATCAAAGAGAGCCTTCGCATCGCCAACGAGCGCCTTGAGGCTGGGGTCTCGCTGAGGACGGATGTCCTGCATCTGGAGGTGCAGCTTTCCGAAGCCACGGAGAACCTCATCCGCGGCCGCAATGGTGCGCGTCTGGCCCTGTCCGCGCTGAACAATGCTATCGGCACCCGTTTGGTATCCGAGACCACGGTTCTCGCCACGCCCAATCTCGACCCCTTGCCATCTCTACCGGAGTTCGAGGATCTGAAATCTTCACAGCGTCCGGAATTCGCCGCCATGCTCAAAATGGAGGAGAAAAGCCGCATCGAGGAGCGTAGAGCATCCCGCGAACGCATGCCGACCTTGTCCGCCTTCGGATCCATCGATTTGGACAGCGATACCTCCAGCGATTTCGAGCAAAGCTATTTCGCGGGCGCGGCGCTGGAGTGGGATGCCTTTACCGGTTTTCGCAAGGACGCCCGTATCGCCGCCGCCCGCGCCGGCATCCATGAGCAAGAAGCACGCCGCCGTGACCTGGAGAACCAGCTCAATCTGGAACTTGAACAGGCCTATCTCAATGCCGGTGAAGCCCTCGAACGCATCGAAGTGACCCGACGCTCGACGGAAAGTGCGGCCGAGGCCTACCGCATCACCCGCACCCGCTACGAGGAAGGCGCCGCCGATATTACAGAGCTATTGACCGCGCAAGTTGGTCTAAGCGCTATGGAAACCCGCAACGTAAATGCCACCTTCGACTACCTGATCGCCCTGGCCAACCTGCGTCGGGCCAGCGGTCGGGAATAATCAACACTACACGCCATACGGAAACCTTATGAAAATAAATCTTCTTACCATCGCGAGCCGCTATGGAAAAATCCTGCTCGGCGTCGCTGCCATTCTGCTCCTAATTATTTGGTCAACCGGAGCGCTGAAGGACAAGACCACTCCCGGCGTGGCTGAACATCTACCCGGCTTCGCCATTCCCCAGGATGCGCAAACCTTCACCGTCAAGCGCGAGCCCATTCCCTCCCGTATCAGTGTGGCGGGTACAGTGGCCTCCGAAGAGAATATCCACATCAGCGCCAGGGTCGGCGGCGTGGTGCAGAACGTATTGGTTTCTGCCGGTGACCGGGTCAGCGCGGGTCAACCCCTGCTAATGATTGATGACC
The DNA here is from genome assembly GCA_049451655.1 of Kiritimatiellia bacterium. Classification (GTDB taxonomy): domain Bacteria; phylum Verrucomicrobiota; class Kiritimatiellia; order CAIVKH01; family CAIVKH01; genus CALMUP01. Next base: position 3,971 of record JBMTVS010000039.1, on the reverse strand, counting down.
GCGAAATGCGGGAGCAACTCACCGCCGCCGGGGCGCACCTCAATCGCGCGGAAAGCGAGCTTCAGCGCGCTCGCCAGTTGTTCGCCGCCCAAGCCGCGACCCAACAGCAGATGACCGATGCCGAGTCGGCTTTCCTCGCGGCTCAGGCCCGAGTAGAGCAATTGAGAGTGGCTTTGACCTATTACGAAATACGCTCGCCCATCGATGGCGTGGTCACCGATCGCCGCATCGAACAGGGTGATCTCGCCTCGCCCGGGCAAATCCTGCTCGCCCTCTACAACCCGAACGCGATGAGGTTGGATGCCCCCGTGCCAATGCGCCTGATCGGGCGAACACAAAAAGGAAGCCGTATGATCGTGGAGCTCGATCAATTTGCGACACCACTCGATGGCGAGGTAACGGAAATTGTAAGCGAGATCGATTCCTCTAGCCGTACCCGCATGGTGCGCGTGCGGCTTGCCACCGAATCGCTGGATATTCTTCCCGGCACGTTTGGTCGCCTGGTCATCGAAGTCGCGCCACGCCACGGATTCCTCGTCCCCGCCTCAAGCGTGTTCCGCGTCGGCCAGCTCGAAATGGTGCATCGATTGAAGGATGATCGCGTCCTCCGCGTAATGGTCCGTACTGGTCCTGTCGCGGGCGATATGGTGGAAATACTGTCCGGTCTCGCGGACGGTGATGTGATCTTGACCCAACCTTTGCTGGATTAACGCCATGGACACCACCCGTTCACCCCTAACCGCGATCGTTAAGAGTTTCCTCGACGGAAACCTGGCCATCCTGCTCATCATCATGAGTCTGGCTGCAGGCGCGGCCGCGCTTTTTCTCACCCCACGGGAGGAAGAACCGCAAATCGTGGTGCCGGTCGCTGATGTGATCGTTTCCTTCCCCGGAGGAAGCGCCGCGGAAGTCGAGCGACTGGTAGCCAGCCGACTTGAAAAACTACTCTTCCAAATCGACGGTGTGGAATACGTCTACTCCGCTTCGCGTCCAGGCATGGCGGTGGTCACGGTCCGGTTCTTCGTTGGCGAGGACCGCGAAGACAGCCTGATCAAGCTCTACAACAAGCTATTCTCCAACATCGACCAGGTCACACCCGGGATCGCCAACTGGGTGGTCAAGCCCGTTGAAATCGACGATGTCCCCATGGTTACCGCCGCCCTATATAGCCCGCATTACACTACGCACGAGCTCTACCGCGTGGCCGAAGAAGTGGTGAACGACCTGCAACGCATCGATGACAGCGCCCGCATCACCATTCACGGCGGCGAGGCGCGGGCGCTGCAAATCTATCTCGATAGCGACCGCCTGACCGCTTACGGCCTATCCCCCATGGAGATCATGCAGGCCGTCCGTCTCGGCAACGCTCAGCAGATGAGCGGAATGTTCAACCAGGATAATCGTTCCATTCAGGTCGAGGCCGGACCCTTCTTCAGCGACGTCGGCGAGTTGCGCAATCTTTTGGTGGGTGTCTACGAAGACCGCCCGATCTACCTCAGCGACATCGCGCAAATCGTCGACGGCCCGGAGGAACACACCTCTTACAGTCGTTTCGGTTTCGGACCCGGTTACGAGGGCGGCGAGGAGAGCGCGGACACCCATCCCGCCGTCACCATCGCGGTCGCCAAGAAAACAGGGCGCAATGCGGTGACAGTAGCCAGCGAGGTGCATCAGCGACTGGCGGAGCTGCAAGGAACCGTCATCCCCGACGACGTGCAAGTTCGCATCACCCGCGACTACGGCCAAACCGCCAATGAGAAGGTCAATAACCTCGTCATCAGCCTTGCGCTCGCCATTGTCACCGTGATCGGCCTGTTAGCCCTGACGATGAGCTGGCGCGAAGGGGTCATCGTGGCCATCGCGGTGCCGATCACCTATGCACTGACCCTGCTCTTCAATTACCTGATGGGCTACACCATCAACCGCGTCACGCTTTTCGCGCTCATCCTCACCCTCGGCCTGCTGGTCGACGATCCCATTGTCGGGGTGGAGAACATCTACCGCCACCTGCGCATGAAATTACGTCCGCGGCGCGACGCCATTTTATTCGCGATGGACGAAGTTATGTCGCCCATTGTGCTCTCAACCCTCGCTATCATGGTGTCGTTCTTTCCGATGTTTTTCATCACCGGCATGATGGGCCCTTACATGGCGCCGATGGCTTTGAACGTTCCGGTTGCGGTGGTTTTTTCCACCGTGGTGGCGCTCACCATCACCCCCACCCTCTCGCGCATGCTCTTGAAAATCGACGTCGGTGGCGAAGGCGACGCGGGCGAATTTGACATCAAGCAGACCGCGCTTTACCGGCACTACAGCCGGCTCATCGGTCCCTTTATCGACTCGCGCTCGAAGTCGCGCCTGTTACTCATCGTGGTCGGCGCATTGTTTGCCGGTTCGGTTGGACTAGCCCTCACCGGACTGGTGCCGTTGAAGATGCTGCCGTTCGATAACAAAAATGAACTGTTGGTGGTGATTGACCTCCCTGAGTCCGCCTCCCTCGAGCAGACCGACCGCGTCGCCCGCGAGGTGGAGGATTACCTGCGCACGGTGCCGGAAGTCGTCGACTTCACCACTACGGTGGGCGCACCTTCGCCAATGGATTTCAACGGTATGGTGCGCCAATATTACTTTCGCCAGGCGTCCAACCTCGCCGACATCCGTATCAACCTGCTACATCACACCGAACGCGAGATGGACAGCCACGCCCTCACCTTGCGCATACGAAACGATATCGCGGCCATCGCCGAGCGTAACAACGCCATCATCAAACTGGTCGAAACCCCGCCAGGTCCGCCGGTCATGGCTACGGTGGTGGCCGAGGTCTACGGTGCGGCCCATCACACCTACCAGCAACTCATCGACGCAGCCAAGATCATCCGCGCCCGCATGTACGAGGAGGAGGGAATGGTTGACATCGATGATTCGGTCGAAGAGCGACAGGACAAGTTCTTCTTCCGTGTAGATCGCGAAAAAGCCGGGCTCAACGGCATTGCCACTGCCGACATTGTCGACACCTTGAGTATGGCTTTGAGCGGAACAGTAGCGGGAGCGGTGCATTCGCCGGATGACCAGAACGAGATTCCAATTCTGCTGCGCTGGCCGCGCGTTGAGCGCTCCGACATCGCCCGGCTGGAGTCCCTTCCCATAAAGAGCCGCTACGGCGCCATGGTTCAGCTCGGCGAACTGGGAACCTTTGAGGAGGAATATACCGACAAGACCATCTACCATAAGAACCTCGAGCGGGTCGTTTACGTGCAATCGGAGATGGCTGGACGCGGTCCCGCCTACGCGGTGCTGGGGCTGCAGGGGCATTTCAAGGAGAACCCGCTGCCCGCCGACATCCGGGTTAGCTGGACCGGCGAAGGTGAGTGGAAAATCACCGTAGATGTCTTCCGTGACCTCGGCATCGCCTTCGCGGCAGCCTTACTTGGCATCTACGTGCTGCTGGTTTACCAGACTGGTTCCTACGCTATTCCCGGGGTCATCATGCTATCGATTCCACTCACCATGATTGGCATCATGCCGGGCTTCTGGCTGTTGAACGTGCTGGTCAATCGACCGGTGGGTGGCTTTGACAACCCGGTATTTTTCACCGCCACCGCAATGATCGGCATGATCGCGCTGGCCGGCATTGTGGTGCGCAACGCGCTGGTGCTGATCGACTTCATCCGCACTGCGGTGGCGCGGGGTGAAAAGCTCGAAGACGCGATTCTCGAATCCGGCGCGGTGCGCATGCGGCCCATCCTGCTTACCGCCGGCACCACCCTGCTCGGGGCCTGGCCGATCACCCTCGATCCGATATTCAGCGGACTGGCCTGGGCGTTAATTTTCGGTCTGTTCGTTTCCACCGGCTTCACGCTGTTTGTGGTGCCGGTCGTCTACTACATGCTGTACGGCAACAAAAATAGGAGAACATCATGAACATTGATAACGCCATTCGCGTTCTCGCCGGAACTTTGGTCCTCATCAGC
>JBMTVS010000038.1:0-13999 GCA_049451655.1 Kiritimatiellia bacterium | reverse complement strand
TCCTTAAAGAAGGTTCGAAGGGCTTGCAATCAACCTGAAAGGAGTCCATGCTTTAGGCCACAAATTTAAATGTTGGACAAAGCATGCACATGAAAAAGTCAATCACTATCGGATGGTTCTACTTGATGGTTTGTTGTCACATTCTTCAAGCTCAATCATTGTCGGAACGACTCGACGCCATCGATACCTCCATGGCCGGAACGCGCGAAGCGCTCGCTCGATCCGAGGAAACGTTGGAGACCGTTCGTCAGACACTTTATGATCAGGCGTTGCGCGCCCGCGAAGTGAAGCTGACCGCCGAAGCCATGCGACCTTTGCGTAATGACCCCATGAGCGGGGAGGCAGTGGAAAAGTTGCTGAATCAAGTGCGCAGTTACATGGCGCTTTCTTCCCAGGAGTTGCGCTCGAACCGCGATCGCCTGGATATTCTTGAGCAAATGTTTGAGGATGCGATAACGCTCATGAAGGGGCTTGAGAAAGAACTGGCTCAGGTAGAGGGTGCGGCCGGCTCTGCTTTGGAGGTGGATCGTAAGCTTGCCTCGGTGCAGTCCGAATTGCGCGATGCCCGCGCATCGTTGGCTAATGTGAATCGGGAGCTGGGCGTGCGGGATCAGACCGTGACCAAGCTCAACGTGGAGAATCGAGAGCTTAAGGATCAAATCGCGGCCATGGAGGCCAGTCGCGCCGCGGAAATTCAGGCGGAGCTTGCTCGCGATCACCTCGGCGCCGGTCAGGAGGCCCTGGCTGCCGGTCGTTTTGATGAAGCATCCTTTTCTTTCCGTAACGAATTGGCCCGTAACCCTGAATCACTTGAGGCCCGGGTCGGTCTTGCCGCTTGTCTATTCGAGGTGGGTGAATTGGCCGGCGCGAAGGAATTGGTGGATCAAGTGCTGGATGAAGATAAACGTAATGCGAGTGCTCTAGGTCTGCGTGGGGCCCTATTATTCCGCGAGGGCGAGTTGAAAGATGCTCGCAAGGATCTGGAACGCGCTTTGCGTTATGACGAACTCAATTACTATAACCACAACTACCTTGGCGTGGTTTATCAGGGCCTGGGCGATACGAAAGCAGCAATTGAGCAAATCATGAAGGCGGTAGAACTTGCACCGTCCTATGCGAGTGCTCACTACAATCTGGCCATTCTTTATGTCACTGCCGAGCAGCCGGACATCGAGTTGGCGGGCGCTCATTATGACCAATTCCTGCAGTTGGGTGGTCAACCCAATGCCGATCTGGAGCAGTTTCTCGTTCAGACACCGATCGAGGAATGATCCTGCGCGATAAGCTTGATGCCATTCGCGAAGCCCTTGAAGCCACGCGATCAAATGGTGACTCAGGCTGCCAAGGAAAGATTGACGATGCCTTGGACGCCCTGCGTGCGCTTGAGCAAAGTCTCGCTGATCTTAAGTTGTCGCTAAAAACTCCGGCGATTAATTCGGCGCAGGAGCGCGGGCGTGGCGAGCGCGTTATTCTGGTCGCCGAGGATGAGTCGCCGGCGCGTCGCGTGATGATTCATTTGCTCGATCAGGCGGGCTATGTCGTGCTTGAGGCGGAAAACGGGGCTGCTGCGTTGCGTCTAGCGCTTTATCACGAAGGGCGCATTGATCTTTTGCTCACCGATCTCGTCATGCCGGACTTTGATGGCATCGCCCTGGCGGAACAAATCCGCAGGGTTCGACCGGAAATGAAGATACTCTTTATGTCCGGTTTTGCCCCGGATGAACTGCGACGTCAGTCCGTGGAGCTGGACCGTGTGGATGTCGATGTCATGCGCAAACCTTTCCGGCGTGAAGAACTGTTAACGACACTGAAAAGCTTACTCGGGTAATGTGCAACTCCATCGACGCAGCCTCAGCGCGTTGGAAATCACGCTGATCGAACTGGCACTCATCGCCACGCTGGCGAGCATGGGCGTTAGCACCCAACCGGTCAGGGGATAAAGTGCCCCCGCCGCCACGGGAATCATGACGGCGTTGTAGGCGAAGGCGAAAAATAAATTCTGGCGAATGTTGCGCATGACCGCACGGCTAAGGTCCACAGCCTCCACGAGTGACTTTAATTCTCCGCGCAGAATATGAATGCCACCGCTGGCCATCACCACCTCGGTTCCGGTGCCGAGGGCAATACCGACATCGGCGGCGGCCAGGGCGGGGGCGTCATTGATGCCGTCCCCGGCCATAGCTACCCGGCGGCCTTCGGCAATGAGATCATGGATGGCGTCGCTTTTTCCGCCCGGCCTGATACCGGCACGTACCTCATTCAGGTCGAGTTCACGAGCGATATGCCGGGTAGCTTGCTGACTATCGCCGGAAATGATGATCATGCGCAGGCCGCGCGCATCCAGGGCATGGACCGCCTCTCTGGCACCGGGTTTAAGCCTGTCGGCGAGCGCCAGCGCGGCGATGATTCTCCCGTTGATGCCCACCCAAACCAGCGTGCTGCCGGACGAAAGGTAACCGGAGACACGAGTATTCCATGCAGCAAAATCAGTGAATCCCTGCTCTTCCAGTCGCTCCCTGCTGCCTACACAAGCTATGTCCCCGTTAATCTTGCCGGTCATGCCGCCTCCGGTGCGCGCGGTTGCTCCTTCGACGGGCAGCAATGGGATGTCCCGGCGGGTCGCTTCCCTGAGAATCGCGAGAGCAAGCGGGTGGTGGCTGTACTGCTCCAGCGAGGCTGCGACGGCGAGAGCGGACCAGGTGTCTTGCGTCGCATCTTCTTGCACATGAGTAGGATGCGCAGCCTGGATAACATCTATGTCCCCGTTGGTAATGATGGCTTGTAGCGTGGGTTGGCCGAGGGTCAAGGTGCCGGTTTTGTCCAGAACGAGGGTGTCGATAGAGGCGAGGCTTTCGAGGTGTTGAGCCTGCTTGATCAGTATGCCGGAACGGGCGGCGCGGCCGAGGCCGGTGGTCATGGATACCGGGGTGGCGAGTCCGAGGGCGCATGGACACGTTATCATCAGCACGGTCACCGCGTGCATGAGTCCAAGCCAGCCAGCCGATTCGACGCCCGAGAAGTACCAGATCAAGAAGGTGGCCAGCGCAATGACCATGACCGCGGGCACCAGTTTTCCCGTGACCCGGTCGGCGAGTCGCTGAACGGGGGCTTTGCTTTGTTGAGCCTCCTCGACCATGCGGATGATGGCGGCCAAAACGGTTTCTCTGCCAGTCTTATCAACCCGCATCACAGCGACCCCCTCGCTTATGAGTGTCCCTCCGGTAAGCTGGTCGCCGCTGGATTTATTCGAAGGCAATGGCTCGCCGGTAAGCATACTTTCATCAACCGCCAGTTCGCCGCCCGTAACTGCGCCATCGGCGGGCACGCGATCGCCGGAACGGAGCTGCACCAGGTCGCCCGGCCGCAAGGCATCGACATCGATGCTTTCCTCGCGGCCGTTTCGTAAAACATTTGCTCGCTTGGGAGTCAAGCTGGCCAGCGCCGCCAAGGCGTCGCCCGTTTGTCGCTCCGCTCTCGACTCGAGCCATTGCCCGACCAAGACCAGTGTGGTGATCATCGCCGCGGCCTCGAAATAAACGGGTACATAGCCGTGAACTTTGAATGACGCCGGAAAAATTCCGGGTACCAGCAAGGCGAGCAGACTAAAGACAAAGGTGATAAGGATTCCGGGGGCGATCATGGAAAACATGTTCAGCCTACGCCGGACAAATGATTGTAAGCCTTTGACCAACAACGGCCAACCCGGACCAAACACCACGACCGCCGTCAGCGCCGCGAGCACGACTTGCCAGCGGTATTGTAGGTCCCCCTGCCAGTCCGGCCAGCCGGTCAGGTGCCGGCTCATCTCGATGATGGCTAGCGGCGCGGTTAAACCGGCCGACCAGGCGACTCTGCGTGGAAGGTGGTTGATCACACCTCAAGCATGAGATGCCAGCCCGTTTAATTCAAGTGCTGCCGGGCGGACGGGGGGAACGTCTTATTGATCTTGAGCGTCCGTCACTTCTTCATGGGCGACGGGTAACTCGACTTCAACAACGACCGCGTTGTGATCGCTGACCGTGTAGGGTATTTCAACGATGGCGGCATCCGGTTCGCCCAGATTTTTCACGAAAATGTAGTCAAGCGTACCCGGGGGGTAGTAGCTGTAACGCCCCTTCCAGGTCGGACGCTCCTCCGGTGGTACTCGACCAAAGGTATTCCAGAAACCAGCCTCCTCGATCATCTCGACTACACGGTCGCCGAAAACGCCATCGTGGTTGGTGTTGACATCACCGGCAACGATCCAGGCATCAACGCCGACGCTCGCGAAGTCACCCTCGATGCGGGTCATGTGCGCGACAAGTTGCCGGACGCTTTCATCGCGCAGGTCGTAGTTGAGTTGCTCCTGCTCCGGCGAACTGCTGCGGTTGCTCTTCAAATGCAAGCCATACACGACGATCAATTTGCCGGTGTCCGGATTTTCCAGGGCGACCATGGCGTAACCGCGGCTCAAGCCGTCAATCGTGACGGCCCATGGCTCGGCCCAAGCGGCGACCGGTTTCAGCCGGGTGGCGATGGCAATCTGCTGGTCGCGCAAAGGATTGGTTTCCTGCTCGTCCTGTTCGCGCTTGAAATTCGAGATGACGTGCATGGACAAGCCCTCCATGCCGCTGATGATCTGTTCAAACGCGCCCGGATCACATACTTCCGTGGCGACGAGGATGTCGGGATTAATCTCCTCAAGCACTGCCCGGGCTTCGGCAATGTGCCGCGCCGCCTCTTCCTCGTCCACTGAACGGGCCGACTGTCCCGGAAACCACTCTAGATTCAACGTCGCCACTTTTAACGGTGCAGCCTGAACCACCATGCTGACCATAACCAAGAGGACTAAACACCAGCCTGCCCTTAATTTACTCATAATCATAATTTACTCCTGAACGGTCCATAGTGAACCATACTGGACGGTTGGCCAACCAAAACCGTTCATTCTTGATTTGCAGCGCCGGGGCTGGCGGCTAAACTGAAACCATGACTTGGACCTTGTCTCATACCGGGGAAAAACTAAGTGCGCACGCCGGTATTCACGAACTCATGCGCGACCTTGGCGCCGCTACTTCGGGGCGCTCGGATGTGTTGATGCTCGGCGGAGGCAATCCGGCGCACATACCCGAGGTGGAGGAAATCTGGCGCGAGCGCTGGAACGCAATCGCGGGGGATGATAGCACCCTTTCCCGGATTCTCGGCGACTATGACGCTCCATCCGGTAGTCCCTCGTTCATAGACGCCCTGGTCGAAAGCCTGAAGAGCCGCTTCGGTTGGGACATTCATGCCGGCAATGTCGCCGTGGTGAATGGTAGTCAAAACGCCTTTTTCTATTTGTTCAACATGCTGGGCGGGCGGCATAACGAAAATCATCAACGGCGAATTCTGCTGCCCATGGCACCGGAATACATCGGTTATGCGGATCAGGCGTTATCTCCCCGCATGTTTGAGTCGGTGCCCGCGCGTTATGAGCTAATCGGCGATCACCGCTTCAAGTACTACCTCGACTTCGACCGCCTCAACCTAACGCCGGATATCGCCGCGATTTGCGTGTCGCGCCCGACCAATCCAACCGGCAATGTGCTCACCAGCGGTGAGATTGATGCGCTCGAAGCCCTCGCCGCCCGCCGTCATATTCCGCTCATCATCGATAATGCTTACGGCTCCCCGTTTCCCGACATCATCTTCAATGATATCCAGCCCATCTGGACCGAGCATACGGTTCTGGTCATGAGTCTGTCCAAGCTGGGTCTACCCGGCACGCGCACCGGTATCATTCTCGCCCGCGAGGATTTGATCGAATCCATTGCGGTAATGCATGCCGTGGTCGGTCTCGCGAACGGAAACATTGGCCAGGCCATCGCCGCGCCCCTGCTCGCCGATGGACGCCTCTACGAGATGAGCCAGTCCATTATTCGGCCGTTTTATGAACAAAGGTCGCGTCAGGTTATCCAATGGATTGATGATGCCTTTGATGCGGATTTGCCTTATCGCGTGCATGTCAGCGAAGGCGCGATGTTCCTGTGGATCTGGTTTGACGGTTTGCCGATTACCTCGGAGGAGTTATATCAGCGACTCAAGAAGCGGGGCGTGGTGATCGTGCCGGGCCATTACTTTTTCTACGGCCTTGAGGAACCTCATCCGCACGAGCATAATTGCATCAGGCTATCCTACGCGCAAAAGCCGGAGGTGGTGCAGCGCGGCGTGGCCATTATGGCTGAGGAAGTGAAGAAAGCATATCAATTGGTAACATGGTAAGGAGAAAGAACATCTGGTTTCGCTGTCCGGCTTGCGATGGTCGACTCGTAGTCGATAGCACGGTCGCTGGTCGTCGCGCCACCTGTCCCGAATGCGCTAACGACATTCCGGTGCCGCTTCATTCCACCATGTTACCCGCATGGCTGAGAGATGGTGCAGTCTATGCCGCAGTGGCTTTATTGCTCGCCGGAGCGGCCGCGACTGGATCGTGGATTGCATTTTCCGCGCGGGAAACAAAGGCAGCAATCGATCAGGCTCAAGAAAGTTCGTTGCTGCTGGAAAATACTTTGTCAAACAAGCCGAACCTCATCGAAAACAAGACGCCTGCATCCGACGCGAAGTCGGTAACCCGTGATCCTGAACTCGAGCGTGAAAACAGCGAGCTGACCCGGCGCTACGATGAACTCACCCGGTGGATGATCGAAAACTACCAGGGTAAATATCCACTGGCTGAGCGTCTGGTCGACTCCTTGCGGCTCGATACCGTGACCGAATCGGGCGAGGTGAGCCCGGACCTCGTGGAAATTCTAAGGCTGACCGATGAGGAGAAGGCACAGGTCCAAAGCGTCATCGACTACACCCGCTCATTGGTCAGGCAAGCGGAACGCGATCTGGTAACCGTTACCGGGCAGTCCGAGTTGAGCATCAGTTATGAGGTGCCGGTATTTCCCGAAGTGGGAAAAATCATGCGGGACGATATGTTTTACAGCCTCGAGCATGCCATCGGAGCTCCGCGTTTTGATCGCATGCTGGATGTCGCGGGCGAAAGCATGCGCGAGGAGATGCACTATTTCGGCGAGGCCTCGCGAACCTTAACCTTCGAAATCGTCCTGCCGGCTAATGACGGCGATCATCCGCCCTATCTTTTGATCCGCGACGGCTGGATGGTTCCCGATGGCGATAGCGTACGCGTGACCACGGTCAAGGAAACCGCTGCGATGGGTTTGCCGGATAACTACCGCGACTACCGCGACTGGATTCCGGATAACTTTTCCGCCTACACCCTGCAGTAAGCTTCATGCCGGAGCGGCTGCATAAATACCTTGCCCGTTGCGGCGCTGGATCGCGCCGGCAATGTGAAACCTTCATGGCGGAGGGCCGGGTCAAGGTAAACGGCGAAACGGTGCGCGTGCCGGGTGCGGTTATCGACCCGGAGTCCGACCGGGTTGAATTCAACGGACGCGAGGTGCGGCCGCAGTCGTTTCACTATCTCATGCTCAACAAACCACCCGGGTATGTCTGCACCTCGCATGACCCGCGCGGACGCCCGCGTGCCATCGACCTGGTGCCACGTGAATTTGGGCGTCTCTACAATGTTGGCCGTCTGGATGCCGAAAGCGAGGGACTCATTCTCATCACCAATGACGGCGACTTCGCGCACCGCATGATGCATCCCCGTCATGAAAAGCGAAAAGTTTATCTGCTTTGGCTAAACGAATCTCTCCCGGAGGCTGAGCTTTCAGCCTGGAAGAAGGGGGTCAACTCGCATGGCGAGAGGCTGCGTGTCCTTTCCATTCGGGCCCAACCGCGCGACCGCGCCGGGTTTCCCTACCGCATCGAGTTAGGTGAGGGACGTAACCGGCACCTACGCCGTATGGCCGAAGTCAGCGACAGAAAGGTGCTGCGTCTTCAGCGTGTTGCCATCGGTTCGCTTGGCCTCGGTTCACTTAAGCGCGGAACCTGGCGGCTGCTTACGACTCAAGAATTGAAGGCGCTGACCAGGGATTAAACATCCGCGGATGGCAAGCAGCACGGGTCTATTTCTCCCGCTGCAATGTCCGGGAGATGAACTGGGCGGTTGCGCCAAGGGGACATAGAAGGTAGTTTGTAGCCAACTGCGCTGGAGAAATTTATGTCGAGTACGATTGGAACACTTTACCGGGTTAGCACCTTTGGCGAATCGCATTGCCGGGGGGTTGGAGCGATTGTGGATGGTTGCCCTCCCGGCATTCCGCTCACCGAGGAGGATATTCAACCCCAACTCGACCGGCGCCGTCCCGGCCAGAGCAAGGTCGCCACCGCGCGGGCGGAATCGGACACGGTCACTATCATGTCAGGTACCGAGCACGGCATGACCCTCGGCACGCCCATCGGGTTGTTTGTGCCCAACAAGGACCAGCGCCCCGGCGATTATCAAGAGATGAGCAAGATTCCGCGCCCCTCGCACGCCGATTACACCTACCAGATGAAATACGGCATCAAGGCCTCAAGCGGGGGCGGGCGTTCCAGCGCCCGCGAAACCATCGGGCGCGTCGCCGCCGGAGCGATTGCGGAGAAGATTCTGAAGATGAAGTTCGGGGTCGACATCGTGGCCTGGGTTAGCTCCGTGCACGACATCGATGGATCCGTGGATGTAGAGGCCATTACTCGCGATGTGGTTGATCAAAACATGGTGCGCTGTCCTGATGCCGGCGCGGCAGGCAAAATGGAGGAGGCGATTGTTGCCGCGAAGGAGGCAGGCGACTCGCTGGGCGGTGTGGTCACATGCGTCTGCCGCAATGTGCCGGCGGGGTGGGGCGAACCGGTGTTCGACAAGCTGGAAGCAAAGCTTGCCCAGGCCATGATGTCATTACCCGCGACCAAGGCTTTCGAAATCGGTTCCGGTTTTTCCGGCAGCCGTATGCCCGGCAGTATTCACAACGATGCCTTCGTTAAAAAAGGTGAGCGTCTGGGAACACTCACCAATTATAGCGGCGGTATTCAGGGCGGAATTTCCAACGGCGAACCCATCGTCTTTCGAATTGCTTTTAAGCCGCCGGCAACCATCAGCAAGGCGCAGCCAACGGTCAATTTCGACGGCGAGAATGTCGTCTTGGAAGCCAAGGGTCGTCACGACCCTTGCGTGGTTCCCCGGGCCATTCCCATTGTGGAAACCATGGCGGCGATCGTTTTGCTGGACGCAGGTATGCGGCAAGCGGCACGATTGATATAAAGGTTTGGCACTTTCCGGTGTAATATAAACGCGCTATGAAGAATCAAAATTTCGTTTTTTATTTTGCTGCGATGTTTTGCGGGATCATCGCGTTTGCCGCGGAAGATGAATTCGATATGCGTACTTGGACCGACAGCAACGGTCGCCAAATCATTGCTCGCTATGCGCCTGAGCTGGCAGAAAATGCTGACGATAAACATGTGGTATTGATCAGCCAGAGCGGCAAGGAGATCAGGGTTCTGCCGGAGCGGTTATCCGTGGAAGATCGTCAGTGGATCGCGGAGCAAAAAGTGATATCAGGGTCAGAAATTGCAGAGGATCCGGTATCGCTTGAACCCGTTGCGGACCACGTGCAAAAACCGGCCGTCGCGTCCGCACCCATGGCCATGGAAGAAAACAATGAATCTGTCACCTACGAGCCGGTTCAGCCTGTCTTCACGCCGCCGCCTGCTGAACCCCGAAAACGCTACCGGCGCCAGGACATGCCGGAAAGTTTGAATCCGGCTTTCTGGTAACAGCGACGGTTTGGCGAACGGGGTATTTTCAGCGCGACTTCGCGCTTATCGCCCGTGCCATGCGATCCAATCCGTCCTGCAGGCGGGAACGCGGACAGCCGAAGTTCAGCCGCAGAAAACCCGGCGCACCAAAGTCGATCCCGTTGGAGAGTCCGACACCCGCATCTTCAAAAAACTTGCCGGGGGTATCGATGCCCAGGCCGCGGACATCCAACCAGGCCAGGTAAGTTGCTTCCATCGGATGCATGATGACGCCGGGCAAGTGTGCGCGAACGAACTCTTGTACGAGATCGCGGTTGCCGCGCAGGTAGGTTATTAAATCCTGCCGCCAAGGCTCGCCATGCTGGTACGCGGCTGCACAACCCGCATAACCGAAGGCGTTCACCTCGGTGATAATACCGCGGGCCACCCGCTTGAAGGCCGCGCGCAGGGCCGGGTCGGGTATGATCGCGTAAGAGCAGCAAAGACCGGGCAGGTTATAGGTTTTGCTTGGGGAATAGAGGGCGATGACACGGCGTGCGGCGCGCTCGCCAAGGGCCAGGGCAGGCACGTGCTCGACATCGTCGAGGATGAGGTCGCAATGAATCTCATCCGACACCAGGGTTAGATCATGGCGCTCACAAAAATCCAGTAATTGCTCAAGTTCCGGGCGACGCCAGACCCGGCCGACTGGATTGTGGGGATGACATAAAATTAGTAGCTTTGTGTCAGGCGTGACCGCTCGTTCCATTTCCTCGAAATCGATGACCCAGCGCCCATCGCGGCAGATCAGGGGGACGGAAATCCGGCGACGCCCGGAAAACTCTGGTGCGCTCAAAAATGGTGGATACACCGGCGTGTGGATCATAACCCCTGAACCGTCATCACCGGTGGCCCGGCAAGCCAGATTGAGGGCGGGCACCAGTCCGGGCACCCAGACCAGCCAGGCGGGATCAACGGTCAGCCCATGCCGGTTCTGCAGGTAATTCGTTACCGCCGAGATCACCTCATCGTAGGGGATGGTATAACCGAAAACGCCATGCTCCACCCGTTCCCGCAGAGCCGTCACGACCGCTGGTGGTGAGGCAAAATCCATATCCGCCACCCAAAGCGGAAGAATGTCGCGACCAGCGTAGCGGTCCCATTTCAAACTCCCGGTGTCTTTACGATCAATGAATGCGTCGAAATCCGTCATGACTGCAAAGCTAATCCGTTTTTATCCTCACCGCAAAGAATTGTTCACGAGGTTATTTGGAACCGTGCCCGTGATGCTGGTTTGGGGCGTTTCCGAAGCACAATTTTCTTTCTATGCGTGGTTCATGCTCGTAATTTAGACCCATGAATTTATTCCGCCTGCTTTTTCTGTTAATTCTCCTTACCAATGTGGTCCCGGCTGCGAAGAGCGAGACGCTGACGATTCAGCATGAGCCTGCTCCTTGGGCGATCAAGGGCCAGTCATTAACGCTCAGGGCTAAAGTGAGTGGCGGTTCCGGCGGGGTGGAGAACGTGACGTTGTTTTATTCGCTATTCCGCGATGCCGCTCCCTTCCGGGTTAGCATGGCCTCTTCCGGCATGGGGATGTATGTCGGGACGATTGAATCCGGTTTGCTTAGCGGGGTGGCCTCGATTTCTTACTATATCGAAGCCGAAGATGCGGAAGGATCCATCGTGGAAACGGATTGGTATGATGTAACCTTCCGCAATCCAACGCCTTCATCAACCGCCTCCGGCGTGAAAGTCGTCCCCTCGCAACCCGGGGGATCGGCGGCGCCAACACAAGCCGTTCCTCCGGAAAAAGATGGTTTGTCCGCGACCACCATCGGTTTGATCGCGGGCGGCGCGTTGGCTATCGGTGCAGGCGCTTACGCATTATCGGACAGCGACAGTGGTGGAGGCGGCGGAAGTACCCCGCCCGGTGATGATCCCGGCGCGGCGGCGGGAACGTATCGGGGGATTTTAACTGTTTGCGAGAAGACGGGCAGTGATGACGAAAGATGTTCTTCCCGCAATGTCTCCATATTAATTGATTCAGATGGTCGTGTGTTTAGCGATAATATGGTACCGAATACTTCCCTAAACAGCACGCTCTCCGGAAATAGATTTTCTTTTTCCGCACCGGTTAGCGATCCGGTTACGGATCTTTCCGGAACACAAAATTTCAACGGCCGGGTGGTGGACAACAACAGCATCGTGGGATCCGTTTCCGGATCCTACATGGTGGGCGGCACCAACGGCACCTATTCGGGCACGTTCAGCCTGAACAAGTAAGCGTTCAGGTCGATTTTTTGCGAGCGGTTCCCTGCTGGTAGAACGGGAGCGGAGCCACCCGGCAAGGCAATTTGCTTCCTTTGACTTCCACCTGAAGCCCACCGCTGCTTTCCATCGCTTTTCGGTCCACATATGCCATCGCGATGGCGTGGCCGAGGCTGGGGGCGAGCGAGCCGCTGGTGATGAAGCCGGCAGGATTTCCCTCCGCATCCAGCACGCGATCCTCCGCGCGGGCGGCGCGGCGACCGTCGAGGGCAAGACCAACCAGTTGCTGCGTGGAGCCGTTTTCGAGGTCGGCCATTACGCTGGCACGGCCGGTGAATTCCTTGTCGAGGGCCATGAAGTTTTTGCCAAAGGCGGCGGCGGGGGTGCGGTCGGCGGTGAGTTCGTGGCCGTAGAGCGGATAACCCACCTCCAGGCGCAAGGTGTCGCGGGCGCCGAGGCCGGCGGGCTTGATGTCACCTCGACGGACGATGGCATCCCAGAAAAAGGTGACCGTCTCAACGGGGACATACAATTCATAGCCCCACTCACCGGTGTAGCCGGTGCGGCTGAGCAGGCAGGAAACACCGAGGAGGTTGATGCGGGCGAAACGGAAATAACCGAGGTCGGGCAAGGTGGTTTCGAGCGCGTCCTCGAGCAGTTGGCGGGAGCGCGGGCCCTGCACGTCGAGCTTGCCGGTCCATGCGGAGATGTCGTGGAACTCGGTGCCGGGGGAGAGCCGTTCGCGGATCCAGGCGGCGTCGCCGGTGCAGGTGGCGGCGTTGACCACGAGCATGAAGTGCTGGTCGTCGAGACGATAGCAGGTGAGATCGTCGATGACCCCGCCTTGATCGTTGAGGAGGAAGCCGTATTTGCATTGGCCGACCGCGATGGAGGCGACGGACATGGTGAGCAGGCGCTCGAGGTCGGTTTCGGCGGAGGCACCGCGCAATTCGAATTCGCCCATGTGGCAGATGTCGAACACCGAGGCATCGCGGCGGGTGTGTTCATGTTCGGCGATGATGCCGGCGTATTGGATGGGCATGTCCCAGCCGCCGAAGGGTGCGATGCGGGCTCCGAGTTGCTGATGGCGTTCAAAGAGGGCTGTTTTCATGGGCGGGAATCTCTCGTCTGCGTTGAAGGAACTCACGGGCTAATGAACGGTAGGCGGCGGCGCCGGTGCTGAGGCGGTCGTACTCGATGACCGGCTTGCCGAAACTGGGGGCCTCGCTGACCCGCACACTGCGGGGGATGAGGGTCTGGTAAACTTTGTCGCCGAAATATTCGCGTACCTGATCGACGACCTGGCGGGCGAGGTTGGTGCGGTTGTCGTACATGGTCATGACGATGCCTTCGACGGCGAGGTTCGGATTTGCCCCGCTTTCGCGAAGCTGGTCGATCAGGCGAACCATCACGGAAAGGCCTTCGAGGGCATAGTACTCGGTTTGGATGGGCATGATGAGCCCGTGCGAGGCGCAGAGGGCGTTCATGGTGAGAATGCCGAGGGAGGGGGGACAGTCAATGAGGATGAAGTCGTAGGCTTGCTCGGCGATCAGCGGCTGAAGGGCGTTTTTTAGTCGATGGAGGTAGCCATCGAGGCGGGCGACCTCGATTTCCGCCCCGGCTAGGTTGACTTCGGCGGGGATGATGTCGAGGCGGCTGAGGCCGGTGGGTTTGATGAAGTCGCGCGGGTCTGCGCTGCCCAGCAGCACGGGGTAGAGGCTAATACCCTCAATCTTCTCGAGTCCGAGGCCGCTAGTGGCATTGGCCTGCGCGTCGAAGTCGATGAGCAGCACGCGCTTGCCCTTTTCCGCGATACCGGCGGAGAGGTTCACCGACGTGGTCGTCTTGCCCACCCCTCCTTTCTGGTTCGCGATGGATGCAATAAACGTGCTCATGACGGGGCTGATGGTTGCGGGGGAGGTAGAGGAGTGTCAAGCGTATCGGGAAGCCCATCAATGCGAAGAGTCGCCGTATCGGCGAGAATTTTGCCCTGCGGGGTAGCAATGCGGTCACCGCGCTCGAGGGATTCGGAGGCTTGCTTCTGGTCGTCGGCGAGATGGCGAGTGAGCCATTCGAGGCG
>JBMTVS010000037.1:0-15424 GCA_049451655.1 Kiritimatiellia bacterium | reverse complement strand
GGCCACGCCGCGACGGGCGATCCATTCGGGAGCCAGGCCGGATAGCCTGCGATTCTCCCAGGTGATCGTACCGTTATCGGGTTGGTAGACGCCGGTCAACACATTAAACAAGCTGGTCTTGCCCGCACCGTTCGGCCCGATTACCGAGAAGATGCTGTCGAGCGGAACGTCCAGCGATACGTTGTCGATCGCGGTCAGGCCACCAAAGTTCTTGGTGAGGTTACGTATGCTGAGGGTCACGTTGATGCCCCCTTCTTGCCTTGATGCGCCTCCAGTTCAAGGCGATGGCGTTTTTCAGGGATCATGCCGGCCGGACGGAAAATCATCATCAACACCATGATCAACCCAAAGATCATACGTTCGTACTTGGCCGGTTCCAGTTGAGTGGAAAGCGTGGCGAAATTGTATTCGAAGAAACCGAGGTCGAGCACATAACCTGTCTGGCGCAGATCATTCAGGAAGTCGGAAAGCGATTTTAGCACCTCGATGTTCAGCAAGGTGACCGCCGCCGCTCCGAGCAAGGCGCCTTGAATGGATCCCATGCCGCCGAGAATGACCATGGCCAGAATGGTAATGGATTGAAGAAGCGTGAAGGATTCGGGACTCACGAAGAGTTGTTTGGCGGAAAATATCGCCCCCATTACGCCGGAAAAGGCGGCTCCGGTGGCGAAGGCGAGCAGTTTGGTGCGGAGCAGGGGAATGCCCATGGAGCGGGCGGCAATTTCGTCCTCGCGAATGGCCACCCAGGCCCGGCCGAAACGCGAGCGGTCGAGGCGCCGGTTGACCAGAATAATCAGTCCCATCACCGCGAGTACCAGCAGGTAGAAAAAGAGTGAATTTGCTTTTGGCGCGGTCAAGGTCAGGCCAAGGGCATCGGCCGAATTGATCATCCAATCGACGGGCGGACGTTCGACCGGTGAAATCCCTTTCGGACCATTGGTGATGTTTACCGGGTGGTCGAGGTTGTTGGCGAGTACGCGTACGACTTCGCCCAGGCCGAGGGTGACGATGGCCAGGTAGTCACCGCGCAAGCGCAGGGCAGGCAAGCCGATCAATACGCCGACCAGTGACGCGGTGAGCACGGCCAAGGCGGCAAACACATAAAAATAGGGCCAACCAGGCAGCGGAAAATGCCCGCCATCGATGAATGCATTGGCTTGTGGTGAGCCGAAAATTGCCCAGGTATAGGCCCCGATGGCAAAAAACGCCGCGTAGCCGAGATCCAGTAATCCGGCCATACCTACGACGACATTCAGGCCAAGCGCCAACGCCGCATAGATACCAATCTGGATGAAGAGTTCAAAAAGAAATGAGTTCTCGAAACCAGCGACCGGTATGCCGATTAGTAACACGAACAAGAGGGTGCCGACGCGACTGCGGTTGCCAGTATGCAGGATAGTGCCAGCAAACAGGATGCCCAGAACCGGGACCAGTAGAATGGTGCGCTCCGGGAAGATCCACAACAGGATGACGGCCACGAGCGCGGCTAGCGGCAAGGCGATGCTGTAGTCGCGTTGTTTCATCAAACCTTGTCCTTTCGGGCTTTACCGAGCAGGCCTTGTGGCCGGCAAAGCAACAGCAGGACCAGGATGAGGAATCCGAAGATGTCCTTGTATTCAGTGCCTATGACGCCGTCGGTTAAAAAGGGAAGATAGAAGCCGCCCAGCGTTTCCAGTTGGCCTAATACAATGCCGCCCAGCATGGCGCCCGGAATGCTGCCAATGCCTCCAAGCACGGCGGCGGTGAAGGCTTTGATGCCGGGGATGAATCCGCAAAAGGGGTTTATTTGCGTATACATCATGCCGAACATCACGCCGGCCACCCCGCCCAGAAATCCGCCGATGAAAAACGTTCGTGAAATGATCCGGTCGGGGTTGATACCCATCAGGCTGGCGGTGGAGATGTCCTGGGCCACCGCGCGGATGGCCTTGCCCAGACGTGACTTCTTAACCAGAAACCAGAGGCCGGTGAGCATAACGATGGTCACGATGATTACGATCAGCGACTTGACCTGCAGGGTCATTTGCAGGGGCAACATGATCGTGTGCTCCAGGGCCGGGTTGCTGGGGTAGTTCATATAGAACTCATTGTGCCAAATCCCCTCGATCAACCGTACGAGGTCCTGGAGAAAGAAGGATATGCCGATGGCGGTGATCAACGGAACCAGGCGGTTGGTGTAACCGCGCGCGCGCAGCGGCCGGTAGGCCAGGCGTTCGATGGCAACCGCAGTCAAGCCGGAGACCAGACCACCGGTTAAGGTGGCCACCAGCAAGAGCACAAAAGGATCGGGAATCAGCGGGGACAGGTAACGGAAAACCTCCACACCGGCTACGGCGCCGATCATGAAAACTTCGGAGTGCGCAAAGTTGATAAGTCCGAGTACGCCATACACCATGGTATAACCCAAGGCGATCATGGCGTAGACACAACCGACCAGCAGGCCTTCGAGGACTACACTGGGCAGGATTTCAAGTAATACGCTGTCCAACGCCCGGGGCCTCCTGGTTGGTGTTTAAGGTTGTGCTGGCGCTGATTAATCCCCCGAGGGCGATGCCGCGATAGCTTTGATCGTCTTGCCGGGGTAGGTGGCTTCCTCGAATTTAATCACATAATAATCCGAGCGCAGGCGATCGCCTTTATCGTCGAACGCGATGCTTCCTGTGATCCCGTCGAAGGCGACATCACGCACCGCCGCGCCAACTTCCGCGCGGGTGGGGATTTTGTCCGGGTTTTCCGTGACGAAATCTTGCAAAGCCTTGATGAAAACATAAGCCGAGTCGTAGCCGTAAAGCGCATAGGATTCTGGCTTCTTGTCGAATCGCTCCTGGTAGCGTTCGCTGAACGCGCGGGCGGCCGGAAATTGATCGACCGGTCCGGCTACTGTGGTGTAGTAGGCGCCGATGACCGCGTCCTGAGCGATCTTTACGAATTCGGAGGAGTCCATGGCGTCGGGTCCCAGATAAATCCCGGCTATCCCCCGTTCGCGCATCTGCTTTAACAAGACGCCGCCTTGATCATAGATACCGCCAAAGTAGATCAAGTCTGGTCGCAACACGCGCATGCGCAAGATCAGGGCCTGAAAGTTGGCCCGCTCCTCGGTGCCATCGAAACCTACAACTTGTGCACCCAGAGCGATCGCCTTGTCACGAAAAGCCTCGGCCACGCCTTGTCCGTAGGCGGTTTTGTCATGCACGATGAAAATTTTCTTCGCGCCCAGCTCGGTGATCGCGAATTCGGCGCCGACCGGGCCCTGAATGTCGTCGCGTCCGCAAATCCGGTTAACGTTGGCATAACGGCGCTCGGTGATTTGGGGGTTCGTGTTGGCGGGTGAAACCATGGCCAGATCATATTCTTTATAGACTTCGGACGATGGTATCGCCACGCCGGAGTTGAGATGGCCAACCACGCCGAGGATTTCCGGATCATTTACCATTCTTCGCGCCGTGGCCACCCCGACATCCGGCGAGGCCTGATCATCCTGCGGAGCGAAAGCCAGCGTGATACCGCGCTCTTCAAACCAGGCAGCGGATTCCTCGATGGCCATTTGTGCGCCGAGCTTGATGGTTTCGCCCAACCCGGCTTGCGCTCCGGAAAGCGGACTTACCGAGGCAATCTTGATGGTAGTGGCATTGACCGCCAAGGAGCCTGTAAACAGGGCGATATACAGCAACGAAGTTAACATTTTCATGCTGGCAAGCTATACCGGGGCTTGTGGAGTGTCAATCATTGCGACTCGCTCGATATACGTATATAAATGTGAAGAATGAACCCCATTTACGTTATTGGTCACCGTAATCCCGACACCGACGCCATTTGTTCCGCCATTGGTTACGCCGACTACCTCAGGCGCATCGATCGCCATCCCGGCGCGAAGGCGGCGCGCTGCGGTGATATTCCGGCCCGCACCATGTTTGCCTTGGACTACGCAGGCATTGAACCGCCCGAGCTGTTGCTTGATGTGCAGCCCACTGCACGCCGGATTTGCCGCCGCGAAGTCATCAGCGTAAGCAATGTCGATTCGCTCGCTGATGTCTATCGCAAAGCACGGCAACACAAACTGAAAAGTATTCCGGTTTTGCATGACGATGGAAAACTCGCCGGCATGATCACCTTGCACGGTTTGCTTGAGTTGCTTTTGCCGGTGGAGGAAGACCCCCTGCAAAATCGCAAGGTCGACAGCAGCCTTGAGCGTATCCGCACCGTGATTCAGGGGCGATTTCTGCACGCGGTGGAGGCGGGTCGCGAGGAGGTGCTCATCCAGTTGGTTGGCGCCATGGGAGCGGATGCTTTTGAGGGTGTGCTTAAATCGCACCCGGCCCGTCAGGTTATTCTGGTCTGTGGAAATCGACCGACCATCCAACGGGCGACCATTGCCTACGGCGTGCGCTGCCTGGTGGTCACGGGTGGTCATGCGCTGGCCCCGGAGCTGTTGGCCATGGCGAATGATTTGGGGGTAAGTGTTTTGTCGAGTCCATGGGATACCGCGACTACCACGCTGCTGATACGCACGGCGCGGCGCATTAGCCCGGCGGTTGAGCGCGACTACCTCTCTTTCGCGCCGGAGGCCAAGGTCAAGGATATCCAGCAACGCATCCGCGGTCGTTCCGACCCGCTTTTCCCGGTTGTGGACGGGCAGGGCAGGCTGTTTGGCGTTTTCTCCAAAACCGATTTGATCAATCCCGAACCGGTAAAACTTGTGCTGGTTGATCACAATGAGCTCTCGCAAGCGGTGAATGGCGCGGCCAGCGCGCAAATCGTGGAGGTCATTGATCATCACCGGTTGGGCGGCAATATCTACTCCTCGGAGCCTATTCGATTCACCAATGAGCCGGTCGGATCGACCTGTACCATCGTCGCATGTTCCTACCGTCAAGCCGGCATGCAGCCGGAGCGGCCGGTAGCGGTTTGTCTAATGGCGGGCATTATTTCCGACACGCTGGCCGGCACCTCACCCACCACGACACAAACCGATAAAAACATGCTCGGCTGGCTGTCGGAATTAACCGGTGTGGATGTCGGCACATTCGCCGGACAATTTTTCGCCGCTGGATCCGTCTTGGAGAGCGCGAGCGCCGAGACCGCGGTCAACATGGATTGCAAGGCATACGAGGAGGATGGCTGGTCCTTCAGTATTTCCCAGATCGAGGAAAACGGGCTCGATCGTTTTGATTTGCACAAGCAAGAATTAAAGGCAGCGCTGGAAAAGAAACGCGCCGCGGACGGTCATGATTTCGCTTGCCTGTTTATCACCGATATTGTCCGCCATATCAGTTTATTGATGCTGGCCGGTGAGGAGCAGGTAAAGGAGCAATTCGGTTATCCACTGCAGGAGCCCGAAGTGTTTCTGATGGACGATGTCGTAAGTCGCAAGAAGCAATTGCTTCCGCACATCATTGAGGTGTTGCGCGGCATGGATCAGGTCGCCGGCGTGGATTGAGTGAGATCTAGAGCCCGGTAGCCGGAGATGATTAGCCTTTCACGCAATAGCTTTACCGCCATCCCCGGTTCCTTGCCGTATCAAGTACCCGCATTTGCATGCATTCTTTATGCATTTGTTTTCGTGGCAAACTAGCCATTATGCCGGAGATTTGGGTTGGTCAATAAACCCAAAACGAAAGGAAATAACGATGAAGAGCACGATAAGCAAAAAGATGATGATGGCGCTGTTATTGGTGCCTGCATTTGGTCACGCATTGTTCGCGGCAGAATCGTTGATGGAGCAGCGGTATGTGTCAGCGCGAATTGTGGCCGGGGAAACCAGTCTGGATGGTCCGGCGGTGACCGGTCCTGAGTCGGTTGGGGAAATCGAAGGGGAGGATTCGGAGAGTGGAGTCGGGCTTCAGCTGGAAACGGGTATGCCGCTGGGCGACAAAGGATTATTCGTGAACGGACTTGTTGAGTGGGTCGATTACGGAGATGACCCTGGCTTCAATATGACGCGGGCCTCCCTGGGGGTAGGTCTTTTGCATCGCCTCAACCAGAACGAGGGCACCGCGTACTACGTGTATGCCATCGGAGGGATCGAATACGCTCGCTCGAGTGGGCTCGACGAGTACGGAAATAATCCAACCTTCGGCGGACTGGGCGACGGCAAGAGCGGCGATGATGTCGGCATTGGTCTGGAGGGCGGAGTGGGCGTTCTGTTTGGCGGAAAATGGGAAAGCAATTTGTACGCGAAATATTACGAGTTCTTCGACGGGGCGGGCCCCGGTTTCGGCGCGCGTGTTTTCTATGCGCTGAGCGACGATTGGCGACTGGTAGGCAGTTGGGATGGTTTATGGGTGGAGGATGCTGGCTACAACATCGACCTAGATACCCAGCGTTTCACGATCGGTGCCGCCTGGACCTATTAAGTTGCCGCCGGGCCGGCTTCCGGATCGCCATCCAGCCGGCCCGGCACTAGCATAAACGATGTCATGTCCGGCACTCGACGCATTCATCTTTTGATCATTGAAGATCACCCCGCGATTATTGACGGCATTCGCGACTATCTTGATCCGGATCAGTTCGAAGTAGACGCGGCGGTTGATGGCGAAAGCGGTCTCACCCGTGCCTTGCCGGGTATTCATGATGTCATCGTGCTGGATGTGATGCTACCCGGACGGGATGGTTTTTCTGTTTGCCGGATTTTGCGCGAGCGCGGATTGATGACACCGGTGCTCATGCTCACAGCCCGCGATACGGTAACGGACAAGATCGAGGGGTTTCGCGCCGGAACCGATGACTACCTGACCAAACCGTTTGCGGTGGAAGAGCTCGAGGCGCGAATTCTTTCCCTGCACCGGCGAAGCGCGTCCCTGCGTCCGGCTCCGGTGAGCGCCGCCGGCATCACACTCGATTTTTCGCGCCATATCGCACAGCGCGAGGGCCGTGAAATCGAGCTGCCGCCCACCGTATTCCGTATTCTGGCCCTGCTGGTGAGGATGCATCCGGCGGTGGTTTCGCGTGATGAAATTGAGCGCTCGCTGTGGGGGAATCAACCGCCGGGAAGCGACACCCTGCGTGCGCATATGTCCACGCTCAGGCGTCTGGTTGAAAAGCCTTTCGACCAAGCGCTCATCGAAAATGTCTATGGCACCGGCTACCGGTTGATTGGTTGAGTCATGCGGCGGGTGTCGACATTTCAGCGCAGGTTGCTCCGGTCTTTTTTCGCCTTCAGCCTGGTCTTCCTTTTCTTGATGCTGGCCTTTTTATTCATGATTTATGAAGCCGGCAAGGAAGCGGTGGTGCGGCGGCTGTTCGTGACCGAGGTGAAGGCGTTGATGGAGCGGCGAGCCATGAATCCCGAAACGCCATTGCCTGACTCGTGGATCAAGGGGTACGACCGTATCGAGGACATCCCGCAGCCATGGCGGGATAACTTGCAGAACTTTGAGCTTGAGGATGACCTTGATTGGCCTCTGCGTGAGTGGCGGGAGGTGCAATTATGGCGAGGTGAAATGCCGGGGGCAACGGGTCCGGTTTATCTGTTTGCGGATCATCGTACGGCTCCGTATGAATGGCTTTTCACGGCCAATGTGTTGCGACTGACCGCGCTGGCCTCCCTGATAATGCTGGGCTTTGGTTACTGGTTAAGTCGCCTGGTTTCCTCCCGTCTTTCGCTTCCTCTTCAGCGTCTGCGTCATGAAGTGCAGGCCTACGACCCGGGTCGCGGAAAAGGTTTGCATGCCGGACAATTTCACGACGAGGAATTGGCTCAACTTTCCGCATCATTCCATCAGTTGTATGAGCGGATTGACGCCTTCGCACGCAGGGAACAGGAGTTTACCCGGCATGCCAGCCATGAATTGCGCACGCCGATCACGGTCATTCGCACCGCTGGCTCGGTATTACAACAGCGCGTCGGCAGGGATGAAGATCCGCGCACGCGGCGGGCCGTACTTAATTTGATTCGCGCTGCGGACGATATGACCCGGCTGGTGAATACCTTCCTGTGGATGGCGCGCGAGGAGGGCGAGGTCGAGCGGGATGAACAATTCGACGCGGCTTCGTTGCTGACTTCACTGTGTGAGCATCACCGGGTGCTTTTGCGTCCGGAGCGCAGCTTGCGGGTTGAGCTGGAACACGTGGATTGGCGAAATTTTCCAGGCGCCTTGTTTGGGATTGCCGCGGCGAATCTGTTGCGAAATGCCTGTCAGCATGCGGGTCCCGGCGAGATCCTGGTTTCGCTCAAGGCGGACCGCTTTGAAGTGGTCAATCACCTGGATTTTGCTGCGGGCACCATCCAGTCAGGCGATCTGGAGGCCGGACCGGAGCATGCCGGCCTGGGCCTGCGTATCGTCGAGCGTATCGCTTCCCGCTGCGGATGGACGTGGGAGTCAGGGGTTGATGCGGAAAGGAAACACTGGCGGGCCAGGTTGCTTGTGAAAAGATAATCAGCTGCGGCGACGGCGGTAGGCGATACCAGCCAGGCCAACGGCCAGCAAACCGAAGGTGGCGGGTTCGGGAACGATACTGAGCTCGCCGCCCACGTTGAGCGTATTCGCGGAGGAAACGCTAAGGCTAGCGGTTATGATTCCTTCAATATTGTAGGTGGAAAGCTGTTGTTCATCGAATCGAAAAGCGGCATCGATGTTCACCAGGCTATCGAGGGGGTCGCTGTCCACGATGGTTATTGTCGCATTATTATTCAAAGCTGCGGCGATGGTTTCCGGGGAGTTGCTGAAATTGAATGCAATTCCCGTACTCGTTTCGGTAGCCGTCCCGCGGTTCGCGGTGGCGTTAAGATAGCCGGCCAAGGCATATTCATTCGCATTCGTGGTCGGGGTCAGACTGAAGGTGCTCAAGCTGAGGTCAAAACCGAAATTGAGAATCTGTACGGTTCGCGAATTGCCGCTTTGAAGCACCGACATGTTGGTGTTAGACAAGTCGAATGAACCGCTCAGGATGGACAAGGAAGTAAACACGCCGTCCGAACTTTCCAGTTGCAGGGAAACCGACCCCATGTCGACGTTGATCGTCTCTGAGCCCGATATGGAGCCGTTCAGGATGACGTCCGCTGTAGAGTTATCGAAATCGAGGTCTCCAATGAAAACATCGGCCAAAGCCAGGCGGGTACACAAGACCAGCGACATGATTATGGGTACACGGTTTAATTTTTTCATAGGTCCAGATTAGGATCACAGGGTGGACAAACCAATCAAATAATCACACATCGCTTGACGATGGGGGCCGTCATGGCCATCCATTCAGTACGCCAGCCGGATTGCGCATGCGTTCGATGGAGCCGTCGGTGTAAAGCACCTGGCAGGCGCCAAAGTGGGGGAAGTTGACGTCCAGCGAAATTGCCTCTATCTCAACCAACATCCATTGCTTTTCATAAAAATCTTGCATGCTCCGGCCATTCAGGCGGGTGTTCCATATATAGGAGAGGCCGGTTTTTGCAACCAGTGGATGAGCAGATGGACAGACGAAGGTTTCCGGGGATAATCCATAGGATTCGAGAACCACGCAAATGCTCTCCGAATCGCTGCGTGGTTCTTCAGCAAAAAATGCAAGACGGGGAAGCGATCCGTGAGCAAGTTCATACATTTCCAGGGACTGATAGATCCGGGCGAGATTTTCCCGACAAGCCAGTGTCTTCGAAGAGGCAATAAGAACCAGGTACATGACGCCGACCAGCAACAAAATGAGCGAGGCCAAAATAACCAGCTTGGTAATCGTGTTACGGTGCGACGACGATACGCTCATCACCGGCTCTCCTCGTACAACTTCCGGGCTAGAGGAGCTGGCCATTCATTGGGCGATATCCCGCCGCGAATGGTTTGTTGCAGTTCCCGCAGGTAGCCAGGCCGGTCGCCATCCCGCATCAAGCGAACAGCTAGAGCCAGGCGGGCATCGTTTTGCAGCCGTGCGGGCAAGTAGTCGATCTGAATGCGGTAATCCTCGACGGAAATCTCACCGGTCAAGCACAGCACCGCTTGTCTGAACATGTTTCCGGGCTGATGAGCTGTATCTTGAATAAGCGGAAGAATGTCGGCATGACGATTATGCATAAGCGCAAGTATCAAAGCCTCCAGGCGCGCCTGATAGAGGTCCGCTGTGGAGGTTTCAGGGTTGTCGATCACGTTTTTATAGGCGGTCATTGCCGCTTCGTGTTGATTATCCAGGGATAGCATGCGGGCCAATTCTTTTTCGGCACGAAACTCGATACGACGGTCACCCACTTGCCGGCTGAGTTGCAGGGCGGAGGCCAGATGCGAGCGGGCCGCGGGAAAATTGCCGCGATTCATCTCGCGCACTGCGACCAGCCATTCCTGACGCGCGGCTGTTGCAGCTTGGCGTTCCGGTGCTGGCATGACTTCGAACGAGCCGCGAAGGGCGGCGTCGCGTAGTCGCGCCGATTTGAGCATATGCTCCACGTGGAAGGTTCGCATGCGTGCCTGAAAGTAGGAGCTAACCGCGGTGAACACGATCACGATGGCGGCAATCGTGGTTAACACCTGTCGATGACGGCGCAGGCGAAAGGCGATGCGGTCGCGCATCGTAAAAAGGTGGGCGCTGACATGACGGCCCGCCAACGCGCGCTCGAGATCGATGGCGAACGATTCGGCATCCGGATAGCGGTCGGCGGGGTCCTTCTCCAGGGCTTTCATGATAATGGCCTCGAGATCGGGCGAGATATCTCGCCGGTGAGCCCGGGGCCGGGCCGGCATTTCGTTTTTTACGGCCTCGAGCACACTCTTGACCGGCGAGCTGTGCCGGGCACTGTAAGGAAGCTGGCCGGTGATGGATTCGTAAAGCACGGCGGCCAGCGAATAAATGTCGCTTTCCGGTCCAACCCTTTCGGAGCGCGCCTGCTCCGGTGACATGTAAAGTGGCGTGCCGGTTAGCGATCCGGTCATGGTACAGCCGGGCCAGTCAATCATCGCGGCCACGCCGAAGTCGGAAAGCAGAGGCTCGCCAAATTCATTGATCATGATGTTGCCCGGCTTGACATCGCGATGCACGACATTGCGCGAGTGTGCGAAGCCAAGGGCCCGGGCGACCTTAATGATGATACCTACGATTTCCTGGATGTTCGTGGGGCCGTCGCCGATCAAGTCATCCAAGGTGCGGCTATGGCGCACCGGTTCCATGACAATGAAGTGATAGGGTCCTTCATGACCGGTCGCGTAGACCTTCATGATGTTGGGGTGGCGACGTAATTTTTTAGCCGCCTCCGCTTCGCGCCGGAAGCGTTCCAGCATGGTCGCCGATACGCCGGGACCTTCCTGAAATAATTTCAGCGCGACTTCATGCCCGGTGCCGTCCAGGGACAAATAGACCGTCCCCATGGCTCCATGGCCGATTTTTTTCTCGATCGTGTATTCGCCGATCCTGAAACCCGGACCAGGTCCGCCCGCCACGGATTCGACAGGTCGAATCTCGCCGTTACGGGTGGGGTGGCGGTCGGCCATGGTTTGTCCCGAAAGAAACGACTATTCGTTACCCGGGGTCACGCGGCTGACTTCGGTGATGACGACAGGTTCAACGGGCACATCACTGTGAGGTCCGCTGCGGCCGGTTTGGACCGCGCGGATGGCATCAACGACGTCCATGCCCTCGGTGACCTCGCCGAAAACGCAATAACCGAAACCCGAAGGGTTGGGAGCGCGGAAGTCGAGGAAGTCGTTGTCGACCACGTTGATAAAAAACTGGGACGTAGCGCTATCGATAACCTGGGTACGGGCCATGGCGATGGTGCCGCGCTTGTTTTTCAGGCCGTTCTGGGCTTCGTTCTTGATGGACGCGCGCGTGGGCTTCTGCGCCATGTCGGGGGTGAACCCGCCGCCTTGTATCATAAAGTTGGGGATAACCCGGTGAAAGATGGTGTTCGCGTAGTGGCCGCCGTCCACGTAGGCGAGAAAATTGTCGACGGTGATGGGGGCGTTTTCGGCATCGAGCTTAATCGTGATGTCGCCTTTGCTGGTTTTAATGATGACCACGGGTGGGGTTCCTTCCTGGGGTTCGGCCGGGTTTGCCTCGGCCTGCTGGGTTTCTTCTAGGGGTGATTCGGCTGCGCCGTCCTCATTTACAAGAATTTCGGCTCCGGCCGTAAAGGCACAGGTGTAGGTTAACAGCGCAAAGAGAAAAACACGGTATAAGCTCATGAGGTACTCCTGATTAAAGTAGTAAACTAATCAATCAGACCCTTTCTCGCAAGGTTTACCAGCATGATTCACCCGGGCACCTTCCCGGGTGAATCATGGATGTCACCGGCTCTGTTAAAACGCGTAGGAAACGCTTATGCCACCGTAGGTTTCATCCTTCTCGAAGGAATCGATGGCCTCGAGCGCGATGGATCGGGCGATGTATGGATTTATGCTGACTGATTCGGTGGCCTGATAGGGAGCGGACAGGCGAAGGTCAGCGTGATTCCAGGCGTTGCCATCGATGAAGTAATCAAAGGCGTAGCCAGCTTCGGCTTTTAGATTGAGAGCCAGTTTTTCATTTAGCTGATGACCGGTATAAAGCACGCCGCGCAACAAGTGCCCTTCGGCTCCGGTGTCGTAATGATTACGAAGCTCGAAGGTGAGCGGTCCTGCAGTAGCCGTCAGGTGCACAGCGAATTCACTGACCTGGTCATCGGTTTCGAACGGTACGTCGAGGTAGTTGAAGAGCGAGTAGGCAAGGCCGGCGGTCAGGTTGGCGTTAACGGAATAATCAACACCGCCGTAGACATCTATTTCGCTGTAGGTGCCGCCGGACTGGTAGCCAAACCAGCTGCCGCCCCAGGCAGAGACCTTTTCGTTGAGCGGATAATAAAGGTAGATGTCCGTCATGTAGAGATGACTGCTTAAATGGTAGCCGTACAGCACATACCTGCTCTGGTAACCCGCGGTAATGGTCGTGCTCAAGGCGTTCTCTGCATGCACCAGCGGGGATTGTGAAAGCGCGAACGCGCATAGGATGATTCGTAGTACTTGTTTCATGGGGTTTACTCCTGTGGTTTGGGTTGTGATTTGCGCCACTGCAGCCAGCCATAGATGCCGAGGGCGAGGAAAAAGGCGTATTGAACCGAATAGATGGGTGCATCTTTAACCCAGTAGATATGAATGCCGAGCAGGTTGACCACCAGCCAGCCGACCCAGTTTTCCATCCGCTTACGGGCCTGCAGGAACTGGGCGAAGTAATTCAGCACCGTGGTGATCGAGTCGCGCCAGAGCAACGCCGGGGCGGGAATCCAGGTGAATTTTTCCGCGAGCGCCGAAATGCCGAGGGCCCAGGCGATCACCGAAACCGCCGCTGCCGCGACGAGCAGGATTTGCGTAGAGGGTTTTAACCAGGTAGGGCGAAATGCTTCTTCACCGGTCTGACCAGTTGATTTTCCGCGTCTTGCCCAAACCACCCAACAGTAGATTTGAATCGGTACATAGCTGGCGTAGAGGATGGCATCGGACACCAATTGCCACTCGAAGTAGGCGAGATAGAAGGAGATAGCGGCCCAGACGATCCCGATAGGCCAACCCAGGATGTTCTGGCGGGCGATCAGGAACACGCCAACCACGGCAGCGAGGGTGGCGATGATTTCCAGGGGGGTGGTACCGAGCAGATACTGCCATTCGATCTGCTCGAGGGTACTCGCGATATTCGTCATGTGTTTTCCTTTCCGTTACTTCCGGAGGCGACGTTCCGGCCGGAAAAGAAAAAGCCGAGCGGCTGGCACGGCTCGACTTTCACGGACATGAAAGGTCGACTCCCTTCGGCGGTATTAACCGCATCAGGTTCCAAGGGTCTTCCAATGTTGGAATCTCAGCAAATCGGTTCCAGCCGGAACCATTGCTCCCCTGTCGTTGGGCGAAAAGATGAATGATTGATTTCAGATTGCAAGCATGATGTATACACCATCGCAAATTTCGCCGGGATCAATGTCCTTGTAGATAAATCCGGACCGGTTGCGATGTATTGGTTGCACGCACCAGAAACAGACCTGTTCCGGGAAATGTTTTCTGCTTGTTGAATGATCGGCGAACACTTTCAATTCACAGCTTGGGTACCACCACATTGCACAAGCATATACGTAACTAACTCCACCAGACTCGCCAGTCATGTCCACCATACCCTTCATGCTCTCCGCGCTTTCCGGTTTGCTCCTCGCTTTGGCCTTTGCGCCTTTTGAAGCGGGCGACGCGGGGTGGGGGGCGCTGGTGCCCTTGCTGGTCGGTTGCGCGTATGCGAAACCGCGTCAAGCTTGGCGCTTAGGCTGGTTGGCCGGGATCGTATTCTGGCTGATCACTGTGTTCTGGCTCACCCGGGTTACCTATTTGGGCTGGTTTGCGCTCTCGCTGTATTGCGCCCTGTATTTTATTCCGGCTTCGCTTTTGGCAACGGTCTGGCTGCGGCGTTTTGGAACCGGTCATTTCGGGTGGAATCTTCTCTTTATGCTCCTGCTGAGTGCGGTCTGGGTCGGTGCGGAGTACATCCGTTCCATCTGGTATACCGGTTTTCCCTGGAATCCGCTGGGTGCCACGCAATACGCCAATTTAGCCTTTATTCAGCATGCGACCTGGGGCGGGGTCTACGGTATTAGCGCGTTGATGATGTTCACCAACGCCGCGATCGCGGTGACTATTCTGCGCTACCTCCAGGGTCATGCCAGGCTAGGTCGCAAGCCGCACCCCGAACTAATGGCGGCCATGGCGGCGGTGGTGATCGCTTTCGTGACCGGTAATCGCATGTTACATCACGAGGCGACGGACGGACCGGTCTTGCGATTGGCATTGATTCAACCATCGATTCCCCAGGACGAGAAATGGGATGAAGAAAAGGTCGAGATGATTTACCGCCGTCTGCGTGAATTGACCACCATGGCTGTTCAGGTGACGCAGCCGGATCTGGTGGTCTGGCCGGAGACCGCCCTGCCTTATGACGTGCGGCATAGCGAAAACTGTTACCAGTTGGTGCAGGAACTCGCCGCGCTGGGCGCTCCTATTCTTGCCGGTTCGATGGACTCGTTGTTATTTGCCGACCGCCGGCCGGTCTACTACAACAGCTCGTTTCTTTTCGACACCAACGGGATCATCATGGAGGGCTACGACAAGCGCCACCTCGTGCTGTTTGGGGAATATGTTCCCGCGCATGAGCACATACGATTCATCACCGCCATGACGCCTATTGCGGAAAGTTTCTCCTCCGGTTCGACCAGCACGGTATTTCGATTGTTGGGTGATCAATATCCTTTCGCGTCGTTAATTTGTTTCGAGGACACCATGGCCTACCTGGCCCGCGATGCGGTTCGTAACGGCGCGCGATTGCTCATCAATCAAACCAATGATGCCTGGTTTGATCCGCTCTGGGGTTCGCGACAGCACATGGCCTTGAGCGTCTTCCGGGCGGTGGAGAACCGGGTATCGTTGGTGCGCGCGGCAAATACCGGTATTTCCTGCGCCATCGATTCGCACGGCCGCATCAGCGAGCGCCTGGTTGACGCGGAGGGCCGCCA
>JBMTVS010000036.1:0-15472 GCA_049451655.1 Kiritimatiellia bacterium | reverse complement strand
CATGAAATCGAGGGTCGTTCCAACGTGGAGGAACCAGGATGAAAGCAACCGCCGCCGCTTATCGTGATCGTGTGCAAACCGTTTGGCGGAATGTGCAGGCCAACCGGCGCCTGCGCCCGGCCGACTTCGTGAATGGCTATAAGATGGTGCAGCCCCTCCGGTCGCTCGGTAACCCTTCGGTTTCTTTCGACATGGCCCAGCTCGCGCTGGAAATGTTTACCCGTCTGCGTATTCAATACGAACCGCAACAGGCCACCCGCCCGCCGGTCGCGCCGATGCCGACTCGCCGCGCACCCGGCGAGCGCGGTTTACGGGTTGGACTTTTCGTGGATGCACCCGATCACCTGAGCGGCGTCTGCCTCACCATCGGCGAATGGCAAGATCAGGCCCGTCGCCATGGCTGTTCGCTCACTGTCCATACCTGCGCCCCCGCCCCGGATGAAGGTGGCTTTGTCTCCTTTAGACCCATGGGCTCGGTACGGCTCGATGCCTATAGCGGTCTTACCGTTCATGTCCCGCGCATGGAGGAAATTGCCTCCTATGCAGAGAACATGGATTTCGATGTGATTCACGTATCCACGCCCGGGCCGATGGGTTTACTTGGTCTCCTCGCGGCCCGCCAGCGCGGCTTGCCGGTCTGCGGCACCTACCATACCGATTTCCCCCGCTACGCTGGCGAACTCACCGGCGATCCCGCACTGGAGCAGGTGGGCTGGCAATTCATGCGCTGGTTTTACGGCCAGCTTGATCGCGTGGCTGCGCCGACCGAATCCATTCGTCGCGAACTCATTGCTCATGGCTTCGATGCGGAGCGCGTGCAGGTGGTCGGTCGCGGGGTTGATACGACGTTGTTCGAGCCATCCCGTCGCGATGAGGCGCGACGGACGGAGCAGGGCCATAACAAATCGTTGCAGTTGCTTTATGTTGGTCGTCTCTCCCGCGAAAAAAATCTCGAAACCCTCGCCTCAGCCTTCAAGCGATTATTGCCGACCCGTCCCGACATCAGCCTAACGCTGGTGGGTGAGGGACCCTTCCGCACTGAACTCGAGCGCTTGCTTGCGGGAACACCCGTCACCTTCGCGGGGACGCTCAAAGGCGAGGCGCTGGCCCGGGCCTACGCCTCGGCGGATTTATTTGTGTTTCCCAGCAAGACCGACACCTTCGGCCGGGTGGTACTGGAGGCGCAGGCGAGCGGTTTGCCGGTAGTCGTCTCCGATCAGGGTGGCCCGAAGGATGCCATGCTCGATGGTATTACGGGCGTGGTGGTCGACGCCCTGGATGAGCAGCGCCTGGCGGCGGCCATCGACGCGCTCACTGACGATCCTGCCCGCATGGCCGCGTTCAGCATCGCAGCCCGGGAATTCGCCGGCGAGCGAACGCATGCATCCTCCTTTAAAGCCTTCTGGCATCTTCACCACACCATCCATGTCCAACCGCAACACCAGGTGACGCCATGATAGCTCCAAGCAACAAAACCACCATGTTCCGCTCCATCTTTATTTCCGACTTCCATCTCGGCACCAAAACCTGCCGGGCCCATGACCTGTTGGACTTCCTCAAGAAGCACGATGCGCAATTTATCTACCTGGTTGGCGATATCGTTGATGGTTGGCAGCTTAAGAAAAGTTGGTTCTGGTCGCAGCTACACAATGACGTTATCCAAAAGCTTCTGCGCAAGGCGCGAAAGGGCGCGACCATTACCTATCTGCCTGGTAACCACGACGAATTCGCCCGCCAGTACATCGGGCATCAATTCGGGGGCATTGCCGTGCAGGAAAATGCACTACATCTTACTGCCGACGGCCGCACGTTGTTGGTTTTACATGGCGATAAATTTGATGGCGTGGTCACCCAGAGCAAGTGGCTGGCCGTACTGGGTAGCTCGGCTTATGACTTCACCCTGAAGCTGAACTACGTCTTCAATATCGTGCGGCGCAAACTCGGCTATCCCTACTGGTCGCTTTCCGCCTGGCTGAAGTACAAGGTCAAAAACGCCTTCACCTATATCGACACCTTCGAGCAAACCCTTGCCGGGGAGGCGCGGCGCTTTCGAGCCGACGGCGTGGTGTGCGGGCACATCCACCGCGCCTCCATCCGCACCTGCGATGATGTCACCTATTACAATACCGGCGACTGGGTTGAAAGCTGCACCGCCCTCGTCGAGCACCACGATGGCCGCATGGAGCTCATGAACTGGCTGAGCGAAGAAATGGTCCCGGCTGAGAAAACGCGAGAGGTTCCTGTTTCCATGGGATTGCCGGTAGGGCGCGAAAATATGAAGCTGCCGGTTTGACGAAACTTTCCGGCGGGTTCGCTATCGCTGTGCTGCCACGGATATAGCCACATTCATTCTCCAGCCGGTGGCATGGGCGGAAAATGCCTGGCGCCAAGCTTCTCGCAGCTTGCCCAACCACTGCGCGTCAACCTCACCTGAACAGCGTATCGATCCCCATGGCCTGCTTTTGCGAAAACTCAGGGAGAAACTTGGCGCCAAGCCTTCGCAGAAGCGGATAAGTCCAGCCGAGGATACGGATGGTGAAAAAGCGATCGAGCAAGCGGTAGCCGCGTTTGTCGCGAAACAAAATGCCAAGATACCATCGTAGACGATGCGTCTTGATCTGGACCGGGTTGAAGTCGAGATGAATCGAGTAACGGATGGCATGGCGGCTCCGGTATTGCTCACGCATGCCACGCAGACGGTCGGCAAGTTCCGGCGTATATTCGCCAAAGTAGTATTCACGGGCGACCGCGAAGATGGCGAAAGTATCGCGCATGAAGTCGACATCTTTGACCGGTAACCCGAGCCGTTCCGCAAGGATGCGCATCTCGTCGATCTTTGCCATGGCATCCCGTCCGCGCGCTATGACTGCGTCGCCGTTGACGACGAAACATCGTAGCAACTGCCGCATGCTGTGGTTGATGATGACGTGATCCCAAAAGACCGAGAGGAGCGGCGGTAGCCTTAACCGACGGAAGAAGACCTTGCGCAGGGCGTATTCGTCGACGTAGAGCAGCTTGGTCACCACCTCGCTGGAGAGTTGGAGGAAGTGCAGCAGTTCGGCGTAATTCAAATCCGGCGCAAAGCGGCGGCACCACGCGACAATGGCCGCATCAGCGTTTTTGCCATCTTTCATGATGCGGATGGCGACCCAGGTGTTGATCTCGTTCCATAGGCCTTCGCGATCGAGAAAGGTGAGGCGCCGGAAGCGAATCCAGCCGCCGGTCTGGCACCAGACCATGATGCCGCACAGATTGGGGGTGTCGCGCAGCGCATCCCGGAACCGCTCGACTTCGCCGCCGATAAAGGACGGATATTCGCCCGCACCCTCGTATTCGCGCCGCGCCTGAATCTCGATGATGCGCTTGAGGTCGCCGCGGAAAAATTGCTTGTTGACCGGAAGGTAACGGAAGAAGTCCGACTCGCCATGCTTCATGGAGAGGATCAGCGCGTCGCTCCGGAAA
This sequence comes from Kiritimatiellia bacterium, assembly GCA_049451655.1. Classification (GTDB taxonomy): domain Bacteria; phylum Verrucomicrobiota; class Kiritimatiellia; order CAIVKH01; family CAIVKH01; genus CALMUP01. The sequence goes on along the minus strand of JBMTVS010000036.1, from coordinate 12,010 downwards.
CCATCGAAAACATCGTGCAATGTGTCGCGGTTCCAGATCAGGTCGCCGACGCGGTAGGCGCCCACGCTCCAGGTCCGGAAGATCCATGTGCGCTGGTGATGTTCAAATACGGGAAGCAGCCTTTGGACACAGCGGCGCGCCTGCCGCGGGTGCCGGATGATCAGGCGGCTATGAAAATCGCCCTCGACGTCAAGGCCGTCGGACTCGCCGATACGCGAGATAATACCTGCGACCGGATACCGCGTGAGCACATCATCGATTGCCCCGGCGAGGAAATCCATCTGGCGGACGAAGGAGGACCCGCACACGGCATCAATGGCGGGGTGAAAATACATGATGTCGGTCGTGATGTAGATGCCGAGGCCGTGACGCCCTGCGATCTCAAAGAGCAGGCCGAACTCCTCCTGATAGGCATGAATCCGGGCGCGCAAGTCCGCCGGGTAGGCCGGGTGATCAAAGAGGTGGGCCAGGTCGTCGATACTGATCGCGTTGTAGCCGAATGCTGCTGCGCGCGCACAGACGATCTCGAATTCCCGCCGTATTTCCGGAAACAGTTCACGGCGGACCTCACCTTCATATTCGAGGTCGGCAAAGGGTATCTTGGACCAATTGATCCGTCCGGCTGGTGAGGCGCGAAAGAACGGGCCGATTGCATCCAGGATATAGAGGGAATGAACGTCTGAAGACGCTTGTTTTGCAGTGGATTCCACAGCGCGTGGTGCTGGTTACGAAGGACAAGTTGTAAAGCTATATTATGGATGGAAAATAATAGCGTAGAATGAGCAACGGGTTAGAGCATGGTTGGTGGGCATAAGGGGATGCCCGGTTACGCATTCCATCGCCGGGGTCGAAGTCCGAAGCCCGGTCGTTGGCGGTTGCTGAACCGAAATATCCCGCGACAACCACGTTGTTGGATGAGTCAGCCGCAACGGCGTGTGGAGCATCAATGCTGGGCGGGATTCCACCTCCGCCCATGCTCTTCGCCCATAGTAGAGAGCCGTAGGGCGTATACTTCGCCAGGAGGACGTCTGTTCCTCCTGAACTGCTGATCGAGACTACTCCATTCGAACTCGGATCGGCATCAATGGTCAGGTTGTACAGTGCCGCCACGATAACGTTGTCGTTGCCATCCACAGCAATGGCTTTCCCGTAGTCCAGTCCGCCGGCCCCAATGCTAAACGGAAAATATCCTTGTTCAACAGGCTCAGCCGCGCGTGTGGTCGCAATTACTGCGATTGTGATAAGCGCGCTCAAAATGGTGTTCATGTATTCAGGCGCAACAAGGGACTTCAAGCGGGAAAGATCAACGCGTTATAGAAGCTCACGGAGCATCGAGCCAGAGGGAGAGCTTCTCATCGATGAAGTCATCCCGGGTTTGCTCGCCTTCGGCGATGGCAGATTCCATGACACGTAAGCGGTCGCGGATTTCGTCGAGTTGCGCCCGACGATCCTCCAGGCGTTGGTCGTAGAGCTGACCCAATTCCTCTTCCAGACGCTCGCGAATGGCTGAACGTTCGCCCTCATTGGCCGCCCCCCGGTAATCGCGTGCAAGTTGGCGCAGGCTGGATGTAGAATTTTCCTTACCCCTTTCCTTTTTGGGAGAATGCATACCGTGGCCGGACATGCGCTCCATTACCCAACTCCGGTCCTCTTCACTCAAACTCATCAAAGCATCATGTACCGCTGGTCGCTTGTCACGCAGGCGCTCCATCGCGGTTTTCTCGAGCCGGTCGCTGATGATGTCGCGAAATGCGCGAGGATTTTCCAGTCGCATTTGTTGAAGTCGTTCGAACTCCTCCGGATCTTCCTCGCGTAACTCCATCATCCAGCGTCTGATCGGAGAAGCGGGCTCGGGCTTTTCTTTAAATAAGGTGCTGGGCCCGCGTGCGTGGGGAGGTGGTCCGCGGTGTTCAGGCGGTGGTTGCGCAAGGGTCGCCGAGACGCCGAGCAGCAAACACGCGGATAGGATCAACATCTTCATCACAAAGCCTCCCAGTCTTCCTGCGTTTCCAGCGCGGTCAGGGTCAGGTCGACTTCCTCCCGGATCGCCTCAAATTCAAGCTCCCAATCGGCAAGGTCCATGCCGGGATCGGTAAAGATCTCCATGCTAAGGACCGCCGGTATGGCCGCCGGGTCATGTGTCGGCGATAAAATCGACCATGCGCCAGCGATCAACGCGATTGCCGCCGTGACGCCGAGCAAGGCGCGAATAAGACCGGCGGATAGCCCGCTCGCAGCCCGACGCTCGCATTGTGTTTCCGCCGCCTGCCTCAACACGGCGAGCGTGTCGCGCGGAGTCGGGGGTATCTCCATCCGGCGCGAGCTGATGCCGCGCGTGCTCCGCTCGAGTCGCTCAAGATCGTTGTTCAACCAATCAGCCTCTTTCAAGTTCATCGTAATCCTCCTGCAGCAGCGGCCGCAATTTTTGCAATGCGTAGTGCATGCGCGAGAGCGCGGTGTTCAAGGTTGTTTCCTGTAGCCGGGCAATTTCCTTGAAGGAGAGCCCCGCTTCGTTGCGCATCAAAAACACCTCGCGTTGCTCCGGTGCCAGCGCAGCGAGCGCGGTTTGAATACGTATCCCAAGATCGCGACTTCCTGCTTGCTGGTCCGGCCCCGAAGCGGCATCCGGCACCAACTCGATTCCGCTTTGACCCTCCTGATCCAAGGGCGCGACCGTTTTCGCTTCGCGTCTGATCTGATCGATAATCAAATTGCGGGCGATCCGGAATAGCCAACCGGCGAAATTCCCTTCCCGGAAACGGGGCAGGTTGCGAATGGCGCGCAGCCAGGTTTCCTGGAATATTTCCTCGGCATCGCCATGTCGCGGCATCATGTTGAGGATGAAGGAAAACAAAGGTCGCCGGAAGTGCTCGACCAGTAGCCCGAGTGCCGCGAGGTCCCCTTTTTTGTATGCCTTCAGCCATTTTTTCTCCGGATGATCCGCTTCCATGTGTCCGCTCTATCCATACAACGACAGCAGGTCGTTTTTATTGTGGAACGATCTCCATAATTTATATCCGGCAACGAATGAGGCAAAAATCGCGTTATGGTTCGTGGTCAAAACTATTGGTCCGGGCGTAATCCGGCAACAAACTAAATAGAAAAATACTTTCATTTAGTGCTTGTAACCGGAACCCGCCCCCTCTATCTGTATCAAAAGTCGGACCCGGTTTGGTCGCTGCCGTACCGGCTTTGGATATTAGCGACAGTAATCAGTAGAGTAGGTATAGTGTGAATATATTCGTTGGGAATCTTCCTTACGGGGCCACCGATGGTGACCTTCGTGAGGCCTTTGAAGCGTATGGTTCGGTTTCGTCGGCCAGCGTAATTGTTGATAAGTTTACGGGTAAGTCCCGCGGCTTCGGCTTCGTGGAAATGCCTGACGCTGAGCAGGCCAAGGCTGCGATCGCGGGTTTGAATGATCAGGATTTGCATGGTCGTCCGATTCGCGTGAACGAAGCCAAGCCGCGCGAGGATCGTCCCCCCCGTCGTGAAGGCGGCGGCGGTGGTTTCCGCGATCGCGGTGACCGCGAGGGAGGTTATTCCCAGCGTCGTTCCGGCGGCTACGGCCACCGGGGCTAATTCAACGCATGCCGGCTGGACCGGTGATGCGAAACAAACCGTCTTGCCTCCGGTCATGTACCGGAAAGCAAGGCGGTTTTTTTGTCTCGTTTTTGCCCGGGGAAAGCGCGCGACAACATTCAAGTTGGACGCACGGTTGCGGTGTTTGTATGATCACGAATAAACGTCACTTTTCTGATATTTGACCATGAATATGATCCCGATTGCAGGAATATTGCCCCTCGCCAATATCTGGTACTCGTTCTCGACCAGCGATTTTACCGGTAAGGTGATTATTTTTGTGCTGCTGGGTGTGTCGGTGTTTGCCTGGACCATCATGGTCTCGAAATACTACAGCCTTAAGCGGGCGCGAACCGAGTCGGCGACGTTCACCGCGGCTTACCGGGCGGAAGGTCAGCCATTGGGGCTTTTCCTGAAGCGCCGTCGTTTCGTCGAGAGTCCGGTTTTTTACGTTTATGAAAAGGCCTGTGCCGCGGTGGGGCTGGAGCTGGAGTCGCGCGATGCCCGCTACGAGCAGGATGGCCTCGGTCTCGGGCGCGAAACGCCGCGCTTGAGTCCGCTGCAGCTAAGCGCCGTCCGAAATGCCTCGGAACGTGAAGTGGCGGATCAGGTGCTGTTGCTCGAGAACCAGATGGGCATGCTGGCCACCGCAGTCAGCGCGAGTCCGTTGATGGGTTTGCTGGGTACGGTGTGGGGCGTGATGATTTCCTTTACCGGCATGGCTACCCAGGGCTCGGCGAACCTTTCCGCCGTGGCACCTGGTATTGCGTCAGCCTTGCTGACCACGGTGGTGGGCCTATTCGTGGCCATTCCATCCGCCGTCGGCTACAACGTTCTCACCAATCAAATTCGCCAACTCACCGTGCAGATGGACAATTTCGCCGATGCGCTGGTCGCTGACATGCAGCGACATTTCATCCGCGAGTAATGTAAACGCATGGCCCGCCGCACCACCATCAAGCCGCTCCAGCAGATCAGCGAGGTGAATATGACCCCGCTGATCGATCTTACGTTTCTTCTGCTTATCACCTTTATCATCACCATGCCATTGATCGAGCAGGGGATTCCCATCAACTTGCCCAAAGGCGAAACCAGTCCGGTCGACCAGGCCGACGCCCGGTCGATTACCGTTGATGTCGGCGGGCAGGTGTTTCTCGACCGTGTCCCGGTGAGCATGGAGAGCCTCGCAGCCGAGATGAAAATTATCGCCGCTGCCGACCCCGACGCCCCGGTTATGGTGCGGGCGGATGAGCAACTGCACTACGGTAAAGTGGTGGAGATTCTTCGTATTCTGAATGATGCCCGCATCACCCGCATGGCCCTGGTGACCACGCCGGAGTCTTGACCGAGCGCGATGAACGACCGGTTTAACAAGGCGTTCAAAGTCAGCATCATTTTTCATGGGATGCTGTTGGCGGTGATCTTGCTCGCGCCTCTCTTCGGTCGCTGCTCCAAACCCAAGAAGAAGGAGCAGGTGATGATGGTGGAAATGGTTGCTCCGGCCGCGCCACCCTCGCCGGCGCCAGCTCCACCCCCAAAACCGGAACCGCCAAAACCCAAGCCGCCGGAACCTAAACCCCCGGAGCCGAAGCCCGAGCCCAAACCGGAACCACCGAAGCCGAAATTAAAGAAGGCCGATGAAATCAAGGTGCAAACCAACCGGGTGGTGCGGCGACCCGACACCGTAACCCCGCCACCAGCGCCGGTGAAAACCCTGACGCCGGAGGAAATTGCCGCGCGGCTGCGCGAAAATCTGCCTACGAGCAGCGCCGCCCCCGCGCCCGCCGGCGGAACGCCCTCTGAATTGGGCGCCTACTATGCCCGCATCCAGCGCATTCTCTATCAGGCCTGGCAGCAGCCGCCCGGGGTGAGCGGGTTGAGCGTGCAGGTCAAGTTGCGCATTCAGAAAAGCGGCATGATCATTAACCGCGAATTGACCAGCCGCTCCGGCAGCGCAGCCATGGATGATTCGGTAATGAGCGGGCTGCGCTCGGTCACCTCGCTGCCCGCCCTTCCGGACTCCGTGCGCGATGCCTTCATCGATGTAACGATAACGTTTGAAACCTCCGGCCTCTCCATGTGATATTCCATCACCCATCACCCATCACCCATCACCCATTAACCATTACCCATAATCCATGAGATCCCTCCTCACGCTACTCTTCGCCCTCCTCGCCTCCTCTTCCCTTGCCTCGGACATCGTGATTCGCAAGGGAACCGGAAAAACCTCGATCGACTTGAGCGGCATGACCTTCAGCGCGGATACCGCCGCGCGTGATTTCTTCACCACCTTGCAGACTAGCCTGGCCCGTTCCGGCTGGCTCGAGCAGGGTCGTCCCGGTGCCTCTGAATACCGCGTGAGCGGTCCAGTGCAATTCGACGGCGCCACCATTCGCGCCCAACTCACCGTCGCCCAGGTCGCTCCGCCGCGGGTGGTCTTGACCCGCACCTATAATGGCTCCGCTGCTGAAGTGCGCCGCCGGGCTTTCGAGGCAGCGGATGATATTGTCGAGGAAATCACCGGACGTAGGGGTTTTGCCTCCGCTCGCCTGTTGCTGGTTGGTCGTCAAGGTCAGGCCAAGGAACTCTACATCAGCGATTCGGATGGCCGTGGGATGTACCCGTTGACCAACGACAAAAAAGTCATCGCCGCCCCGCGCTGGGGACACGATGGGCGCAACATCTTCTACACCGCCAACCTGACCGCATTTCAGGGGATCTACCAGATTGATTTATCGACCCGCAAGCGCTTCCGCATCGCGAATTACTCCGGCTCCAACATAAGCGGCGGGGTGTCGCCGGATGGCCGCTACATGGCGATTATTCTCTCCAAGGATGGCAATCCCGAGCTGTATGTCATGCGTCTAAGCGACCGCCAGCTCACCCGCATCACCCGTACCCCGCGCGCGGTGGAGTCCAGCCCGTCGTGGTCGCCGGACGGGCGGCAAATTGTCTATGTTTCGGACGCCGCTGGAACTCCCCATCTGTATATTGTTTCCCGCGAGGGGGGAACGCCGCGCCAACTGACCACCCGGGGGAGGCAGAATGTCTCGCCGGACTGGGGGCCGCAGGGCGAAATTGTCTACAGCACGCTCATTGGTGGCAAGTTTCAAGTCTGCACCATCAATCCGCAATCCGGTATGATTCGCCAGCTTACCTCCGACTACGCCGACCACGAGGATCCGTCCTGGGCGCCCAACGGCCGGCACATCGCGGTAGCCAGGACTGAAGCCTACCGTTCGCGGGTTTATCTCATTGACACGATGGGCGATCCACCCATACTGCTCGTCGATACTCAGGGCGATTGGTTTGCCCCTAAATGGTCCCGATAGAAGTCTCAATAAGGTACACGAAAATGAAGTATTCTAAGTTGTTCGTTGGTCTGGTGGTATTGGCAGCCATGGTGATGACGTCCGGCGTGACGGGTTGCAAAAAGAAGCCGAAAAGCGGCGATGGCTTGACCTATGATGAATTTGGCAACGTGCTTGGCCCTATGGATGGAGCCGGCTATGGCAGCTTGATGAATCCGGATGATTTGCAAGTGGTGGCCAGCCAGTTTCAGCCGGTGTTCTTCGATTACGATAGTGCCCAGATCGCCGGCTCCGAGCGCGCCAAGCTCGAGCAGGTCGCGGATTACCTGCGCGGAAATATGGGCATCGGTCTGATCGTGGAAGGTCACTGCGACGAGCGCGGCAGCAACGAATACAACCTCGCCCTCGGCGAGCGTCGTGCCCAGGCCGTCCGCGCCTACATCATCGGTTTGGGTATCGAAGCCGACCGCATTCGCACGGTTAGCTACGGCGAAGAACAGCCCATGGCCTTCGGACACGACGAGGCATCCTGGCGCCAGAATCGCCGCGCCCAATTCTCGCTTTTCCAGTAATGTTTGACGGACGCGTCATGGCGCGTCCCTCCACGAGTTCTGGAGGGCTCCGCTCCGCCGGAGCCGTGAGCATGAAGGGGAACATGGCTGGCGCGAAGCTCCGCTCGTGGACGGGTGATGCTGTTTGCGCGCGCGGATTTTTTCATTTTCCTTCCACGCACTCCGGACGCGACGGAGCGCGTCCCTCCACGGTATCATGATCATCCTTCCCCTCAATTTCCTCGGCGGCTCCATGAGCGGCGGCGAGATTCTCCTCATCCTGACCGCCATGCTCCTGCTGTTCGGCTCGAAAAAGCTTCCCGGCATGGCCCGCAACCTCGGCAAGTCCATCGAGACTTTTCGCAAGGCCAGCCGCGAGGTGACCGATGAAATCATGCGCGCCGATATCGAGGACAAGCCAAAGAAGGACGAGACCTCTGCCGCTACCAAGGAATTGCCCGCCCCCGAGATAAAGCCCGCGGATAAAGCCGTGCATCGCGATCATGAATCAAGCAACGCATGAATCGTCCGCCACTGGCGAGCAGAGCGAGGGCCTAATCAAGCCCTTTCTCGAGCATCTCGAGGATTTACGATTCACGCTAATCCGCTCCTTTGCCGCCATTGCCATTGGCATGGTCATCGCATTCCCGCTCGCGCCCCGCATTCTCGACCTGCTCAAACAGCCGCTCTATCGCATCACCGAGGATCCGGACCGCATGCTTCAATCAATGGAGGTTTCCGGTGCCTTCATCTCCGCCCTGCGCATGGCCTTCTGGTCCGGGCTGCTCTTTAGTGCGCCCTTCATCGTGTTGTTCGTTGGCCAGTTCGTGCTGCCTGCGCTCAAGCCAGCCGAGAAAAAACTCGCCGGCCGGGCGGGCTTGCTGGGGTTGGTGTTGTTCGCGGCCGGCGTTGCGCTGGGCTATTTCTACACGCTGCCCTTCGCGCTCTCGGCGATGTTTGTCATGAACGAATGGCTGGGGGTGGTGCCGTTATGGACCATCAACAGCTATGTCACCTTTTCCTCGCAACTGCTGATCGCCTTCGGGCTGGCGTTCGAGATTCCCATGGTGCTGCTCATCCTCGGTCGACTCGGCATCATTAGCGGTGAATGGCTGCGTGCGCACCGGCGTCATGCCGTGGTCGCGGCGCTCATCATCGCGTGTGTGTTGACCCCGCCGGATGTGGTCTCGCAAATCTTTCTGACTATCCCGTTGTTGCTGATGTACGAAGGTTGCATCTGGTTGGTTCTTGCCTGGGACCGCAAGCGCGGACTAACGTCATAACATCATGACCTTGCGACTCGCCAGTTTCGGCATGCGCGGCTTTATCGGGGAATCATTGAGCCTCCGGCCGGTGATGGATTTCGCCTCCGCCTTCGGCGCCTTCGTGGACGGCGGACGCGTCCTGCTCGCGCGCGACACCCGCGACTCCAGCCCCATGCTGCATGATGCGGTAGCCTCGGCGCTTATCGGAAGCGGTTGCGAAATCCTCGATCTCGGGATTTGCCCTACGCCCATGCTTCAATTTTCCGTGAAGCCGCTTGAAGCTTCTGGCGGTATTTCCATCAGCGGCGGGCACAATGGCATGGGTTGGAACTCCATCACCTTGATCGATCGCGACGGCGCGCTGCTGGAACCGGCGGGCGGCGAGACGGTGCTCGATATCTTCCACGCGGGCGATTTTCTGCGACGGGGAACGGATGCACTGGGCGAGCTCAAGCCGCAACCTTACTTTCACGAACATTACTTTGCGCGGCTAGGCGAAGTCATCGACGGGTCACGCATCGCCGCTGCGAAGCTCAACGTGGTGATTGATCCGCTGGGTGGAGCGGGATGTCCTTACCTCAAGCAATTCGCCGCGGTCGCCGGGTTTAATTGCATCGCCGTGAATGATCAGCCCTCCGGTTATCTGCCACGCGAGGCGGAGCCGCGTCCGCGCAGCGCGCTGCAGATGGCGTCGTTTATTCGCCACGTGAAAGGCCACGCTGGTTTCGTGCTCAGCAGCGACATGGCCCGCTTGTCGATGGTGACCGAGACTGGCGAGCCGGTGAGCGAGGAATTCACGTTCGCCTTGATTGCCGATTATGTCTTGAGCCGGACACCTGGCACCGTGGTTACCAATGTCTGCACCTCGCGGATGATTGATGACATTGCCCGCTGCCATGGCTTGCCTGTGGTCAAGACGCCGGTCGGGCAGGCCTACATTGCTTCTCGCCTCGAGGATGAAGCCGGCGTGGTGGGCGGCGAGGGTAGTGGCAGCGTGATTGTGCCGCAATTCAGTCGCGGGGCAGACGGATTCTTGATGATGGCGCTGGTACTGGAGGCTATGGCGACCAGTGGAAAAAGTCTCTCCGGACTGATTCACGCGTTGCCGCGTTACCACATTGTAAAGCGTGGCATTGCTTGTGAGTCGAGGTCCGGCTACCGGGCTCTCGAGCAGGTACCGGATCACCTCGAAGAGTTGGGCGATCCGCTATCCGTGGATAATACGGATGGTCTGCGTCTGGATTGGGAGAACGGCTGGCTGCACGCACGAGCCTCGCATACGGAACAGATCGTCCGTGTGATTTCCGAGGATCGCGATCGGGAGGTGGCGGTGCAGCGGGCGGAGCTCATGGTCCGGTCGATTGGAGCGCTAATCTGATGAGCGCGAAAGAACGTTCCATTCAAGATACCTTGAAGGTCGCGGTTTCCGGAGTGCGCGGCGTGGTGGGGACGACTTTCACCCCGCAACTTGCGGCCACCTTCGCCCAGGCTTTCGGAGCGTTCGTCGGCGCAGGGACGGTGATTGTCGGGCGTGATACCCGGCCGTCGGGCAAGATGTTCGAGCTGGCGGTGATCGCCGGGCTTCAATCCATCGGTTGCACACCGCTGCTCGCGGGCATCGTGCCCACCCCGACCTTGCTGATGCTGGCGGCGCGTCCGGGGATTCGCGGCGGCATTGCCATCACCGCCAGCCATAATCCGGCGGAGTGGAACGCGCTCAAGTTCATCGGGCCGGATGGTTTGTTTCTAAACGAAAGCCGGGCCCAGGAGTTTTTCGACGTTTATCATCAGCAGGATTTTCCGCTGGTCGCGGAAAGCGAGTTGAGGCGTGCGCGCGAGGAGCCGAACCCCACCGCGGATCATTTCCGGCGCGTGCTGGACTATGTCGATGTTGAAGCCATCCGCCGGCGCAAGCTGAAGGTGGCCATCGACTGCGTAAACGGGGTGGGTGCGCTTTACAGTCCGGCTTTTTTGCGTGATGCATTGGGATGCGAGGTCGTGCCGGTGTTCGACCGGCCGGATGGACACTTTCAGCGCGAGCCCGAGCCGTTACCGCAGCATTTGGGCGAGTTGAGCCGCGTGGTGGTGGAACAGGGTTGCGATATCGGTTTCGCGCAGGATCCGGACGGCGATCGTCTGGCCGTGGTCGATGAGCGGGGACATACCATTGGGGAGGATATGACGCTCGCGCTCGCCATTTGGCAGATTCTTGAATCGCATGAGCGCGGGCCCGTGTGCGTGAACTTGCCCACCAGCAAGGTCATCGAGTTCATCGCGGGCCGCTACGATTGCCCGGTGGTGCGCACCCGCATCGGTGAGATTAACGTGGCCGAGGAAATCATTCGACACAAGGCGGTGGCGGGCGGTGAAAATATCGGCGGGGTGATGATTCCCGCGATTCATACTTGCCGCGACAGCTTTGCGGGCATGGCGGTGATTTGCGAGCTGCTGGCTAAATCGGGGGAGAGGATTTCCACGCTGCTGGAGTCCCTGCCGAAGTATGCGATTGTAAGGGAGAAGCTGTCGATTCGTCCCGAGCTGGCTCCGGCGATATTACGTAAACTGCGCCAGCAGGTCACGGATGGCAATGTCAGCCAGCTCGACGGTCTGTTCATCGACCAGGGCGACCGGTGGGTTCACATCCGCCGCTCCAACACCGAAACCGTCATGCGCATTACCGCCGAGGCCCCGACCCTCGACGAAGCCCGTGCGCTGGTTGACGACTACGTCCGCCGCATTCAGCAGCCCTAGAACTTGTTCAAATGAAAAAGTGCCCTTTTTGTGCTGAAGACATCCAGGATGCTGCCATCAAATGCAAACACTGCGGGGAGTTTCTTGACGGCTCGAGGCCATCCGCGCCGATTTCCAAACCGCCAACACCCTGGCTTTTTCGAAGCTCCACCATTGTTTTCGCGGTATTCTGTGTGGGCCCGCTGGCCTTGCCACTGATTTGGTGGCGTCCCGGCTGGTCGACGCAGCGGAAAATAATGTTAACCATCTTGATCCTCGCCATCAGCGCGGTCATGTTCTGGATCATGAAGCGATCAATTGAAGGCTTATCCGGGGCTTATCGTCAGCTTGATGATATTTTGAACGGCAACTTCTAGGGGTTTGGCCAAAATATTGCAGGTAAGGTACGGCGGTCTGGGATTCAGGGTTCGGGGTTCAGGGCTACATACCTTGCATGGGCGTTGATCAAAGCCCCCGGGCCGCCGAAAAATGGGCTCTCGCCTGCACTATACGCGGCAACGGCATACACCTTCCCGGAATCCAACCCCAAAGACCCATCCTCAAATCTACA
>JBMTVS010000035.1:0-15613 GCA_049451655.1 Kiritimatiellia bacterium | reverse complement strand
ACCAAGCCCGTAGAATCTAAGTCATAAGTCATATCGAGAAGAGGTACACGCTTAAAAAGGACCCATGGGTGGTGCCTGCGCGTTACGAAAGCGTGATTCCGCTGATGGGCGGAACCACGTTGAACTGGTCGGCCCGGCCGATTATTTGATTAGCGGATTTCCGCCAGTCACCGGCTCGTCTTTCCACGCCCCGGCATCACCGTCTTTGCGAATATAGATTTCGGTGCGGCGATTTTTCTGCATGTTTGCCTCGGTGTCGTTCGCAGCGACCGGACGATCAAACCCGAATCCCTTGGCGCTCAAGCGGCTTCTTTCTATGCCGCCAACATCGGCGATATAATCCAGCACGGCCTGGGCACGTCGCTCGGATAAACGTTGATTGTAGTCGCGCTTGGATTTGGGTCGCTTGTCGGCATGACCCTCGATACGGGCAGTTGCCGTCGGATCGCGCTGGAGCACCTTGACCACGACATCAAGCTCGGGATGGTATTGGGGACGCAAAATAGCCTTATCGTAGTCGAACTCAATGTTCAGGGTGAACAGTTGCAAATCATCCGAGCCGTCGAGCGGATCGGTTCCGTCATCAATGACTTCATGACCATCGGTCACGCCGCCGGCATCGGTATCAGGATTCAGGGGGTCCGTGGTGTAAACATTCACCTCTGCCCCGTCGGTCAAACCATCCCAGTCCGTGTCGGGGTTCAGCGGATCGGTTTTGTAGGTGAGATACTCTTCCCCGTCCGAAAGTCCGTCTTTATCTGTATCCGGGTCATATGGGTTCGTACCGATACCGGTTTCCTGCGTGTCAGTTATTCCATCGCCATCACTATCCAGATCACCGCCGCTCAAGGTGTACTGAGCGGGAATGGCCGTGCCAAAGCGGTAATTTGCCCCCACAAACAATATGGCGCCAAATTCGGTATTCTTGCTGGCAATGGTGGTACGGAAATCACCGCGAATAGACCATGCATCGTTGAAATGATAAAACACGCCAGCGCCGGCCTGGGTCCCCAGGATATCCTTGTCACCGGATTTATTTACAGGGTCGCCGAAAACAAACCAACTGGCACCGAGCGAGAGATAGGGATCCCAACGCAGATTTTCGGTATTGCGGAGATGAAACAGGGCGTCTAGCGAAAGTCGGACCGCATCGGTGGAATCATTTAAACGATAGCGGTTGTCATTGGCGTTATACGTGGTGTTGTCGAGGCTGGGCGCATAATCAAAACCGAATTCAAACCCGAGGTATTTATTCACGTCATGACCGAGTCGAAGTCCGAGGAAAAGATCGTCTTGAACCACAACATCACCCTCGAAGTTGATGTGACCAGCTCCAAAGCCCAGATACCATGGAGCATCTTCGAACAGGTCACGCTCCTGAGCCTGCGCGGGAGCAGGACCTGAGCCAATAAATACGGCGGCGACCACGCATAAAATGAATCGATTTTTCATGTGTTTCTCCCAGTTGGATTTCTGCTTTCAGGATATAGTCGTAAAGTCAGCCGAGGCAAATTATTTCAGGCGCTGCGGACTGATTATTCGCGGGTTAGCGTGATGTAAATCGGGTAATGATCGGAGACATGCCCGTTGTTGCCGGGCTTGGTATGGATGTTATTGGTGTCGCTTCCCCGCGCGATCACCGAGGGCAGCGAAGTTATCCAGGGCGCTTCACGCAATTCGGGCTGCACCAATGCGCGGTCAAAAAGCGCAGGGGGGAAATTCAGTTCCGGATCACCGGATCGGGTCGGCAAGGTATGAAGCTCGTCCACATCCGGATGCTCGGCCCACAAATCGACCCAGTCCTCAAGCACGGACCAGGTTGGATCCCCGGCAAAGCGCTCATTACCCGGCTCAGAGTTGAAGTCCGCAAGTAATACCGACTCCCACACCCGGTCCGGGTAAGCTTCACGCAGGGTCCTGAGGTCGGCTTGAAGCGCGGTCATGGCGTGATAGCGTTGGGCGTAATTCTTGTCCACACTGCCCCAGTTGGATTTCAGGTGGGCGGCATAAAGAAGCAAATACCGGTCTTCGCCCAAACTGAAAATAGCGCGAAAAATACCCCTGGTTGGACGTCCCGGACCGGTTAACGGGCCAAAATCGATTTCATTCACGGATTCCGGCGCGAAACGGCTTAACATGGCCGCGTTCATCTTTTCGACGCGACTTCCACCGCTCCCGAAGGTCACGACGTAGCCATTCGGGTATGGCTCGGCAAGACTTTCATTCAACAAACGCAATGCACGCGCATTTTCGATCTCCGAAAAAACCAGGATGTCAGCGGCTAGCTCATCAATAATCCCGGCGGCATCGCGCGCCTGGGTAAGGGCCAGCTCCTCGTTGCGATATTTCCCGTCCTTGATGCCATCCGTGAACATTTCGATGTTGTAAAAAGCCAAGCGAACGCCGTTCTGATCGATGGGGCCGGCAGAGGGATCCTTGAAAGCAACCTCAGCCTCCTGCAAAAGGGGCTCTCCCTCGCTCGCCAACCATGGTTCGGCCATGACCGCGAAATCGAAACGGGCGAAAGCGCTGGTCACAAGTAGGAAGGTTATGATTTTTTTATACACGGATTTGCCTGCACAGGTTTCACTTGGATTTGATGTAGAACTATAGCAGTCTACGCGCAATGTAAATGCAAGCGCTTTGTTCAGATTGTGTTACACGGAGGACACAGCCTCCGGGAGAAAAATGGCATGAGTAAATTTGTGGTAACCGGAGCAGCCGGTTTTATTGGCTCGCACCTTTGCGAGAAGATATTGGCGGAAGGACATAGTGTCACAGGGCTCGATTGTTTTATCCCGTACTATGACCGGACCATCAAAAGCAGCAATCTCTCTTCTGTGGTCAAGCACCCGTCCTTCACATTCATGGAGGCGGATTTGCGCCGCGACGAATTGACTGCCGCGCTTGAAGGAGCAGAAGCCGTTTTTCATCTTGCCGCCATGCCCGGACTGGTCAAAAGCTGGAGCGACTTGCCGCTCTACAGCACCTGCAATATCGAGGCCACGCAACGTTTGCTTGAAGCAGCGCGCGCCACCAACCTTCCCCACTTCATCCATATATCGACCTCCAGCGTTTATGGTCGCGAAGCCACCGGGCCGGAAACCGATCCCACGCAACCCTTTTCGCCTTACGGCATCACCAAGCTGGCCGCCGAGCAATTGTGCCGCGCCTATGAGGCGAACTTTGGTCTGCCCATCACCATTCTGCGTTACTTTTCCGTCTATGGCCCGCGCCAACGGCCCGACATGGCGTACAATATTCTCATCAAGGCGTTGTTTGAGGAACGTTCCTTCCCGATGTTCGGTGACGGCGAACAAAGCCGGAGCAACACGTACGTAAGCGATTGCGTGCAAGCAACCTGGCTCGCAGCTCAACATCGCGAAAAAGCACTGGGCGAAGTCTTCAACGTCGGTGGCGGCGAAATCATTTCACTCAACCACGTGGTCACCTTGCTCGAGGAATTAACCGGAAAAAAAGCAAATATCGAGCGTAAGCCTGCTCGTCCCGGCGACCAGAAGCATACGGCTGCGAACATCGAAAAGGCTCGCCGCCTGCTTGGTTATGCCCCGGTCACGCCGGTGCGTCAGGGGCTGGAGGCAGAGGTGGATTGGATTCGCTCGCTTTCTCCGGCGAGCTGATTTCCTCGGCTTTGTCACTTTCAGCAAATTCTTCCTGTAAAGACGGCCCGGAAACAATTGCCGCCTGCTCGCCTGTTGCTGGCGCGACCTCCGGTTGACTTAATTCCGGATGATGATGCTGTTGTGGCTTCTCCGTGGGCAATGATTCAATCATGCGCAGATGTCCGGGAACAGCAAAGGCGCCGTTGAAAAATTCAATCACATGACCTTTTTCGACCAACCACGCCAGCGGGCTTAACTTTTCGGCGACAACGGGATCATCCATTGCGCATCCGGGAAAGAGTTTTTCGACCAAACGCTGGCGCGTCCACCCGGGATGCTCCGAAATCAGGTTAATCATCTCCTTGATCGATTCAATCGCGTGTTCGGCATCAATCGGACGCGGCGAAATGGCCGTCACATAATTGTGATCCTTGCCCGCCTTGAAAACGTGAAGTCGCATCCGGCGGAATGCCGGACGAACAGCCAGCATCATGGTGAAGGGAAAGCGATCCTCTTTCGATCTGGCGGTTTGAATCTGCTGCCGCAAGGGCTCATCCACCAGCAACGATACCGCGCTACCGGGCATGATGATTTTACTCCCACTGCTCATGTAGCCGGCAGCATGGCGCTGCAGAAAATCCTGTTCGGCTTGCACCATCGTAAAGCTGGACGTCGACGTCTCATCCGCATCTTTCGGTTTATAGCGAACACGGCTGCGGCAGGAGGTCTTCCACTGCTCGATCACTTCGGGCTCGCGAACCATTTCAATCTTGTTGCGGTATTGGTCGAGAGGCAGATGAGCGGCATGAAGCCGGTGCGTCTCCACGACTTTTTCATTAAACCCATGGTAATTGGGTGGTCCCAAAAGCTTGCCGGATATGCGGCATCGTCCCACGCAGACAAAGTTTCCCGTGGGCGGTTCCGTTTCTTCCTCAATCCGCTCATAGTGCCGTTCGAGATGGGCACCGACTATATAGTCGCGCAGTTTCGTTTCATCGAGAAAAACGGCCTTCGAGATCCGGTCCTGGAAAAACTGCAACGGCTCATTTCCGTTCACGCCTTTTGCTTCGAGTTTGATCCAGTGATATTCGGGCTTCAGCATGAAAAGCTGTGCCAGATAAGGCAAAGGGAATGCTCGCCGAACGGCGTGGAGTTGACGCACCACCGCGCCTAGACGATCCCGGTCGGGAATAAAGGAAACCTCAACCGGCAGCCGAATCCGCTCCTCCCGGTAATGAGGACGACGAAGACCCTCTTTCTGGTCACGTCGATCCCCGCGATCTTCACGGTCCCGTGGATGAGGCCGCTTTCCACCGCGCGCTTGACGGTCGCCATCACGGCGTCCTCCCGGCTTGCGGTCTGGCCTTCGCCGCTCGCGGTCATCGCGCCGTCCCGACTCCCGGGTGAAGGTCGTGGTGGGTCCCTCTCCGCGGGCCCAGTCCGGCGTCATGTCAAAACTGTTGAACAAGTCTTGGAGCTCTTCCGGTTTGGCTGCACCGGAGCTGGCTTCCTCAGGCTTTGGCTCGTTTAATTCTTCAGACATCAAAATTCCTCGCGAAAAAGCTATCAGAACCCCTTTAAATGGAAAGGATATTTGAAACTTTGTCAGTCCGGTCCCGGCTGAGGTATAATGATTGGATGCAAATCAACATAACCCGCCAAGACGCCAACCCGGTTGCCGCTCCCGAGAATGAGCGTGAGAAGTACTCGTCGGCCGTCAGTTTGTCCGACATGGAAATCTTTGTGTTCCCCGAGCTTCTCTACAGCCTGGTGCTAGCCAACATCATGTCGCCGCGTATCTGGGCTTGGCGTGATGATCCATGGTTCCGGGACATGGATAAACTAAAGCCCTACCGGCGCGTCTTACGGTTGAAGCAGTACATTATTGATCATTATGAATTCAACCTCGACCTCGACACCTGGGGCCTGACTACCAAGCAGCGGGAAATGGAGCGGTTCAGTCCCTGGATTGATGACGCCACCATAAGCCAGAGCAACGCCTTGTTCGGTTACGAGGGAGACAAATATTACTTCGATCTCGATATCCGCCGTCACTTCGGTTTGGACAAATACAACACAGACGATATTCCCTACTGGAAAACGGAAACCCTCGAGGCCATGGATGCATTCACGCACCGCCCCGGTTACCGGCACGGCGCCGGGGAATGCGTTTCGCTTTCGACCCTCTACGCGGCTGCGCTGTTTGTGGTATGCGGAATTTCGCTTGATGACATTTTCTTAATGGCCACCCCGTTGCATTCACAGAATTACATCATGCTGAACGAAGGCGTTGTCACCAACAACCGGCGTATCATGACCAAAAACATGTGGTTCAACGGCACCGAGCAAACCGTGAAAGCCCAGCGCGCCTTGCGTCACGAGCGCGTCACCATCGTGAGTCATCACACCGGACACGTTCACTGTATCTATCCCGACGCGACCATCGATCCCGCCCATTACAACCGGTTCAAGGATCACTTGAGCCAGTACCTGTGCACGGCGGTGGACCTCGAAATACTTGCCAATTTCCTGCGCCAGAACAGTGACCTCCAAAAGCATTTCCAGTTCTGCCGTGATTGTCACGGAAAGTCGCAATGGATCGAGGCGGAGAAGGTTTACGCCTATGAGCACACGGGTCCCTTCAAGGCCAGCGATCGCACCCGCGATAAATTGCTGGATGAGATCGAGCGCGATTTGTTTTACACCGAACATATTCCGGGACGTGTTTGCATCAATGTGCTTGATGAGTTCTTCCGGGAAAACAGGATCGATCTGGCTCGAGCTGATCACGTTGAAAAGCTTCTCGCGGCGTTGGGTCAGGAATGTAGCCAAGCCGCGCTAATCATCGAGCGCCTTGCCGGATTCACGCGCCTGCAACCCCGCTTTCCCGACCATCATGAGGTCAAAAACCACGTGCAAGTCCCCCCCCTGCCCCTGCGTAACGATATGACCCGCGACGAGGTCATTGCCGCACTGGAGCAAGTGCGGGCCAGTCATCCTGTCGCTGATCTCGCTTTTTACGCCTTCCGCGATTTCTCCCGAAGCGACTGGAAACCATTCTTTCACGCCGCGTTGGAGCGCAACCCGGTCTGCATCAGCGCAACCCGGGATTGGTCGATGGAACACCTCATCCAGACCGTGCAAGAATGGACCTCCGAATCCATTTATGATGGCGCGCGCATGGCGCAACCGGACGAGCTATGGAACTACCGGCGCGGGGATGGCGCGGAAAAAGCCGTGCTGATGAGTAGCCTCTTATTATCCAGGAATCCGCACCAGGAAGTGAACATTGAGTTCAACGGAGCGGAAGCAACCGTCCTCCAAGGTGATATGCAGGTTACTTATCCACAAAATAAAGGGCTGCGCGGCTCGGTGAGAATACTTCCCGCTTAGAATGCTTGTTGATTGATGGAAAGAATCGGCAAGAGCACGGCCAGGGCAATGATCAGGACGAAAATCGCCACGGCCACAATCAATGCCGGTTCTATGAGGTTTACCGAACGTTGCACAAAAGCGCTCCACATCTGCTGGTAACGCGCGGCTGCATGATTAAACATTCCGGGAAGATCGCCCGATGCCTCCCCCGCCTTTACCCATGAACCAAGGGTTTTGCCAAGCACCGGAGTTTCTTCCAACGCCCGGCTTAACGAGCCGCCATGCCTGATCTCTTCCGCCTTTTTATTCAAGATGCCCGAAATCCATGCGCTTCCGGTGGCGCGTCCAGCCAGTGTGATGGTATCGACCATGCTCAATCCATTTTGCAGTAACAATGCGCTGGTCCGGGCAAACCGGGCAGTCACCAACAATTGAAATCCACGTCGCCAGAGCGGCAACCGTGATAATTTCATTTCTGCCTTTGCCCTTGCATCGGAATCAACAGCCATCCGGCGGATCCATCCGGAAACCAGAAACGCAAGTAAACCCAGCACGGGCAACCCGACGGGCAAAAACCACTCACCCGCGCCAAGCACGACACGGGTAATGAAGGGTAACGCCAGATCAGATTCCTCGAATAGCTCCGCCAGCCTTGGCACTAAAAAACCAAGCACGCCAATTCCGATTATCAATGACAAGGCCAGAATGATAACCGGGTAAATTATGGCGGTTTTCAGGGTTTGGTTGATCTTGCCCGCGTCATCCTGATAGTCGGCAACCTGATCCAGCGCATCAGCTAATCGACCGGTTTTTTCGCCGGACTCAATCACCGCCGCCTCGAACCTGCTGACGTTCGCGCCAGCGGCCTCCAGGGCCGAAGCCATACTTGCACCATCACGAATACGATCGCGCATAAACGCCAAGTCGCGCGTCATCCCGTCCTGCTCCGCGGCAGGCTGATCCAACGTGACACTCAAAGCATGCGTCAACGGCAGACCAGCACGCAACAGCGCTGCCAAGGCACGATAGATCTCGCCTCGTACCGCGGGCGACTTGAGCGATGTCCGGGAAGCTGCGTTGTTGGTGGATGTTCCGCTCCGCTCCGCGGCGGACTCAATGGTTTCGGGGAATATTTGCGAACGAGCCAGCTTTTCGCGGGCTTCCTTGATGTCGTGAGCGTCCAGCGAACCCCGCGTCCGTGCTCCGTTGGCATCGTAGCCACGGTAAAAAAAGGTCTTCATGACGCGGCGCCAGGTTCCAACACGCGCTTGATTTCATCGAGGGTGGTAACACCCGCCAATACTTTTTCCGCGGCATCACGCCACATGGAATTTTCCACGGACTGGTCCGATGCCCCGAAGGTTGGCGCATCCACGCCTGACCGGATCAACTTCTGCTCTACGTCACCGATCTCCAAAAGCTCGTATACCCCGACGCGTCCGCGATACCCCTGACGACAGATTGCGCAACCCGAAGCAGCGAACCCGCTCTTACCGTCCAGGGCATCCACCAGACCAACCGGTAATCCCCGCAATTGATCGGCACTGAAAGATACGGGAGTCCGGCATGAGGTACAAAGACGCCGCACCAGACGTTGTGCCATAATCGCTCGAACCGAGGAAGCAATCAGAAAAGGCGGCACGCCCATGTCCACCAGGCGAATGGCCGCGGATAGAGCGTCGTTGGTGTGTAAGGTACTGAAAACCAAATGTCCGGTGAGCGCCGCGCGCACCGCAATCTCCGCGGTTTCCTGATCGCGAATTTCGCCAACGAGAATGACGTCTGGATCCTGGCGGAGGATGTGACGCAAACCCGCCGCGAAGGTTAATCCGATCCTCGGTTTGACCTGCATCTGACCGATATCGGGCAACTGATACTCGATGGGATCCTCGATGGTTAAGACATTCTGGTGCGTGGTATCCATCTCGCGCAAGGCGGCGTACAGCGTCGTGGTCTTTCCACTTCCGGTGGGTCCCGTCACCAAAATGATGCCGTTGGGTGCCTGCAAATTTTTCCGGAATTGTGTCAACATATCCGGCGCCATCCCCAACTCTTCCAACGGAATCAGGCTGGTTGACTGGTTCAACAAGCGCAATACCACCCGCTCGCCCTCTGCGACGGGTATGGTGGAAACGCGAATATCGATTTCGCGCTCCCCCGCCCGAACCCGTGCCACTCCATCTTGGGGTAGACGCTTTTCGGCGATGTCGAGGTTGCTCATGACCTTCAGACGCGATATGACCGCATGCTCCAAATGCTTGGGCGGCGCGGTTTGCTCGTAAAGAAAACCATCGAGGCGAAATCGAATGCGCAGATGATTCTCATAGGGTTCGATGTGAATGTCCGAGGCCTTGCAACGAACCGCCTCAAGAATAATGCCGTTCACCAATTGTGTTACGGGCGCGGCATCATACGCCCGCAGGAGATCATCGGCACGTGTGGATTCCGGCGCTGAAGCCGCTGCCGATGGAGCGGCGCGCGTTGCCTCCGGTTTGCGCTCGAAGTAGGCCCGGTCGATCGCCCGCTTTATTTCAACGGATGGCGCCAACATACCCGCGACCTCCTCACCCAGAAGAATCGATAGCTCCTGCAGGCGAGGCAGGGCCTCGATGCCGGCGAGCAGTCCGAAGTGTTCACCGTTCATTCGCAACGGAAAGATCAAGTGCTGGCGAGCCCAATCGACCGGGATTCGTTCCACCAGCGCGGGCTCGATCAACCGGTCGTCAATATGCTCCAGCACGGGCAGATGGTATTGCCGTCCAACAGCTTCCAGTACATCTGAATCGCGACAAAAACCCAGCTCGACCAAAACATCGCCAAGAAGCTTGTCCGGGGATGCGTTTTGCTGGTGCAGCAGGGCTTGCTCAAGTTGACCGGCGGTTAACTTCCCGGTCTCGACCAGGATATCGCCCAATTTCACGGCGCGCTTCCGGATTCAACGGCCACCGGAATGGCAGGTGATGCGTTAATGGCAGAACGGTTTTCCAGCGCCTCTTTCACCTGGGCAGCATCCTTGAGGTCGCGGATGATATGAGGCGTAACGAAAATCAGGAGATTCGTGCGTTGCTTTTGATCGCTGGTGGAGCGGAAGAACCAGCCCAGCAGAGGAATGTCACCGAGAAAAGGTACTTTGTTGACCTGCTTGATTTGATCCTCGCGAATCAGGCCACTGATCACCACGGTGGACCGGTCCGGAATGGTGATGGTGGTATCCACCTCACGCTTGGCAATCGTGGGCGCGAATTGGGTCTCCGGCGGACCGGTATCGGTGATGGCCTCGATGCTTGGATTCAGCTTCAATTTGATTTCATCGTCGGCGTTGATATGCGCCGTGAGTGACAACTTGATACCCACGTCGATACGCTCGATGTTTTGAATCACATCGCGGTTGTCACCCGTGCCCTCGATGCGCGAACTGAGAATGGGAATATTCTGAACCACGCTCACACTGGCCTCGGTGTTGTTCTGAGCCCAAAGTGGTATGTTGGAAAGGATTTTCACGTCGCGGTCCTGCGCCAACGCCTCCACCACAAAAGGGATACGCGGCAACACGCGACCCGCCGCATCGACAAACGTACCGCGAGCCACGCCAATAGCCAAACCCTGCGGGAAAGCGCCGGTTTCGAGGATGTTGGCCAGAGTATCGGTTTCGCCGGGACGAATTCTTCCTGCGACCGTGGTCTCACCATCGCGAGGCGCTTCGATGGCGTTCCATTCCACTCCCAGATCCATGCCCTCGCCCATGCTGACTTCAGCAATGACCACTTCCACCATCACCTGCTGGGGCATGCGGTCGAGTTCTTCGACCAGCTTGCGCACCAGCTCGAAATCCTGCGGCGAGGCCTCGACGATCAGGGCATTGTTCGCGTTATTGTGCTCGATGGAAATCCGCGCGACCTCATCAGCGGCACGGGCCTTGGTCATCAAATTGTTCAAGGTGGTAGCCGCTTCCTCCGCGCCGATATATTTCAAAAAGATCGCATGTAAGCGCCCAAACTCGACCGGCGATTCGATATCAACCAGGTCAACGATTTCGCGCACGCTGGTTAATTGAACCGGCGTCCCGACCACCACCAAGCTGTTTGCGTTCCGCACCGGCACGATCACCATGTCGGAGGGCAATGATGCCATACCCGCGCCAACCTTCGCCAAATGCCGGCTTACGTTTTCCCCCGCCGTGGAGGCGCCCTGCATGGCCGCGATGAGCTGAACGGCAAGGTCTTCCGCATTGGCATGCTTCAACCGGATCACTTCCATGGTCTTGGATGCACCAGGTTGATCGAGATCCCGAATCAATTTCTCGAGTTGTCGTATGGCCTCTGCGGTATCGGTGATGATAAGATGGTTGGTCGCACCAAAGGCCGCCACCGCACCAGCCTCTCCGCCCCGCACCAGCGGTGTAAGCAAGCGGGCCAACTCCACAGCATTGATGTGGTCGATGCGAAACAGACGGGTGATCAAACCCTCCACGCCCTCGTCATCGTCACGCAGGATCCGCCCGGGTGCACGCCCCCCCTCGGGCAGCGGTATAACATGAATCCCTTCCGGTTTCTCGATGACCGTGTAGCCGGAGGATTCAAGGATCGACAATAAAAGCGGATAGACATCCTGCAACTGAACATTGTCCGGGGTCACCACGGTGATCGTGCCGGCAACTTTCTCGTCGATGACGAATCGTCGCCCCGTCATCTCGCCCACAATTTTTATGATCAACCGGAGGTCGGCTTGATCAAAACTGAAATTAACCAATTGATCTCCCGGCAATGCCACGTTGGCCCGGGCAACAGGTGCGCTAATCCCGCCGGCAAAGATCATGAACGCCAAGGCGCAACGTAAGCCTGACCAGCGCTGCCTCACCGGGTAATACCTCGATCTGATTTGCGCAAAAATCCGGTCAATTGCTCAAGCTCGGGTGATGCCTCAAGTTGATCCATCGCATCAAGCGCCGCCGACATGGTAAGGTTTTTACGGTAAATAATTCTAAAAGCCTCTTTCAGGGTGCGTTGCGTCAATTCACTGACCCCCGCACGCTCCAGCCCGATCTTGTTGATGGTATGAACCGCCAATGGATTTCCATCCGCCGTCATGAAAGGGGGTATGTCCTTAACCACCTTGGAACAGCCACCCGTGATGCTTAAACGGCCAATCCGGACGAATTGATGAACCGCAGTTAATCCGCCCAAGATACTTTGATCCTCGACAATAACATGCCCGGCGAGCGTCGCATTGTTGGCCATAATGACGCGGTTTCCCACATGGCAGTCATGCGCAATATGGGCATATGCCATGATATGGCAATGGTCACCCACCGTAGTGAAGTCGCCATCGTAGGTGGCGGCATTGATCGTGACCGACTCGCGGATGGTGACGTGGTTGCCGATCTTGACGCCGGGCGTCCCGCCCTTGAATTTCAAGTCCTGGGTCTGCTGCCCCAGCGAGGCAAACGGGAAGATGGTGCAGTGCTCGCCAATGCTGGTGAGCCCGTTTACCACCACGTGATTCATCAAACGCGTTCCGTTGCCGATGGTCACCTGACTACCGACCACGCAATATGGGCCGATTACGGCCTCATCTCCGATTACGGCGCCGGACTCGATCACCGCAGTTGGGTGAATAGAGGGCATCAGTAGTTTACTCCTCGCGATAGGTGAACATCATCTCCGCCTCGGAAGCGACTTCACCGTCCACGGTGACCACGCCCTTCATGCGGGTAACCCGCAAGCGCGCGCGCAGGAAATTCACCTCAATGCGCATGAGATCGCCAGGACGTACCACACGGCGGAACTTCGCCTTGTCGATGGAGAGGAAATAGGCAATGCGTCCGGGCTGGTCGAAGATACTGCTCATGAGCACGCCGCAGGCCTGAGCCATGGCTTCGAGCTGGAGCACGCCGGGCATACATTTCCAGTTTGGAAAATGACCTTGCATGTAGGGCTCATTCGCCGAAACCGCCTTGACCGCAACGATATGCTGCTTCTCGTAATCACATTCGAGCACGCGATCCAACAAAAGCATGGGGTAACGATGCGGTAATATCTTTTGAATGGCTTCTACATCCATCATGTTCATGTTCAACTCCTGCTCAAAAAGTTGTCTCGCGGGTCGGTTGCCGGCAGAGCATTGCTACTGAAAGGTCAACGCGTCGTTTCGGGGTATTAACGAATACGTCACTTTAATACTTTTCGACCACGCAGCAAGACGAGCCAATTTGAAAATTTTGTAGCTGTCATCGCGCACAAGAAAGTTAATGCGCTCATTATCGACGTCTATGTTATTGATTATGCTGCCGAACCAATTGGTCGGGTTCTCCATTTCCTTGTTGTGATCCTCAAACGAGTAGCCGATGACGTCTTCGTTGGGTATCAAGGCAATTTGACCGGCCAGAAAGCGCGCAAAATCAACTGTATAACTCCCGATGCTCACATCCGCGGAACCAATAGCCTCCATAATGTCCACGGTGGTTTGCTGTTCACGCCTTTTACGGACGATCTCCTCTTGCTTTTCCCGAATTGCCTTACGAGCCTCATCCACCGGAACGATAAAAAGTTGCTCGCTCCGGGCTTCAATGTAGATGGGTCGTTCATTGCCGACGAGTTCGATCGGCGTAGCCATGATGACTTTGGTCTGGGCGGCATCAATGCCGGTGGTGATAATGATGAGCATGAGCACCCCTTGCAGACAGGTCAAAATGTCCAAAAAGGAATCGAGAGAGATTTCCGCGCTTTTGCTCTTACCCACAGTCTACCTGCCCCTCTTTTCCACCACTTTTCCTTCACGAAAAAAGACCAGCTGCTCGTCCTGGAAGAGCTCCATGCCAAGGTCAATACCCCGGTTGCTGATCGCAGTACGCAAACGTCGACTGGTCTCTGCCGAGCCGGGTCGCACCAACATGACAATGTACTCCGTTTCCCGACGCTCATAGACGTTCGACAAAAACTCCTCAAATTTATTCCCTCGCAACTCCAATTCGGCCAGCGTGACCGTTTCCTTGCGGGCGCCGTTGTCAAAGAACAACTCGAGGCGATCGCGGTAAACATCGATGTAGTTGGTGTCCTTGGCCAAATTGCCACCCTTGAAGCCGGTCAAACCCACCACGGATGTGATGACGAAGTTATCCGGGTTGGAGCCGATGATCATGATGTTCGCCACCATGATGGTCACCAACGCCCCCGTGAGCATCAGAATGATGCACATGAAGGAGGAGAAGTCCGTTTTGGTGGAGTCGCGATTGCGTGCCATGGTGCGTGTTCCGGATGCCCTACCGGATTAGGCCACTTCTTCATGCAGGGTGATGACCCGCGGCTGACTGAGTTTGGTGCAGAATTCCGTTGTGGTGCTTATATGCGACCGCAAGTCCGCCAGCGTCTTCTGAAAATCCTCCGACGCCGCAATGCCGCTCAAACTCTTCTGAACTGCCTTGTCGACCTGCAGCAATTCCTGCACGCCCGCGGCCAGTTTGGAGACTTCGTCCAACTTGCCCGCCAGCACTTGTGCGGCATCAATCGACTTCTTCATGGAAGCCTCGGTGGCCGCCTGCAATTCGCTCGCCGACTTCTGATAACCGGTCACCACGCCCTGGGCTGACTTGGACACACCGTCCATCACCCCGGCCATTTCGCTGGACATCTGGGTTGCCACTTGCTTCAACGCGGATTCATAGCCTTTGGTAAGGCCGGCAAATCTGGTTTCCACGGAGGATGCCGCCTTCTCGATCGAGCGCGTAAACACTTCGTCATAACGATCCGGGTCGGGAATGTAACGGCGGAAAGCCGCTTCGATGGAATCTTCAAGATTCTCGATCACGATGCTCTGCTTGTCACCGGAGGGCAGCCGGGAGACAAACATGTCATCCAGGTAATTCTCCAGCTCAACGAAGAAATTTTCTTCACTGCGCTGAATAAACGATAGCGGGAACATCAGCAACACGGTCAGCATCAGGGCCAGCAGGGTCGTATCAAACGCCACGCCCAGACCCAGCGTCACCTGACCAATCGCCTCTTTAATCGCGCTGATTTCCGCCGAGCCGCCCAGCACGCCGAAACCGGACACCGCCACCGCCAGACCAAGGACGGTGCCGATAAACCCGAGAATCGGAATAGCCCAAATGAGCACGCGACAGAGCGAATAGGACGAATCCGACGAGGACGTGTCACGCGTGGATTCCGCCGATGCCCACGTCGTCACACGACCGACGTCTTTCGTACTGAGCCACAAGCCAATCGCCCGGTCGATACGGTTGAGAATGATGCTCCAGCTGTATTCCTCGCGATGCATGATGCTCTCGCGCAGACGATGAACTTCCTCGTCATTGCTCAAGTCAATTTCCGCGGGAATCGGATTCGAAGCGACCACTTTGAGCTGGTTTTTGACAATCCGGGATTTCAGCACCATCAACGCAACCACCATAAAGGACATCAACAACTCACCATACTGCACCCAGCCACGCTCATTGATAATGTCGTTGATGTACTTGACGCTAGAGGATTCGGAATTTTTGAAAACCGACACCGCCAGGGCCAGCACAACGGTGGCTACCGCGCCAAAAATCAACTGAAAGAACACATTGGCGTCGGTGGTCGGCCGCCCTATCGATACCGCATCGGCGTCCTGAAGCT
>JBMTVS010000034.1:0-15863 GCA_049451655.1 Kiritimatiellia bacterium | reverse complement strand
ACCGACGACCGCCTGATTACAAATCAAGTGCTCTACCAACTGAGCTATGCTGGCGAAATTAATAACGCGAAAAATCTAAGCCCAAGCAGCCCCGAACGTCAAGACGGGGCGAAATAGCAGTCTCTCTCTCCCGGTTTGGTCGGGCAAGACTAGTCTCGAGCACGAATCATGCGTGGAGCATCCACGCGCAGCGCGGGTGCTTTGAGACGCGTTGCTTCACGCAACGCCACTTCACGATTAGCGATCAGTTGCTGCAAGCGTTGAATTTCCTCTCCGAACTCAGTCATGCGCTGTTCCGCGAGGTTTCGCGCTTCCGTCTCGAGCGCAATCCGGCTTCGCGCATCATCCAGGGCGGCCGTCAACTGTTCGCCGGCAATCGCTTTATTTCTGAGCACTTCCAGTTCGGCGGCAAGGTTAACCGATTCATTCCGCGCCACCTGGTAATCCTCCGTCACTTCATCAAGCTCTTCTCGCGTCCGGGCCAACTCTTCGCTCAACTCCTCGGAAAGCGCCACGGTTGCCTCCACATTCAGTTCATCCATCTTGGCCTGAAGTTCCTCGAGCCGCGCCTCGGTCTTGGCTCTAGCTGTTGCTTCCTTTTCAAGTTCATCGCGAGCGGCGGCCCAAGCTTCGGCAATGCGGGATTCGGCATCCGCAGCAACATTGGCCAGCTCGCTTTTCAGCGCCTCCACCTCACCCGTAAGCTCATCGACTCTTACCTGTAATCCAGTGGCCCGTTCCGCTGTTTGGTTGCGTTCTGAACTCACTTGTTCCAGCTTGGCCTCGGCCAGTTCCAGGGAAACCAATATGCCCGCCAGATCAGGCTTTTCATTGGCTAATTGTTGTTTCGTAAAGGTCAACTCATTCTTTAACTCTTCAATTTCAGCCAAAAAATCAGTTATGCGCGCTTCGGCGGCGGCCCTAGCTTCGACCTCCTTTTGGAGCTCAGCCCTCGCTTCGTCCAAGGCCAGAGCCATCGTGTCATTCTGCGCGGCCGTCAATTGGTCATCCAGTTCGTCCGGCCAAGCCTCAAGCCGCATCTCCAGTTCCGCGACCCTGGCTTCAGCCTCCGCGCGCGCCTCAACCTCTGCTTGCAAGGCAGCCTGTGCCTTTTTCAGGGCCTCGATTAATTCTTGATCCGCATCGCTATCAACGTCTTCAAAAGCAACCATGTCATCAGGAATATAAATATCGACTTCAAGGGACTCAGGCTCGGTGACCTGCTTGGTGGGAGCCAATAACGAACGTATTACATCAACAAAAAGTTCCTGGCTGCTGCTGCGGTTCTGTTGCTCATAACGACGCAAAGCCGTGCGAATACTGCCCGCCACTTTTTGCTGATACTCCGGCGCGGCAATCAACTCCTCGACGGTCATGCCTTCCGATTGGGCAAAACCATACAACTCCTGTTGAACAGCCTGACTTACTTCGCCGAGATTTCGTAAGGCGATCGCGGCTCTATTCGTGGCATCAGCTGCTTGGGCTTCGGCCATCAGGCTGGAAATAGCTTCGGCATCGCGCTCCACCACACTGGCCTCTTTTACGATGACAACAAAATCTCCACCTCTTCCCCAAAGCCCGCTTTTTTGCTGCTTTACCGTGGCAAAGAAAAGGAACTCGATACCCGGCTCGGCCTCGCGCAACACCTCCGCAACCGCAGATTCGGCATAGGCATCGCCAAGGGCATCGGTCGAAAAACGGTAGACCTTATCATCGTCCACCTTCGTGGAGCGATTTTCCGGGGGATCGACCAATACATCAGAAAAAACGAAAAAAGAGGCCCAATAACGTTGAGGGGCCTCCTTGAGATCCCCGGGCTTGATCGTGGAGACCTCTTGAGCCCTCGCCGGCAATTCCAGGGCGAACGAGTTTAATGCTAGCCTTAAGAAAAAGTTTTTCATGCTGATCCGTTCGTTCAACGACGCGATACTAAGGCTTGAATCTACCCCTTGGTGGCCCGGTGTTAAAGTCGAATATTCAGATAAGGTAGCGGAGGCGCGCGGTGTACGCGCCCCCGCACCAGTGTGATTAAGACGCGGCCGAGCCGTCTTGATCCATCTCCGCGAGTGCGGATTTACGACTCAGGCGAACCTTGCCAGACATCTCATCAACGGCCAGGCACTTGACCCACATGGTGTCGCCCACCTTGCAGATGTCCTCGACCATCTTGACCCGGAAGTCGGCCAACTCACTGATGTGTACCAGCCCTTCCTTGCCCGGCATGAATTCGACAAAGGCGCCGAATTCCTTGGTGCCGGTAACCGTACCTTGATAGATCTTACCGACTTCAGGCTCGGCGGTGAGGGCATGAATTTCGCGGGCCGCAATGTCCATCGACTGCTTCTCGGTTGCGAATACACGCACCGTGCCGTCGTCCTCGATGTCGATCTTGGCACCGGAGACTTCAGTGATGCGGCGGATATGCTTGCCACCCGGACCGATGAGGGCGCCAATCTTCTCGGGGTTGATCTTGATGACCTCGATTCGCGGGGCGAACTGCGAGAGCTCGGCGCGCGGCGAATCGATGACCGACTGCATATAGTCGAGAATCTGCTGGCGTCCGCGGTTGGCCATGCGGAAGGCGCCCTCGACCAAATCCCAGCGCAGACCGCGAATCTTCAGGTCGACCTGGAAGCCGGTGATGCCATCACGGGTGCCGGTCACCTTGAAGTCCATGTCGCCGCAATGATCCTCGGCGCCAAGGATGTCGAGTACCAACTCGGCGTTGTTTTCATCGCCGAACAACCCGACGGAGATACCCGCTACCGGTTTGGTGATCGGCACGCCCGCGTCCATTAGCGCGAGGGTACCCGCGCAAACACTGGCCATCGAGGAGGAGCCGTTCGACTCCATAATCTCGGACACCACGCGGATGCTGTAAGGGTAATCCGTGGGGATCACCGGAACCAGCGAGCGCTCGGCGAGGTTACCGTGGCCGATTTCGCGGCGGCTGGTGGTGCCAAGGCGGCCCACTTCGCCCACCGAGAACGGCGGGAAGTTGTAATGCAACAGGAAGCGCTTTTCGGTTGGACCGCCCGCTACCGCGTCGAGGTCCTGCACGTCATCGCTGGTGCCCAGAGTAACCGTGGCCAACGACTGGGTTTCGCCGCGGGTAAAGAGTGAAGAACCATGGGTCCGGGGCAGCAGGCCGACTTCGCCATAAAGCGGGCGAAGCTGATCGAAACCGCGACCGCCGATACGGGTCTTTTTCTCCAGCACGAGACGGCGGGTGCACTCGATTTCGAACGCGTCGAAGAGTTGGAAGTATTCCTCGCCTTCCATTTCCGGGAACTTTTCCTTCAGCGCGGTTTCCAGCGAGGCCTTGATTTCGGAAACCTTGTCCTGGCGCTCAAGTTTACCGTTTATGGCCAATGCCTCGATAAGCTGGGTGCCGGCGATGTCGCGGGCGGCGGCGAGCTTGGCCGCGTCGGCCGGAACCTCGGTGACTTCCTTGTCGGGAAGGCCGAGCTGGCGACGCAATTCGAGCTGGGCGTCAATGATAGCGGGGATGAACGAGTGGCCGAACTTCATCGCCGCAACCATATCGTCATCGCTGATTTCATTCGCGTTGCCCTCGATCATGATCGGGTAGTCGCGGCAACCGGCGTAGGTCAGCTTGATATCGCTCTTTTCCATTTCATCGTGGGTGGGGTTCACCACGAATTCCCCGTTGATACGACCCACCCGCACGGCGGCGATGGGGCCCATGAACGGAATGTCGGAGATGGTCAGCGCGCAGCTCGCGGCATTTACGCTCAGAATATCCGGCTCGTGCTGGCCGTCTGAGCTCTGCAACGAATTATTGATCTGCACGTCGCAACGGTAGCCTTCGGGGAAGAAGGGGCGAATGGGACGGTCGGTCACGCGGGCGGTCAGCACTTCGCGTTCGGAAGGCTTGGCCTCGCGCTTAAAGTAACCACCCGGGAAGCGGCCGGCCGCGTAGAATTTCTCGCGGTACTCAACCTGGAGCGGGAAGTAGTCCACGCCTTCGCGAGGCTTCTTGGTGGCGGTGATGGCGGAGAAGACGACGGTGTCGCCTAAACGGGCGGAAACCGCGCCGTTGGCTTGCCTGGCAATCAGACCCGTTTCAAAGGTCATGGTTTTGCCGCCGAGGTTCACTTCGACGGTCTTGCGTAGTTCTTTCATTTTTCTTTCCTTGGTGTAGGGCGGTTTTCTGCTTGGCAGGCCGCGTTGGTATCAACACAAAAAGCCGATGCAGCGTCGCGAATCAGCGCAACGCCGGAATCGGCTTGTTCATGTGGAAGAAGAGGAGATTACCGGCGCAGGCCAAGACGCTTGATCAGGCCCTGGTAGCGACCCTCATCCTTGCTGCGGAGGTAGTCCAGCAACTTACGGCGCTGGCTGACCATCGCGATGAGACCGCGGCGGGAGCTATGATCTTTCTTGTGCGTCTTGAGGTGGCCGGTCAGGTCTTTGATCCGCTGACTCAGGAGAGCCACCTGCACATCCACGGAGCCGGTGTCGGCATCGTGGGTCTGGTATTCCTTCTTGATCGCTGCTTTGGCAACTATTTCCATAATACTCAATGGGCCCCTAATGTGGCCCGCCCTTTGTTTTCGTCCTTATTTGGTTTGGCGGGATGTATAGTGATTTGCCGACCGGATGTAAACCGGAAAAGTTACAATTCCTTCAAAAATCGCCCAAGGCTTATTCCATCAATTGGAAAATCCACCAACTTTGCTCGATATCTTGACCGCTCCCCGCTCACTCCCCCCTATTTGACTACTCGAATTGTATTTCAAGTTGAATCAGATCCATGGTTGCGGCATTGTTTTCGGCCATGTCGTCTATGTTTCAAGAAGATGCGGTAGTGCTGGAGCACGCGGAAATTCAGGGTGGATACAACCTTTTGATCATGCGATCGCCCGCCATCGCCCCCGCCGTAAAGCCCGGCCAGTTCTTGCACGTGCTAGTGCCCCACCTCGGCGAGTCCATTCTGCGCCGCCCCTTCAGCGTATTCCGCGCCGACGGCGACCAGCTAGCCATTCTGTATAAGGGCGTCGGCAAAGGCACCCGCACCCTTTCCTACCTCCACCCGGGCGAAACACTCAGCCTCATCGGCCCGCTCGGCCGCGGCTACCCCGGTCTCGCCGATGGCCGCTATCCCCTGCTCATCGCGGGCGGCTACGGCATGGCCGCGCTCTATTTGCTGGCTCGCGCCCTTCCCGTTAAAGGCGTCGCCTTCTTCGGCGGACGCTCCGCCGCCGACATCCTCTGCGTGAAGGAATTCGAGGCGCTCGGCTGGCGCGTCGAGGTTACCACCGAGGACGGCTCCCTTGGTGCCCGCGGCAAGGTCACCGATGCCCTCGACGCCTGGACCGCCGGTGAAGGTGCGGATAAACTACCCGAATTCTTTGTCTGTGGCCCCTCCGGCATGCTAAAAGCCACCGCCGCCCGCGCGCTGCAGCATAACTGGCCCGCCTGGGTCTCCGTCGACAATAACATGGGATGCGGCGTCGGCGCCTGCCTGACCTGCGTGCTGAAAGTCCACGATGAACAATCCGGCGACTGGACCTGGGCCCGCGCCTGCCGCGAAGGCCCCGTCTTCAACGCCACCGAAATCGTCTGGGAGGATATTGCCTGATGAGCAACAAGGTGGACCTCTCCGTGAACATCGCCGGCATCGCCATGAAAAACCCCGTCATGGTGGCCTCCGGAACCTTCGGCTACGGTCCCGAATATGCGGATCTCGTCGACCTGAACCAGCTCGGCGCCATCGTTGTGAAAGGCATTTGCCTGAACCCGACCACCGGCAACCCCACCCCGCGCACCGCCGAAGTGGCCAGCGGCCTGCTCAACGCCATCGGGCTGCCCGGTCCCGGCGTCGATGGATTCGTATCGAAATACATGCCGTTCCTCCGCCAGCACGATGTGCCCGTCATCGTGAACATTTGGGGCAAGACCATTGAGGAATACGCCGAAGTAGCCCGCCGCTTTGATCAAGTCGACGGCATCGCCGGTCTCGAGGTCAACGTCTCCTGCCCGAACGTCAAGGAAGGCAGCGCTCTCTTCGGCACCGACCTCGACATGTTCCGCCGCGTGGTCGAGGCCATCCGCGCCGCCACCCGCCTGCCCATCATCCCCAAGCTCGCGCCCAACGTCGCCGACATCGCCGCCTTCGCCCGTGCCGCCGAGTCCTGCGGGGCCGACGCCATCTCGCTCATCAACTCCTTCCCCGCCATGGCGGTGAACATCAAGACCCGCAAACCCAAGCTCGCCAACATCACCGGCGGACTGAGCGGACCCGCCATACGCCCTGTCGCGGTCCGCCTCGTCTGGCAGGCCGCGCAGGCGGTCAACATTCCGGTCATCGGTATGGGCGGTATCAGCCGGCTCGACGACGCACTCGAATTTTTCTTCGTCGGCGCCGACGCTATCGCCCTCGGCACAGTGAACTTCACCAACCCCGCCGCCGCGCTCACCCTCGTGCGCGACCTTGAAAAGTATCTGGCCGGCATCCAAGTTTCCTCATTAAGCGAAATCGTCGGTACGGTCACGACATGAACCGGACGGGCCGCCGTCTCGCCTTTTGGATTCTGTTAGGCGCTTTCCTGACCTGAGCCACATGGTGGCTGCTGCACATTCCCCACCGCCCCGCCGATCTTCTCCGCGCTATTCCCGGACAAGCGAATCTCGTGTCGTTCCACAGCGGTCTCGCCGGTCGTTGGGATGAAACTACTTCTCATCCGGTTAGTTTGATGATCGCCGGCATCTTGGGCGTCGAGGCCGAAGACTGGGCCGATTTGCGCAGCGCGCCTTCCACCCGGCGTCTGATCGACCTCCTCGGCCGCGACGAACTCGCCATCGCCCGCCTCCCCGGCGCAGGCTTTCAACGTGGCGATATCTGGGTGCTTACGAGCTGGCTTGGCGGGCGCAGCCAGCTGTTCGGCTGGTTTAACGACATGTTCGGTTTATCCGGCCTCGAAAGCCAGGGACGCATCGGTCACTGGCCGGTATGGACGTGGTCAGCAAGGCCTTCCTCTCCGCCCGTCACCATCGCCCTCGTCGAAGGTATGCTTATAGCCACCAGCGCCCGCCACCCGCAGGCCGTGGAGATGATTCTCAATGCCTACGACGGCAACTTCCCCTCCATCTCCTCCCGCGAAGACCTCGCTTCCTGGCGAAAACGCATGCTGGAATCCTCCTTCCCCGACCGTATCTGGCTTAAGACCCCCGCCCGCAGCGCCTCGCAACACTGGTTCGCCGAGTGGCGCATGCGCAGCGGCGAAAAACTCGACGGCGCCGTGGTCACCGATGCCACCCTGCCGCTGTCGCCCCTGACCGCGAACTTCGATCTCGCCGCGCTCGCCGAAATCTGGCGCGATGCCCCCGCCGCCTCGGCCGCGCTGGGGGTCGAGAACCTAGCCCGCCCGCTCAAGGAAATCGACCACCTCGCCGCGCAACTCGTGCGCGATGCGCTGCTCGGTAGCGGCGCCGAGTCAGCTGCCCTCGGCCTGTTCGCCGACCCCTACAACGGACGTATCGCCGGCATCCGTGTGCCCACCCTCATGATCGCTCTACAGCGCCCCGGCGGCTTCGACCCTGCCACCATCCTGCCCGCGTTGCTCGACCGCTGGAACAGCCGCCACCTACTGGGACTAGTCACCGCCACCGAACGCATCGGAGGCTACGACGTGTGGCGCATCGAAGGCGTGACCGACGGCCTTTACAGCATGCTCGGCGAAAACGAACAGGTCGCGCTAACGACCAACGGCAACTGGCTCATCATCTCCAGCAACTTCGCCGCCCTTGAAAAACTCATCCGCGACAGCGTGCTCCCCGGCGGCGCCGCCACCCAGCCGTGGGCTGAACGCATGAATGAACTCGCCGCCCGCAGCGGGCTTGGCTATGTTGGCATGGACTTGGAGCGGGGCGTCGATGCGGTCAAACTAGCCCTCACCGCCTACTCGCTTCAGCTCTTGTTTGTGGAAGGCGACAGCGCCACCCGCGAGCAGCGGCAGTTTATCAGCGAGCTGAAAGCCTGGCTGGATACCCTGGCTAAAATGAACCGGCTGCATTTGCTGGCGGCCAACGAAAACGATTTGCTGAACATCGAAGTGCAAGCCGGAAGATAAAGGAACACGACATGAAAAACATCTGGGTACTCATCGCCACCGGGTTCGGCCTCGGTCTTAGCCCCGTCGCCTCCGGCACCTTCGGTGCATTGCTCGGCATTCCGCTTACCTACCTGCTCTTCTCTCCCCGGGTGGTCGCCGAAAGCTGGGTCATACAAATCGTGATCGCGCTGGTGCTGGTCATCATTGCCATTCCCATCTGCGACAAGGCCGAAGGCGCCCTCGGCGGAAAAAAGGACGATGGCCGTATCGTTGCCGACGAATACCTCACTGTGCCCATCACCTTGATCGGCCTTCCGCTGAGCCCCGCCACCATGATCACCGCCTTTCTAACCCACCGCATCTTCGACATCATCAAGCCCCCGCCCGCGCGCGGCCTGCAAAGCCTCAAGGGTGGCCTCGGCATCACCATCGACGACGCCATTTCGTCCCTGTATGCCCTCGGCGTGAACTGGCTACTTTACCTGTACGTGTTCCCCCGCCTCGGTTGGGCGAATTGATGAAGACATGATCTACAAAGACAACAAACTTAAAGACCTCGCCTGGGCCGATTATAATACCCTCACCGCCGAGCAAAAAGGCGGCCTGCTGAATCGCGGCGACAAGCCCTACCATGCGCTGATCGCCCAGCAGTTCGATCGCGCGCTGCTCGACCGCATCTGCGACCTCGCCACCAAGACGCGCCGCATCGCCAAGACCAAAGGCGGCATGAATTTTCTGCAGTCGCTGCTCTGCGAAAAGCGCGTCATGCTGTATTTCTCGCAGCCCTCCTCGCGCACGTTTCTCTCCTTCTACGCCGCCTGCCAGATTCTCGGCATCAAGCCCGCCGAAGTGCGCGACGCCGCCACCTCGAGCGAAATCAAAGGCGAGTCGCAGGAGGACTCGGTGCGCACCTTCAGCTCCTACTTCGACATGATCATCATGCGGCATCCCACCGGCGGATTCGCCGAGCGCATCGCCTGGATGCTTTCCCACACCGACCGCCCCGTGCCGGTCATCAACGCCGGCTCCGGCAAGGACCAGCACCCCACCCAGGCGCTGCTCGATATCTACACGCTTCAACGCTCGCTCGAAAAACGACGCGGCGGACTCGAGGGCGCGCGCATTGCCTTTGTCGGCGACCTCGCCCGCGGCCGCACCGTGCGTTCCTTGTCGCAGTTGCTGCGTCACTACCCCGGCGTGCATCAAGTCTTCGTCGCGCCCGAACCGCTGCAAATCGGCGAGGACATTTTAGCCAAGCTCGACGCGGCCGGCATGACCTACGAAGTCACCACCGAATTCGAGCCGGTCATCCCGAACGTCGATGCCATTTACATGACCCGTATCCAGGACGAGTGGGACCAGGCCAACGAGAGCGGCACCATCGACATCTCCGGTTATCACTTCACCGCCGCGCACCTTAACATTCTTCAGCCGCACGCCATCATCATGCATCCGCTGCCGCGCCGCCAGGAAATCGCCCCCGAGGTCGACGACGATCCGCGCGCCAAATACTGGCGTCAGGTCCGCAACGGCATGTGGGTGCGCGCGGTGCTCATCGCGATGATTTTTGATCGCGAACACGAAATCGACCGTTACTATGAAGACCTGACGAGTTAAGAAGTATCATGACCACCAAGCACCTCATATCCCTGCAGGACTGGCCCGCCGAACTCATCGCCGACGTGCTCGCCCTTGCCGCCGAAGTGAAGCACAAGCCGCACAACTACGCATCGGCCATGCACCGCAAGACGCTCATCATGCTCTTCGAAAAACCCAGCCTGCGCACCCGCGTGTCTTTCGAGACTGGCGTGGCCCAGATGGGCGGACACGCCATCTACTACGACCTCGCCAACTCGCCGCTCAGTTCCGGAAAGGAAAATGTAGCCGACATGGTGCGCGTGGTCAGCCGGTACGTCGACATCATCATGGGCCGCCTCTACGAGCAGAAGCACATCGAGGAAATGGCCGCGCTCTCGCGGGTGCCGGTCATCAACGGCCTCACCAACTACGATCACCCCTGCCAGATTCTCGCTGACTTGCAAACCATCATCGAGCACAAGGGTCACCTCAAGGGAATCAAGCTCGCCTACCTCGGCGACGGCAACAACAACGTCACGCATGCCCTCATGTTCGGCTGCACCAAGATGGGCATGGACATCAGCGTCGGCTGTCCCGCTGGCGCGGAATACATGCCCCTGGATGACGTGGTCGCGACCTGCCACGAAAACGCCGCCGCTTCCGGCGCAAAGCTCGTGGTCACCAACGATGCCGCCGAAGCCGCGCAAGGCGCCGATGTGGTCTACACCGACAGCTGGATGAGCTACCACATTCCCGCCCACAAATCCGAGGCGCGCATCAAGGTCTTCACGCCCTACCAGGTCAACGAGGAATTGATGGCCAAGGCCAAGCCCGACGCCATCTTCATGAACTGCCTCCCCGCCGTGCGCGGATGCGAGCAGAGCGCCGGGGTTATCGACGGCCCGCAATCGGTCGTCTTCGACGAAGCGGAAAATCGCCTGCATGTGCAA
The DNA here is from genome assembly GCA_049451655.1 of Kiritimatiellia bacterium. Classification (GTDB taxonomy): domain Bacteria; phylum Verrucomicrobiota; class Kiritimatiellia; order CAIVKH01; family CAIVKH01; genus CALMUP01. Next base: position 5,257 of record JBMTVS010000034.1, on the reverse strand, counting down.
AAGGCGGTCATGCTGCGTCTGCTCGGTCTCGCGTAATCATGCGCATCCTCGTGGTCAAGCTGAGCTCGCTCGGCGACTTGTTCCACGCCTTGCCCGCGGTCGCGCAGATCAAATCCACCTGGAACGCGGAAATTCACTGGGTCACCCAGCCCGCCTACCGTGAGCTGGTCGGTTGCTTCGAGCCGGTCGACCGGGTCATCGCGTTTCCGCGCCGCGATTTCACAAGGAACGCCGGTACCTTTCTGCGCGAGCTACGACGCGACCGCTACGATTTCGTCCTCGATATGCAGGGCCTCATGAAAAGCGCGCTGGTCGCGCGCGCGGCACGGGCTCGACGACGCATCGGACCCTCGTTCCATCGCGAGGGCGCGGGGCTGCTTTACCAGGCCATCGCCGGCTCGCGCAACAAGGAGCGACACGCGGTCGAGGAGAATCTCGACTTCGTCGACTTCCTCGGCATGGAGCGATCGACGCCAGCCTTTCCCGTGCGCTGGCCGGAACCTCGCGACCTGCCGGACGGGCTCAACATCGCCCTGCTTCCCTGCTCGCGCTGGGTGACCAAGAACTGGCCGCCGAAATATTTCGTGGAGCTTTGCGGAAAATTGCCGGACGCGGCTCACTTGCATGTTTTCGGAGGGGCGGAAGATGCGGCCACTGGCGAGGCGATTTGCGCCGGCGCGGAACGCGCGGTGAAAAATCATTGCGGCAAAACCTCGCTCATCGAGCTGGGTGGTTATCTCGCCGCAATGGATTTGGTCATCACCGTCGACTCCGGCCCCATGCACATGGCGGCCGCGGCGGGCACGCCGGTGCTGGCGTTATTCGGTCCCACCGAGGCGCGACGCACCGGGCCGTACGGCGCGGCCCACCGCATCCTCTCCCGCGCCGCCCTCGCCTGCCGTCCCTGTTTTTCGCGCGCGTGCAAATTGCCGGAGGCGGACATCCGTTGCCTGCGTGGCATCAGCGCGGGGCGGGTCGCGGCGGTGGCCAAGGAAATGTTGGCCGCGGGCGGCTGATAGGTTTAGAATCTCCAGCCATGGTGCAAGGTGTGCGAAGATGGCCATGGGCGATACTCGCCGCGTGGTGCTCGTTCGGCGGAAACGCGCCGGCCGACGATACGCTGCTCAACGAATTTGAGTGGCGCTGCCGGATTCAAGGCGAGCTGCAGGCGGGCACCCTGCACAAGTTCCCGCTCTCGACCGATATCGTCGCCCGGCTCAAATCCTTCCCACTCGACATCAAGGTTGTCGCCCATGACGATTCGATTTGGCCCTGCATGGTGTGGAACGAACCGGGTGGTGCGGAAACATTTGTCGTATTCACGCCGGGTCACAACGGCAGCGCCTATCTTTACTTCGGATCGTCACGCTACCGCTTGCCGCCCGCCGGCTTCATCAGCGGCGTCAACGGCGACAAGGTCGGTGATGCAAAAGAAGTCGCGCTTGCCGGCATTCACCCCAATCCCACCCGCGTCGTCGAGTCGCTCGACAACTACTGGCGTTCCATAGTCAACCTGCTCATCTTCATCGTCGCCGCCACCCTCCTGGTCATGGCCATGCGCGTGATCAAGATGCGGTTCTTTTCGTAGGCGGTTTTTTTAATCGTCGTGTAAACAAACATCTCAGACGAAAGGCTAACTCAACGGCTCTTCCTCGCTCAAATAGGCGCGCAAGCCGTCCTGCCAAACCGGCATCTGCTCGCCGGTCCATGACGAATAACGCTCTGTCGAAAGCTCCGAGTAGGCGGGTCGCGGCGCGGGATAGTTGAGGGTCGCGGCGGCCATCGGCTTGACCGTGACATCGCTCACCCCCGACTGCTCAAGAATCGCCCGCGCGAAATCAAACCACGAACAGGCCCCGCGCGAGGCGACATGCACGATGCCGGTCTCGCTAATCGCGGCCAGCTTCAATAACGCCATCGCCAACGCCCGTGTGTAGGTCGGCGAGGAAACCTGGTCCGACACTACGGTGAGTTCCTTCTTCCCCTGCCGCACCTGGTTCCTGATCGCTTTCACGAAGTTGCGGCCATGGATGCCATACAAGGACTGCGTCCGCACAATCAACGCCTCGCCCCCTGCCGCCTGTACCTGCTCCTCGCCCTCGAGTTTGGTGCGACCGTAAGCGCTTAACGCATTCACCGGGTCCGTCTCGACATACGCGGAACCCTTCTTGCCGTCGAACACATAGTCGGTGCTGATGTGCAGCAACCGCATGCCCCGTTCCGCGCAGACCCGCGCCACATTGCCAGCGCCGTCGGCGTTGATGCGACGGGCCAGCTCGACTTCCTTCTCCGCATCATCCACCCGGGTGAAGGCCGCGCCGGTAATCACCACATCGCACGCCGGCAAGTTCGCGCGCACGCTCTCCGGTGACGTGATATCAATCGCCGGTAAATCCAGACCGGTTGCCTCGTGCCCCGCCTGCGCCGCCGCTTCCATGAAGTCCTGCCCGAGCATGCCGTTCGCGCCGATGTAACATACTTTCATGCTTCAAAATCCTCGCGGAAGGTTCAGCGCGACAAGGCGTTCCGCACCGCCAAATCGAGATCCGCCCCGTACAAGTCGCGTCCAATGACCACGCCGTTCTGATCGAGCAGATAGTTGGAGACGTTACCGAAAATGCCCAGCTCCTTCAACAGGGGGCGCGGTGCCAGCGCCGCATGCCAGGGCAGGTTGTTGCGCGCTGCTGCCTCTCGTCCCTGCTGCTCGCGGGGCGCGATGTAGAGCCCCATCACGTCAAAGCCGCGGTCATGATAGCGTTCATAGATAGAGCGGTGATAGGCAAGGTCGCGTTGCCAGCGCGCGGTATCGACCCATAAGTCAATTAGTAACACCCGCCCCCGGTAGGCTCGCAACGCATGCGGGCGTCCGTTCCAGTCGGTAAGCGAAAAATCCGGAAAGAGCGATCCGGGACCGTGGCGGGCCCGCGACTGTTGCACGCGCATCGCGGTCAGCGTCACGGAATCCTCCGCGCCGGCGCGCGGACGCGGCACCAGCAACGGGTCATCCGGTCCGCTGCCGCCGACAAATCCGTAAGTCTCGCGATCGAAATGCGGGCTGCGCTTGAACTCGCTCATGATGCGCGTAACCGCCTCTTCATTGCCTTCTCGCGCGTGAAGAGCGGCCAGTTCGAGGTAGACCTTGCGCATCGCAGGTATCCGTCGCTCGCGATGCTCGTCAATGACCGAACGTAATAACGCCATCGCCTGCGCATGCCGCCCGCGCGTCTCAAACGCCTTGGCGCGAATCAACTCTGCTTCGACATATCCGTCCCAGTCGCCTGCGGCCTCCGCCTCGACTAACAACACATCAAGACGTTGCATCAAGTCCCTCCATTCCGACTCGGGATAACCTCCGCCTGCCATCATTTGTAGACGGCTGAGGATTTCGTGATGGTCCGCGCTATAACCGCGGGCCGTGAGCGACGCTGGAAACATGGCAACCAGCATCAGCAAACCAACACATAACGCACGTTTCATGATGATCTCCCGTTGGGTTTCCGCTGCTATTTTACCAGCCCCCGCCGGGGACACGGCGAGAAAAATCGATTAAAATAACGCGTCGACTAGTTCGATCGCCCGCAGACGCTCCTCGTCGACCTTGCCGCGCTTCAAGGCGTCGGCCAACCAGTAGAAACGCGCCAGATGATCGCGCACCCGCTTTTCCGCGTATTCGATGTGGCTGCCCGCGTTCAGCATGAACGGCCAGTCGGAGGATTGGGCCAGCATGAGTTCGCGGCGGGCTTGAGTGAGCAAACGCTGCTGCAGTTCCGGCGCGAGGTCGGGATGCATCTCGTCATCCAGCATGGTCGCCCGCTCGGCGGCGCGGAACAGGTGCGGATACATCCACGCCGTGGTGTCGTTCAGCCAAACCTCATTATAGCCGCGCGCGCCCCAGGTCGAGGCGGAGGGAATCGCTTCGGGTGCTTCAGGATGAAGCTCCAGATAGTCGGAAGGGGTGATCATCGCGATCGGACCACCCGCATCGGTAACTTGAAGCATAGCTTCTAAAAAGAGCGGCCCTTCGAACCACCAATGGCCGAAAAGCTCAGCGTCATAGGGCGCCACGAAAACCGGCGGTGCTTCCATCTCTGCGCCTTCGCGCGCGGCTTGTTCGCTTTTCTTCTCAAGGAAGTCAATCGCGTGCAACCGCGCCTTCTCCATCGCTCGTCCGGGATGATACGGCTCCTTCTCCTTGCCCTCGCCGGTAATGCGGAGGTATTTGAAGCCGGTGGCGGTATCGAGATCGGCGACCGGGAAAATTTGCTTCAGCTCGTTCACCGGCAGCATCGTGCCGATGTCGTGGTAATACTCGCGGTAATCGAAGTCGCCGGGATAGCCATCCTGCGCGCTCCACACCTGGCGCGACGACTCCGGATCACGCCCGAACGCGGCCAGCCCGTTGGGGCAATGAAGCGGCGCAACCACCCCGTGCGGCGGCGCGGGCTGGGCATGCAGGATCCCGTGGGTTTCGAGAAAGAAATAGCGGATGCCGGCATCGGCTAGAAACACCTCCAGGCCGGGATAATACCCGCACTCCGGGAGCCAGAAACCGGCGGGTGCATGACCGATACGACGGCTAAAGACCTCTATGCCGGTATCGATTTGACGTCGCACCGCGTCCGGGTGACGACGCCACAACGGCAGGAAAGCGTGGGTTGCGGCGGTGGTGATGAGTTCCATGGCGCCGCTTTTTTCCGCCGCGATGAACGCGCTGACCAGGTCGCCATCGCCAAGTTCGCGCCAGGTATCGAGGTTCAACGCAGAGAGCGATTCATAGTATTTGGCCAGCGGCTGCCAGACGGCGTCACCTTCCGTGCGCTTGACCTCCTTCGCGGCCATCAAGGCCACCCGGTCGAGGTGGCGCGCGCAACGCTGGCGGAGCAGTTCATCATCCAGCATCGCCATCAATGTCGGCGACAATGAAACCGTGATGCGGCTTTTATGTGTAACATCCGTGCGCTTGCCCAGCACGCGCAACAACGGCAAATAACACTCCCGCACCGCCTCAAACAACCATCGCTCCTCCAGAAACTCCGGGAACTCCGGATGCCGCACATACGGCAAGTGGGCATGCAGTACGAAACACAGGTAACCGGAAGGCCTCAGAATCCTGCGGACATCATCCGGAACGTCATGATCGAGGAGAAATTTCACGCGACCGGTTCAGCCATGTGGCGCGCAATCAGGAAATCGATCTTCTCTTTGTGATCCTCGTAATAGGCCAAGCACTCATACACTTGAGCACGTGAAAGCAGTG
>JBMTVS010000033.1:0-16093 GCA_049451655.1 Kiritimatiellia bacterium | reverse complement strand
GTGATGCGCTCGAGCGCAACCGGTTGATTGTCCGCGCACAAGGTGTCGCCGGTGGTGACTTCCTTCAGGCCGGACACTGCGCCGATTTCACCCGCGTAAAGTGCATCGACATCCTCGCGCTGATTCGCATGCACGCGCAGGATGCGCATGATTTTTTCGCGCTTCTTCGTGCGTGGATTCAACAACGCGCTGCCTTTTTTCAACACGCCGGAATACACGCGAACAAAAACAACCTTTCCAACGAAAGGATCCGTCGCAATCTTGAACGCCAACAAACTGGCCGGAGCGAAATCGTCGGCTTCGCGCATGACGACTTCCTCCGTCTTTGGATGATGACCCGAAACCGGCGGCACATCGAGCGGCGAAGGCAACAAGTCCACGACGGCATCGAGCAGCAATTGCACGCCCTTGTTGTGCAGCGAACTGCCGCAGGCGACCGGGAGCACTTTTCCGCTCAACACGGTGCGGCGCAGCGCGGCGCGCAAATCACCGGCAGCCACGTCGGGATTCTCGAAAAACAAATTCATCAAGGCGTCATCGTTTTCCGCCACCGCTTCCACGAGGGCCGCGCGGTATTGCTCCGCGTCTGCCGCGAGATCGGCAGGAATGGGAATCTCTTTCATCTGCGCGCCGAGCGAGGCCGTGTCGAATTCCCACGCCTTCATCGTGATCAAATCAATCACGCCACGAAAATCACTTTCCGCCCCGATGGGCAACTGCATCGCGACTGCGGGAACATTTAACTTGGTGCGGATATGATCCACCACCCAGTGAAAACGCGCACCCATACGATCAAGCTTGTTGATGAAGGCGATGCAGGGAACCTTGTATTTCTTCGCCTGACGCCACACCGTCTCCGATTGAGGCTGCACGCCGGCCACACCACAGAAAACGCCCACCGCGCCATCGAGCACACGCAGCGAGCGTTCGACCTCGACCGTGAAGTCGACGTGCCCCGGGGTGTCGATGATGTTGATCTGATGATCGCGCCAGAAACAGGTGGTCGCGGCGCTGGTAATGGTAATGCCGCGTTCCTGCTCCTGCACCATCCAGTCCATGGTAGCAGTGCCCTCGTCAACGCTGCCCAACTTATACACCTTGCCGGTGTAAAAGAGCATGCGCTCGGTGGTCGTGGTCTTCCCGGCATCAATGTGGGCCATGATGCCGATATTGCGGATGGAAGTTAAGGGATGGGTGCGGCCGTCAGCCTCACGCCGTGCGGGCGCGGAAGATGAATGATCTGTAGACGATGAGGCCACGGCGGACATGGAAAGACTTGAGCACGTTTACCAGCGGTAGTGGGCGAAGGCCTTGTTGGCTTGCGCCATCTTGTGGGTGTCGTCGCGCTTCTTGATGGCGTTGCCGGTATTCTTGGCGGCATCCATCAACTCCAGGGCCAGGGCACGCTTCATGGGCACGCCCTTACGGGACTGTGAAAATTGGACCAGCCAGCGCATAGCCAGCGCGGTTTGACGCGCGGCATCCACTTCAACCGGCACCTGATAGGTGGCGCCACCGACGCGGCGGGACTTAACTTCGAGGCGGGGCTTGACGTTGTTGAGCGCCTGCGTCAATACCTCGATGGCATCGGCGCCGGTCTTCTCGGCCACTGTATCCAGCGCGCCATACACAATGTTGGCGGCGGTGGAATACTTGCCACTGTACATGATCTTGGAAATCAACAGCGAGACGTCCTCGCTACCGTAGCGGAGGTCTTTGTTGACCGGTCGTTTTTCTGCTCTGCGTCGTCGTGCCATAACCTGGTTACTTCCTTACTTCGCCTTCTTCGGACGTTTGGTGCCATACTTGGAGCGGCCGCGATTGCGCTGGCCCCAGCCAGGCTGCTCGTCCACGCCTTTGCAATCAAGAGAACCGCGCACGATATGGTAACGCACGCCCGGCAAGTCCTTCACACGGCCACCGCGGACCAGCACCATGCTGTGTTCCTGCAGGTTGTGTCCCACGCCGGGGATGTAGGCCGTTACTTCAATACCGTTGGTCAAGCGGACACGGGCCACCTTGCGAAGCGCGGAGTTCGGCTTCTTGGGGGTCATGGTCTTGACCAGCAGGCACACGCCGCGGCGCTGGGGGCAGCGCGACAAGGCGGGCGACTTGTTTTTCTTGCGGGCCAGCGTGCGGCCCTTGCGAACGAGTTGATTGATAGTCGGCATACGTCGTCTCTTTTTTGGTGAAAGCGCGAAAAAGTAGCAAACTGTTCCCGCGCCGACAACCCTTTCTTGCAATTATTCTTTGATCGTCTCGGGTAAAGTATCCCCGAGGTACTCCTCTACCGAAATCGGCTCGGCCAACGGCACCAGCCGGATGTTCTTGTACATGTTGAAACCGCTGCCCGCCGGAATCAGGTGACCCATGATCACGTTTTCCTTGAATCCGCGGAGTTGATCTTCGCGGCCCAGCGAGGCGGCGTCGGTCAATACGCGGGTCGTGTCCTGGAACGACGCGGCGGAGATGAAGCTCTCGGTCTCCAGCGAGGCCTTGGTGATACCCAATAGCACCGGCGAGGCTTCCGCCGGACGCTTACCTTCGGCCATGGCCTTCTGGTTGACGTCGAGGAAGTACTGTTTCTCAACCTGTTCGTTCCAGAGAAACTCGGTGTCGCCCGGATCGGTAATGCGGACTTTGCGGAGCATCTGACGAACAATGATTTCGATGTGCTTGTCGTTGATGTCCACACCCTGCAGGCGGTACACCATCTGCACTTCGTTCACCAGGTATTCCTGCAGTTCCTGCGGACCGCAAACCTCGAGGATTTCCTGCGGCACCACCGGACCTTCGGTGAGCTGCTGACCCTTCTTCACGCGATCGTTGCGGAAGACCACGATGTGTTTGCCCATCGGGATCAAATGTTCCTCTTCGTCACCGGTTACCGGATCCTTCACCACAAGTTTGCGGCGACCGCGCGCGGTGCCGGCGAATTCGACGATACCGTCGATACGGGCGATTTCCGCGGCTTCCTTCGGACGGCGGGCTTCGAACAGCTCGGCCACGCGGGGCAAACCACCGGTGATGTCCTTGGTACGGACCACCTTGCGCGGGGTCTTGGCCAGCATGGCGCCGGCGATAACTTCCGCGCCCTTGGTCACCATCACGTGAGCGCCGGCCGGAATCGAGTAATGACTGATCACCGCCTTGGTGTCCTTGTTCTTCAGCACGATCTGCGGGTGCAAATCCTCTTTGTGTTCGAGAACAACGGTACCTTCCATACCGGTGGCCTCGTCCATCTCCTTCTTGACGGTGACGCCTTCGATGAAGTCATGGAAATCAATCACGCCGTTCTGGTCGGACAGAATCGGTACGCTGTATGGATCCCACTTGACGAAGCTCTGGCCCTTCTTGACCTTGTCGCCGTCGGCCACGGAAATCACCGCGCCGATGACCAGGGTGTAGCGCTCAAGCTCGCGACCTTCCTTGTCGTAGATGCTGATGTAGCCATTCTTGTTCAGCGCGATGAAGCTGCCGTCGAGGGCGCGCACCGTGCGGAGTTCCTGGTAGCGGACGATACCGTCATGCTTAGCCAGAATTTGCGGCTGCTTAAACACCGAGCTCGCGGTACCACCGATGTGGAAGGTACGCATGGTGAGCTGGGTGCCCGGCTCGCCGATGGACTGGGCGGCGATGATGCCGACCGATTCGCCGAGACCGATGGGCTTGCCATTGGCGAGGCTTCGGCCATAGCACTTGGCGCAACAACCAACGCGCGACTCGCAGGTCAATACGCTGCGGATCTTGACCGATTCCAACTCGCTCTTGGCAATGCGGGCTTGCGCCTGCTCGTCAATTTCCTGCGAGGCGGCGACAATGATGTCCTTGGTCACCGGATCGCGAATGTCGTCCAGCGCGGTGCGGCCGAGGATACGGGCGCTTAGCGGAACGAGCTCTTCATCGCCTTCGTAAATGGCGCTGATCTCGATGCCGTTCAAGGTGTTGCAGTCCTGTTCGTAGATGATGACGTCTTGCGAAACGTCAACCAGCTTACGGGTCAGGTAACCGGCGTCGGCGGTCTTGAGCGCGGTGTCGGCCAAACCTTTACGGGCACCGTGCGTACTGATGAAGTACTCCAGCACACTCAAGCCTTCGCGGAAGTTCGACAAAATCGGACGCTCGATGATTTCACCGGATGGCTTGGCCATCAGGCCGCGGATACCGGCGAGCTGACGAATCTGCTGGCGGTTACCACGGGCGCCGGAATGCACCATCATGAACAACGGGTTGACGTCGTCGCGGTTGTCATTGAACTCGATCGCGCGGAACATGACGCCGGTAATTTCATCGGTGGCATGGGTCCAGATGTCGATGATCTTGTTGTAACGCTCGCCGTCGGTGATGATACCCTTGCGGTACTGGGTTTCCACCTCGTTGATCGAGTCGTGGGCTACGTCCAGCACCTGCTTCTTCTCGTCGGGGATGATCATGTCGATCAGACCGATGGAGATACCGGCACGCGTCGCGTGCTCGAAGCCGAGGGCCTTCAGACGGTCCAGCACCTTGACGGTTTCGCCGTGGCCGGTGATCTGGTAGCAACGCCAGATGAGCTCTTCGAGTTTCTTCTTGGTGACCGTGTTGTTCACAAAGCCCATGGCCGCCGGCCAGACTTCGTTGAAGAACACGCGGCCCACCGTGGTCACAATGGTCGAATCCTTGGCGTTGCCGTAGAAGGTCTCGCGTTGGACGTCGGGATTCTTGAAACGGATACGGTCGTGAATGCGCACCGCGCCATCGTCGAAGGCGGTGTGCACGTCGTACTCGTCGCCCATGATCGGCAAATGCTCGATTTCCTTATCGTCGTTGCGCTTTTGCACCCGGCGCAGACGATCGCGCTGCGATTCGATGGTCAGGTAATAACAACCGAGGGCGATGTCCTGGGTCGGCGTGGTCACCGGCTTACCGCTGGAGAGCGAGAAGATGTTGTTGGTGGCCAGCATCATGAGGCGCGACTCGAGCTGCGCTTCCACGGAAAGCGGTACGTGCACCGCCATCTGGTCGCCGTCGAAGTCGGAGTTGTAGGCGGTACAAACCAGCGGGTGAACGCGGATGGCCTCGCCTTCGATCAGCACCGGCTCGAACGACTGGATACTGAGACGGTGAAGCGTCGGCGCGCGGTTCAGCATGACGGTGTGACCCTTGGTCACTTCCTCGAGAATATCCCACACCTCGTCCGCTTCCTTCTCAATGAGCTTCTTGGCGCTGCGCACAGTGTGCACGATGCCCAGTTCCTTGAGGCGGCGGATGATGAAGGGTTCGAACAAAACGAGCGCCATCTTCTTGGGCAGACCGCACTGGTTGAGGTTCAGGTTCGGGCCGATCACGATGACCGAACGGCCCGAGTAATCGACGCGCTTGCCGAGCAGGTTCTGGCGGAAACGACCCTGTTTGCCGCGCAACATATCGCTGAGCGACTTGAGCGGACGGTTGCCGGCGCCGGTAACCGCACGGCCGTGACGGCCGTTGTCGAAGAGGGCATCCACCGCTTCCTGCAGCATGCGCTTCTCGTTGCGGATGATGACATCCGGCGTCTTGAGCAGGAGCAGGTTGCGCAAACGGTTGTTGCGGTTGATCACGCGACGATACAAATCGTTCAAGTCGGAGGTGGCGAAGCGGCCACCTTCGAGCGGCACCAGCGGACGAAGATCCGGCGGGATGACCGGCAGCACTTCGAGGATCATCCACTCCGGACGGGTGTTCGTGCGAATGAAGGACTCCAGCACCTTGATGCGCTTGGTCAGCTTTTTCTTGGTCTGCTTGCTGCGGGTGGTCTGCAGTTCGACCTCAAGCTGCTCCATGGTCTCCTTGAGATCCATCTTCTTCATCAGGTCACGAACGCCTTCCGCGCCCATCTTGGCGGTGAAGGAATCGCCGTAATTGTCCTGCGCTTCGCGGTACTCCATCTCGCTCAGCAATTGCTTTTCCTGGAGCGGCGTGTCGCCGGGATCGATCACAATGTAATCTTCGTAATACAGCACGCGCTCAAGAAAGCGCGCCGACATGTCCAATACCAGACCCATGCGGCTCGGGGTGCACTTGAAGAACCAGATGTGCGAAACCGGTACCGCGAGGTCAATATGACCCATGCGTTCGCGACGCACGCGTGACAAGGTAACTTCAACGCCGCAACGGTCGCAAACCACGCCCTTGTGCTTGATCCGCTTGTACTTGCCGCAGGAGCATTCCCAGTCCTTGGTGGGACCGAAAATACGTTCGCAGAACAAGCCGCCCTTTTCGGGTTTGAAGGTACGGTAGTTGATGGTCTCGGGGTTCTTGATTTCGCCCTTGCTCCAGCTCCGGATAGTCTCGGGAGCGGCCAAGGTGATACTCGCCCGGTCGAAACCGCCCTCGGTTTCCACGCCTAGAAGTTCTGCTGCACTGGTATTATCCGCCATGAATGTTCTCCCTGCCAAATGTGGTGGCTACGTGAACGAAGGAATTACGCATTGTTTCGATGCACCCGGATGTCGAGGGCCAAGCTCTGCATTTCCTTCATCAAAACGTTGAAGGACTCGGGCAGGCCCGCTTCGAGGGTGTTTTCGCCCTTCACGATGGATTCGTAAATCCTCGTGCGGCCGGCGACGTCGTCGCTCTTGACCGTCAACAGCTCCTGCAGCGCGTAGGCCGCGCCGTAGGCTTCCAGCGCCCACACTTCCATTTCGCCGAAGCGCTGACCGCCGTACTGGGCTTTGCCGCCCAACGGTTGCTGGGTGACCAGCGAGTATGGACCCACCGCACGGGCGTGAATCTTGTCGCTGACCAAGTGGTGAAGCTTGAGCATGTAGATGATGCCGACCATGACTTCCTGGTCGAAGGGCTCGCCGGTGCGGCCGTCGAACAGCGTGACTTTGCCGCGCTCGGGAATACCCGCCTTGACCATCATCTCGCGGATGCTCTTCTCGGAAATACCATCGAACACCGGGGTTCCGGCATGCATGCCCAGACGCTGGCAGGCCCAACCAAGGTGGGTCTCCAACACCTGCCCCACGTTCATGCGCGAAGGCACGCCGAGCGGGTTCAACACGATGTCGACCGGGGTTCCATCATCGAGGAACGGCATGTCCTCATCCGGCACCACGCGGGCGATAACGCCCTTGTTACCGTGACGTCCGGCCATTTTGTCACCGACGGAAATCTTCTTCTTGCTGGCCACGTACACCTTGACCTGCTTGATCATGCCGGAGTCGAATTCGTCGCCTGCCTCCATGCGGTCCATCGACTGGGTCTGCTCCATGTCGAGTTCCGAGAACTTGTGGCTGAACTCCTGAATGATCGCCTGAATCTTGATCTGAATCGGGCTCGGGTCGATTTCGATATGATCGTAGGATGCGGCCAACTTGCGCAGCAACGTCTTGGTGATCTTCCGGTTCGCCGGAATGATCACTTCGCCGGTTTCGTTGTTGGTCACATCAAGCGGAATCTTCTCGCCGAGCAGGATGTTGCTGAGGGCCTCGGTGAGATCCTCGGTGAGACGCTCGTGCTTCTCCTTGAACTCGTCCTGGATCGCCTTGATCTGGCGGCGGCGCTCGGCCGGCGTCGACTTGGACTGCTTGCCTTCCTTGCGGGAGGAAACCTTGACGTCCATCACGATGCCGCTGGTGCCGCTGGGCACGGTCAGCGAGGTGTCGCGCACATCCGCCGCTTTCTCGCCGAAAATGGCGCGCAGCAAACGTTCTTCCGGAGCCAGCTCGGTTTCGCTCTTGGGGGTAATCTTACCGACCAGAATGTCGCCCGGCTTGACCTCGGCACCGACGCGAATTACGCCGTCGTGGTTCAAGTTCTTGAGGGCTTCCTCGCCGACATTCGGAATGTCGCGCGTGATTTCCTCCGGGCCCAGCTTGGTGTCGCGGGCGCCGCACTCGAATTCCTCGATGTGGATGGAGGTGTAGACATCCTCGCGCACCAGCTTTTCGCTGATCAGGATGGCGTCCTCGAAGTTGTAACCGCACCAGGGCATGAATGCGACCAGCACGTTGCGCCCGAGGGCGAGTTCGCCCTGATCGGTCGCAGGACCGTCGGCCAGCACGTCACCCTTGGCAATCTTCTGACCGCGCTTGACGATCGGCTTCTGGTTAACGCAGGTGCCGCCGTTCGAGCGGAGGAACTTGCGCAACTCATAGCTCTGGTATTCGGTCTTCGGCGTCTTCTTGTTCGGCACCGAGCCGTCTTTGGAAACGATGATCTTCGCGGCGGAAACATAAGCCACGATACCCGACTCCTCGGCGATCACGATCACGCGCGAGTCGCGGGCCACCCGGCCTTCCATGCCGGTCGCCACATACGGACGCTGCGTTTGCAGCAGCGGCACGCCCTGGCGTTGCATGTTCGAGCCCATCAGCGCGCGGTTGGCGTCGTCGTGCTCAAGGAACGGAATCAGACCGGCGGCCACCGAAACCAACTGCTTCGGGGACAAGTCCATGTAATCAACGCGATCCTTGCCGACTTCGAGGAAGTCGCCGCGATAACGGACGGAAACCGTCGTCGCGGTGAAGTTGCCCTTGTCGTCCATCGGCGAGTTCGCCTGGGCGACCACGAAGTTTTCTTCCTGGTCGGCGGTGAGGTACTCGACCTCGTTGGTCACGCGGCCGTTGATCACGCGGCGATAGGGACTTTCAATGAAGCCGAACTCGTTGATGCGGGCGTAAATGCTCAATGACGAGATCAGACCGATGTTCGGACCTTCCGGCGTTTCAATCGGACAGATGCGGCCATAGTGCGAGCTGTGCACGTCGCGCACTTCAAAGCCGGCGCGATCGCGACTCAAACCGCCGGGACCGAGCGCGGACAAACGGCGCTTGTGGGTCAGTTCGGCCAACGGGTTCGTCTGGTCCATGAACTGGCTGAGCTGGCTGCGCCCGAAGAAGTCGCGAATCACCGCGGACAAGGCCTTCGGGTTGATCAGCTTCTGCGGGGTGAGCTTTTCCGCATTGGTGTCAAAAATGGTCATGCGCTCTTTCACCAGACGCTCGGTACGGGCCAAGCCCACGCGGCACTGGTTTTCGAGCAACTCGCCGACCGTACGGATACGACGCGAGCCGAGGTGATCGATATCGTCGATCGTCCCCTCGCCCATGCGCAAGTTGATCAGGTACTTGATCGCGGCGATCAGGTCTTCCTTTTCCAACACGCGCGACTCGGCGTTCTCAACCATGCCGAGCTTCTGCTGAATCTTGTAGCGGCCGACGCGGCTCAAATCGTAGCGGCGCGGATCAAAGAACACGCGCTTCAGCAACTGTTTGGCGTTCGACGTGGTCGGAGGATCGCCCGGGCGCAATTTGGTGTAGATATCCTTCAGCGCTTCTTCGGTGCTGTGGGTAGGATCCTTCTGGATGGTCTTGAGCAACAAGCCCTCGTCCAGGCTGACATTGGCGACCTTGACAACATCGATGCCGGCGGCCTTGATTTGCTTGACCAAATCCTTGGTCAGCGGCTCGAACTTCTTGGCCAACACACTCTGGGAGTTGATGTCGACAATATCCTCGCGCAACACGCGGAACTTGATGTCATCGTCGGAAAGCGAACCCTTGAGGCTCAACTCGCCGAGCGGATAGAACAGACCCATCAAATCATCATCGGTGTCAAAACCGAGGGCGCGCAGGAAGGTCGAAGCCAGGAACTTGCGGCGACGACGCGTGCGGTCGAGGTACATGTGGAGGTTATCCGACGTGTCGAACTGAACCTCGATCCAGGATCCGCGGTCGGGAATGATGCGGAATGAAAATAGAACGGTACCGTTCGGGTGAATGTTCTGCTCAAAGCAGATGCCCGGCGAACGGTGCAACTGGCTCACAATGACGCGTTCGGCACCATTGATGATGAAGCTGCCCTGATCGGTCATCAGCGGCACTTCGCCCATGTAGACGTCTTCCTCACGGACTTCGTTCTCGTCCTTGAGGCGGAAGGTAACATAAAGGGATGAGGAGTAGGATTGACCCTCGCGGATGCTCTCCAGCGGGCTCATCTTCGGCTCGGATACTTCGTACTTCACGAAGTCGAGGATAATTTTCCCGTCGTAACTTTCGATCGGGAAGACCTCCTTTAACACGGCCTGCAGACCTACCGGTATGCGCTTGGCCGGGGCCACGCCCAACTGGAGGAAGTCCGTGTAGGAGTTCTTCTGGATCTCGATCAGATCCGGGGGATCAATGATATCAGTGAGTTTGCCGAAATTAGTACGTTGTGCCATTTACCACCTTCAGGCTGGGACCGCCATTGAGACTTCTTGCCTATACATCCATCGGGAATACACGTTGCCGTGCAAACGCGCCGGCTCCGCCAAAGGCGGAACCGACGCTACAATTTGCGAAGATCGAAATTACTTGATTTCGACCTTGGCGCCAGCTGCTTCCAGCTTGGCCTTCATATCGTTCGCCTCTTCCTTGGAAGCGCCTTCCTTGATGGTCTTGGGAGCGCCGTCCACAAGATCCTTGGCTTCCTTCAGGCCGAGGTTGGTCAAGGCGCGGAGCTCCTTGATGACGTTGATCTTCTTGTCGCCGGCGGCGGCCAGGATCACGTCGAACTCGGTCTTCTCCTCGGCCGGGGCGGCTTCGCCACCACCAGCGCCCGGAGCGGCAGCCACAGCCACGGGGGCAGCGGCGGATACACCGAGGCGGTCCTCAAGGACCTTGACGAGCTTGGAAAGCTCGAGCACGGAAATGGATTCGATCCACGAAACAAATTCTTCCATCTTGCCCGTGGCTTGTACTTTTTCTTCTGTAGCGGTTTCTGACATGTCTTTACTCCTCTTGCGCTTGGTTCAATCGTTAATTACTGGTTACTGCCTTTTTTATCGGCGGCCGCCTGCAAAACATAAAGCAGACTGGACACCTTCTGCTGGAAGACGCCGACCAACTGGCTCATCGGAGCCGCGATCGTGCCGACCACCATACTCAACAGCATCTCGCGTGAAGGCAGTGAGGCTAATGCTTCCACATCGGCGGCTGTAAGAACTTGACCTTCGAAAGCCCCGGCCTTGATCGCCGGTTTTTCGTTTTCCTTGATGAAGGCCTTAAGAATCTTGGCGGTCTGCGATACGTCGCCACTGCCGTAGACCATGGCGGTAGGTCCGCGCAGGTGTTCACGAATGGCGCCATAACCAGCCTCCTCGGCAATGTGTCCGAGCATGCGGTTCTTGACCACCTGGATGCGCGCGTCGGCAGCGCCGAGGCGTTTGCGCAGGTCGTCGGTTTTTTCCACCGTCAATCCCTGGTAGTCGGCTACGATAAAGTACTTCGAGCCTTCCACCTTGGTCTTGATTTCGTTAGCAATCGATTGTTTTTCCGGTCTCATGATCGTGATTCCTTGACGCGGGCTTAAGCCGCCACCGCATCCTTGATGTTGACGTGCAGGCCCGGGCCCATGGTGGAGCTGAGGGTGCAACGCTTGATGAAAACGCCTTTGGCAGTGGGCGGACGCGCGTGCGATACCGCCTCAATGACCGCCTTGCAATTGTCGACCAGCGCCTCGGTGGCGAAGGACAACTTGCCGAAGGGAACCATCAGGTTTCCGTTCTTGTCCATGCGGTACTCCACGCGACCGGCTTGGAACTGCTTGACCGCGGTGCCGGTGTCGTCAGTGACCGTGCCGGTCTTCGGGTTGGGCATCAAGCCGCGCGGACCCAGCACCTTGCCGAGCTTGCGGACTTCCTTCATCGCCTCGGGGGTGGCAATGATGACATCCATGTCCGTCCATCCGCCCTTGACTTTCTCCAGCAAATCATCGTAACCCACCGCGTCGGCGCCCGCCTCGCGCGCTGCGTCGGCGGCCGGGCCGGTGGCAAACACCACCACGCGCACCTTTTTGCCGGTGCCATGCGGGAGGGAAACCGTTCCGCGCACGTTCTGATCCGACTGGGTCGGGTCGACGCCGAGACGGAAGGCGATTTCCGCGGTTTCATCAAATTTGGCCACCTTGTTCTGTTGGAGAAACGAGATGGCATCCTGCACCTCGAAAACCTTCGAGGCATCCAGTTTGCTTTTTACAGCAGTGAGTTTTTTACCGTGCTTGGCCATGTTACGCTACCTCAACGCCCATGCTACGGGCGGTACCTTCGATAATCCGGCAGGCATGCTCGATATCGGAGGCGTGTTAATATTTTTCCTTGGTCTTGGCAATTTCGCGGATTTGATCCTTGGGCACCTTGCCGACCTTGTCGCGGTTCGGCGCGCCGGAGCCCTTGGCAACGCCCGCCGCTTTCTTCAACAGCGCGGAGGCCGGAGGACTCTTGGTAATGAAGCTGAAGGACTTGTCCTGGTAAACGGTGATGACCACCGGAACCACGATCCCCGCCTGTGCCTGGGTAGCTGCGTTGAACTCCTTGCAGAATGCCATGATGTTCACGCCCTGCTGACCGAGGGCGGGACCTACCGGAGGCGCCGGATTGGCCGCGCCAGCGGGAATCTGCAACCGAATAATGCCTGTGACTTTCTTTGCCATAAACTGCTTTCCGCGGGTCAGGCCCGCTCCACCTGCCAGTACTCAAGCTCGACCGGGGCCGAGCGACCAAAAATGGATACCGAAACTTTCAACTTGCCGCGCTCGGGGTCGATCTCGTCGATGGTTCCATTGAAATTGAGGAAAGGACCATCGTTGATCTTGACCGTCTCACCCACATTGAACGCGACCTTGGGGGCCACCTTTTCCTGCTTCTCTTCGATTTGATGAAGAATGCTGTTGACCTCTTCCTTGCGCAGCGGCACCGGACGCTCACCGCCGACGAAACCAATCACGCCCGTGGTCTGCTGGATGAAATACCAGGATTTCTCCACCAGCTGTTTCTTGTCGTCGTACAAACGGATGTTGATCAGGACATATCCCGGATAAAATTTGCGGGTCGTCGTGGTTTTCTTTCCACGCTTGACCTCGGAAACCTTCTCGGTCGGAACCAGAACGTCCCCGATCAGGTCGCCCATTTCCTCGAGCTTGGCCCGGTGTTCAATGTTTTCCTTCACCCGCGACTCCTGACCGGAGAGCGTGTGCAACACGAACCATTGTCTTTCCAAGGTTTCTGTCATGATCATTCCGTTTACCGGATCACCAGGCGCATAATGTTCATCAACACGAGATCGCTCACCGATACGACCGCCGCCAAAATGAAAACGGAGATGATAACCACCCAGGTGGACTGAACCAGTTCACCCTGGGTCGGCCAGGCGCACTTTTTCAGTTCGTCCTGAACTTCACCCAAAAACGTTTTGGTGCCGGTAACGGCGCTTTGAACTTTACCCATGTTAACTTTCTTCCCGGCCTTCCCCACCCTAGGTTGGCAGGCCAGGAGGGATTTGAACCCCCAACAACCGGTTTTGGAGACCGGTACTCTGCCAATTGAGCTACTGGCCTTTCTTCGCCAAATTAAATGCTACTTGATTTCGCGGTGCACCGTGTGCTTTCGCTCGCTCGGGCAGAACTTCTTCAGCTCGATGCGTTCGGTGCTCAGCTTCTTGTTTTTCGTCGACGTGTAATTACGCCGTTTGCACTCCGTGCAAGCCAATGTGATCAATTCCCGCGGCATGAGTTGTCTCCGGATCACGCAGCCGGCCCGGAGCAGGTTGGACCTGGCTCCGGACCTTCGCGTTGAAACTCCTTACTTGACGATTTCCGTCACACGACCCGCGCCGACGGTGCGACCACCCTCGCGGATGGCGAAGCGCATGTGCTTCTCCATGGCGATCGGGGTGATCAGCTTCACGTCGAAGCTGACGTTGTCGCCCGGCATGACCATGTCCACGCCTTCGGGAAGGGTGATGTCGCCGGTTACGTCCGTGGTACGGAAGTAGAACTGGGGACGGTAGCCCTTGAAGAACGGGGTATGACGGCCGCCTTCATCCTTGCTCAGGACGTATACTTCCGCCTTGAACTCGGTGTGCGGGGTGATGGTGCCCGGCTTGGCCAAAACCTGACCGCGCTCCACGTCTTCCTTCTTCAAGCCACGCAGCAAGCAACCAACGTTGTCGCCGGCCTGACCCTGGTCAAGCAGCTTGCGGAACATTTCCACGCCGGTGATGGTGGTCTTGGTGGTATCGCGCAAACCGATGATTTCGATTTCGTCACCGACCTTGATCACACCACGCTCGACACGGCCGGTCACCACGGTGCCACGACCTTCGATCGAGAACACGTCTTCAACCGGCATCAGGAACGGCTGGTCGATTTCGCGGACCGGCTCGGCGATGAAGCTGTCCAAAGCGGCCAGCAGATCGGCGATGCACTGGGTTTCGGGAGCGTCACCGCTCTCCGCCTTCAAGGCGCCCAAAGCGGAACCACGAACAATCGGGGTGTCGTCGCCGGGGAAGTCATACTTGCTCAGCAATTCGCGGATTTCCATCTCGACCAGGTCGAGCAGTTCCGGATCGTCCACGGTGTCGCACTTGTTCAGGAACACCACGATAGCGGGCACACCGACCTGACGGGCCAGCAGGATGTGCTCGCGGGTCTGGGGCATCGGGCCGTCGGAAGCGCTCACCACGAGGATCGCGCCGTCCATCTGGGCCGCGCCGGTGATCATGTTCTTGACGTAGTCGGCGTGGCCGGGGCAGTCAACGTGCGCGTAATGGCGGTTCGGGGATTCATATTCCACGTGCGAAATCGCGATGGTCAGAATCTTGGTGGGGTCGCGGCGGCCCTGCGACTCGGAAGCCTTGGCAACCTGATCATAACCGATGAAGTTTGCCATGCCCTTGAGGGACTGTACGCGGGTCAGGGCCGCGGTCAGCGTGGTTTTTCCATGGTCAACGTGACCGATGGTGCCCACGTTGACGTGCGGCTTGGTACGTTCGAATTTATCTTTAGCCATATCTTGCTCTCCTCGACTACGATTTACTTACCGTTTCAGTTTAAACTCTCTCTTTTACGTGGAGCCCACGAGCGGGATTGAACCGCTGACCTCGTCCTTACCAAGGACGTGCTCTACCAACTGAGCTACGTGGGCCCAATCCAATTGCTCACCCCACCGCTCATCGTCCGCCATCAACGGCGCAAAACAAGCGTTCAACGGGACAAAACGACAAAATACCTGCGCCGGCAAAGCTCGCCGGCGGATGTAAATCGTTGATATCCCGCTGTTTAACTGTGACAAACACCCCGTTTGGTGGGGTTTTCCGTCACAAGTCAGCCCGCAAATGTAGCGATTCGGAATAGCGAGTCAATAGATTTTTTTGAAAAAAATATTTTTAGCGCGTGAAATCCGCCCACATGACCGTGTGGTCGGACGCTTTCGGCTGGCGGCGCGGCTCCAAATCGATCGCGCAGGCCGTGCACGCCGCCGCCAGCGGTGGCGTGGCGAGGATGTAGTCGATGCGCCACCCCCACCCCCGGTCCAGCGAATCCGCCGTGCGGTAATCAAAGAAGGTGTAATGCCCGCCCTCCGGATGGTGTTGGCGGAAAACGTCCTCAAATCCCCACGAACGGCAATCCGTCAGGGCCTTGCGCGCATCTGCATGGTAGCAAACGTGATTCGCCCGTTTTTCGGGGTTGTAGACATCAATCGGCTGCTCCGCCACATTTAGATCGCCCACCCAAATAACCTTGTCCTGCGGCGTGAACTTGCCGTCAAAATAAGCGCGCAAACGCCGGTACCAGTCGATTTTGTAGGCAAACATCTCGTGATCAATGCTCCGGCCTTGAGGGACATAGCTGTTGATCACATGCAAATCACCAAACCGCGCATGCAACAAACGCGCCTCATCCGCCGGCCCGTCGTCCTCAAAACCAAATCGCACTTCGTCCGGCACCTGCTTCGAGAGCAAGGCCACCCCATTGTACGCCTTCATCCCCTTGAACGACACCCGGTACCCCGCCTCCTCCAGCGGCGCCAGAGGAAACTCATGGTCTTGCACCTTCGTCTCCTGCAAGCAAAGCAGGTCCGGCTGATGCTCCCCCAGCCAGCCGAGCACGGAATCAAGACGGGAGCGGATGGAATTGACGTTGTAGGTGGCGATTTTCATGAGGGGACACAGAGTATAGTCGCCAGGGCCGAAAGTCCATGAAAGGGTTTTCGGAGTTCGGAGTTCGGAGTTCGGGGTTCGGAAATGAAAACACTCGTAGCTGCCGCCGTTAGGCGGTGGAAGCACACGCGCCAACCGAATCTCCACGG
>JBMTVS010000032.1:0-16422 GCA_049451655.1 Kiritimatiellia bacterium | reverse complement strand
ATTTTCCATGATGTGAGAAACATAATAGGTGAGCGCCCCTCAAGCAAGGAGCGGAGCGCATGCATGGAAACGTGACGCGATGCGAAGCGGGTTGAGCGTTCCGGCAAAACCCACACGCGTAGGGGCCGCGCTTGCGCGTGCCTAGGAAGCAAACACAGAAATAATACCCGCGCGGAGCTCTGTCCCCCTCGACCGCCACCATCCCTCCAGCGTTCCGGCCATTCACCAGCCGCTCAGCATCAGCGGGCGTCCGCAAGCGGAGCCCCTACGGGGCGATGTGTGTAGGGGCCGCGCTCGCGCGTGCCCTTTGATGCAGGTGTGGATGATGAACAGTGCGGAGCTCTTGGGTGGGATAGTGGTTGAGCGCGCGGTCGGATCCGCGCGTTCATCTTCTATTCCTGCATCCCGGGGCGTCCGCGAGCGGAGCCCCTACGGGGCGCTGATCGCTGCCGTCGGATGCGGCGCGGGTTCAGGCGTTCCGGCCGGGCATTTTCTTCCCATGCTCGATGATCGCCTCACGGCGACTCTACAAACGGGTGCTCGTAGCGCACCCGTCAGGGCGTTCTTTGCATGAACAGGAAAATGAACAGGCGAGAATCTCCCAGCCGTTTACTCCAGCTCGACCTTGAACCGGTAAAAACGATTGGTGCGGGTGGTGGCTTCGGTGTCGGTGACCGATTTCGTGGTGCCGTCGCCGGAAACCGGATTAGTCTGACCGGCAAGCCAGCTTCCGACCAGTGACCAGTCACCGGTCATGAGCGCGTTCTTGAACTCAACACTGTAGAGGCGTCCGGTAACGGTGCCAAAGGAGATGGTGAAGCCATTGGTCTGCATACCGAATATGGATATCTCGAGATTGCTGTTGGCATCGGTCGGATCCAGTCCAGCGATATATGCCTCCTTCAAGTTGTTGATCCCGTTGGCGGCCATGGTATTGGTGACGTTGACATCGGCCGCGTAGCCGTAACCGGTGAGCCAATCAACCGGCACACCGTCGTTCACGGCGGGCGGTTCTTCGCTGGTGCCCGCGGCAAAACCAAGGGTAACCGTAAACGATGAGCCGCCAGATAGTTCGGCCTCAACTTGTTCGGTTTGGGCAAGATTCCGCATATTAACCGTGGTGGGACTAACATTGGTCGTATCAATGGCTCCGGTGCTGATGACCGGCGCCTCGACCCAGGCCGTGATCACTTCGCTGCCGCCGTTGTTGACGACTTCCATGCGTCCACCGTTCATGCCGCTGGACAGCACACTTTGTCCCTTTTTCTTGAGGGTCATGACATCCGGCGACAACCCGAAGCGCACATAAAGCGCCTGGGGACCGGACAAGGTATAGGCCGCGCGCAAGGCATTCGTGGTCGCCGAGTCGAGCGTGATGACCTTGGCAATGCCGTTGACGGCGTTGCTGAAGACCCACCCCGTTCCGGATGGTGAGGATGTAACGGTATTCGTGGCATTGACCGCGGCGCTGCTGCCGTTTCCGCCGGTTACGACCCACCAATCCTTGAAACCGCTCGTCCGGTAGGCTTGGGCATTATCAGGTCCTTCCCATTCATCCTCTGCGTTATTGTAAGCGGCAAAATTGCCTGCAACCTGCCAGAGTTGACCGGTCGAATTTCGCAGCCAAGCCGCGGTCATTCGTCCACCGCGAGCTTCGAACAAGGCGAAGAGGCGGGCATTGTACAGGAGGTATTCATCCAACCCATCGAGGTCAACATCCGCCTGCTCGCTACCCAGCGTGCTTGGACTTGCCGAGCTCGCCCATTGTTGCACACGCTGATAAACGGCGGCATGACGCATTTGGGCCTGCGACAGCCGGGCGAAGTCGGCCATAGGCTGCCCCGCGGTAGAGGTGGGGTAAATGTAATCGCCGGTGCTGAATTTGCGTAGATCGGTGCCGTCGTTGGGGAAATGGAACGCGGTCTGGAAATTCGCGCTGCCCATCACCGCGCGCGCCAAGTCGCGCAAAGCCGGACTCGTGGCGTTCTGGGCGGCCTGCCATGCGGTGTTCGCGTGTCCTTCAACACCCACGCGACCGAAGATGTTCGTGGCCGCGAAGCTGTAGTCGTAGTGCAACTTATTAAACCAGTTGTCGTAATTTTCGCCGCTGGCCCAGTCGACCCAATCCTTGGCGGACGTCTCCAGCGAAAGACCGAAGCCACGCTGCACCGAACCCCAGTTGGCATAAGGATTTGAATCCTCGCCGATGTAGGTGATTTCCTCGTCGACGATTTGCTGGGCGGTGACGACGCGAATCCAGGGGCGCGAGGCAAGCCAGCGCACATTGGCTTCGTAATTGTCGGCGAGGGTCTGGCTCATGAAGTCGCTGAAGTCGCGCCACAATACGACCACTTGATTCTGCACGCCGCTGCGGGCGCGGCGGGAGAGTAATTGACGGACCGACAAGGTGGCGCCCTGGTCGCGCGACTGGTCGAGGTAGCCGGAGGTGAAGTCGTGAATGGGTATGATCTTCATGCCGTTGACTTCGTTGATCTGGAATCCGCTGGTGCTCAAGGCAGCGGTGCGGCCGAACCATTTGTTCAGGTGCCGCATTTGATCCGCGAAGGTGTAGGTGAAGCCCATGTTGCTGATCTGCTCCAGCGAGGTTTCATCCAGCACGCGTTCGGATGACCAGAAAATCTTGCGTGAGGTCACCGGGGCTCCGTCGCCATAGATGTCATCGAGGAAGCTGGTGGCGAGGGCGACGTTATCGTTGTTGAACTGCTGCGGGTAGTACTTCACCACGTGATCGGCAAAGGTTGAACCCATCAGGTCAATCCGGTTGGACGCGACCATGTTCGCGATCCGGGCATTGAAGGTGGGACCATCATTTAATGCGCCGGGCGTCGGATTGGCCGCCCACTGCAGGGCAGAGGCGAAGGTCGGCGTGATGTGCAGGGTGAGCGGCGCAGGATAGGTTTCGTGAATGTTCAATAGCCGGTAATAGCCGAGTGCGGGATCTCCGCCATTGTGTATTTGATTCTGCGTAAACGAGCCGGGCTGAATGGCCTGGTTGCCATGGGCCAGCAACATGACCTTGGCCGAGCGACCGCGATCGTTGGCGGCGTTGCGACCGAAGTAACCGCTGAGCTTGCCGTTGAGAATGATGTTGTCCTGATCGCGCCACCAATCCGAAGCAAGCCAATCATCATAAATCGTGTCGCGAATGTCGTTACGACCGGAGATGTCCCCGCTTCCGCCGGTTTCGGTATTGGGCTTGGTGGTAAAGACCTGGAAATGGAGGGTGTCCGGATCGCCCAGCCAACCGGCGTCCAGAATGTGGCTGCGTTCAATAGCAATTTCCACCGCATCGTAAATCGAGTTCCATGCGGCTTCATTGCGGCCACCAAAAGCACGGGCTACGACACCGCCTTCGGCGACCGGGTTCTGGGTCTGCGTGGTGGTGTTAACCAGCGGATTCTCATCCACGAAAATGCTTCCGAAGTTTTGCGCGTATACCGCAATCACTGCTTCCCAACGCATATCGGTAGCAATGTCGATTGAATTAGGAATAGAGCGCTCGCCCGCTTCCGGGTTACCGGTGTCGATGACGATGTAAGCGTCAACTTCGCCCTCTTCGGCGTAAGGCTCAAGATCGACAAAATCGATACGGAAATAAAGTCGTCCATCACCCCCGCTACCGACTTCACCTCCATCCCGGAAAGAAAATGCCACGATATCGCGCGAGTTGTCGGTGTCATTCCAGGAGCGGTAGACATCCGCGCCACCGTTACTGTTGCCTTCATTGTATTCGTCGAGCACCATCAGATCCTCGTGCGACCATTGAGTGAAGCTGCCGATGTCGATCGAGCCCTCGCCGACCACCGGCGGAATCGTATCGTCAACCCGGGGATTCGTGCCGGCGATCAGCTCCTGCGCATTGGTGATGCCGTCGCCATCGGGATCGCCGCTGGCGCCATTGTCGGGGTTACCCGCGCCGCCGGTGCGCAAGCTGGTGGCTCCGTCATCAAGCGGGTCGAGGCTGTATTGCGCTTCCCAGCCATCCGGCAAGCCATCGCCATCGGTGTCGGGATCGAGCGGATTGGTTTCCGTCCACAATTCACCAACATCGTAGGTTCGGTTGAAGTTGGTGTCGCCATCAATAAAGCCGTTGAAGTTCTTGTCCTCGCCAAAACCATCGCTGAGTCCGTCTTCATCGGAGTCGGACTTGGTGGGACTGGTTTCGGTCCAGGATTCGCCTGCTTCCATGATGTTGTTCGGCCAGGCGCGCTCGAGCCAAGGTTCCCAAGTGGGGTCGATACTTTCGCCATCACCATCCACCCAACCGTTTCGGTTGGCGTCCTCGATACCATCGCGAATGCCATCATTATCCGTGTCGGGATTGGCGGGGTCGGTGACCGAGCCGGCGGCCTGGCGGGCGCGATCGTCACCCTGGTTTAACGAACCAACGCCCGGTACACGGCCATTGTTGGCTACCACAGCGTAGAACGGTGGATCGAGATCGCCGATAAAGTTGGGGATGCCGTCATCGTTGGTGTCAACGCCGGGGGTGGTAGGCGGATCTTCGGAGAGTCGCCAGCCGACCTCGAGTCCATCCGGCAACAAATCGCCATCGGAATCCGGGCTGTTGGGGAGGGAGCGTCCGGAGGCATACCAGATGTGCACGTCGCCGTTGCTCCAGGTCTCGGCGTTGGTTTCGGGCAAGTCCTGCTTGTTGGTTTCGTTGATGTCGAGCAATCCGTCATCGTCGTCGTCGTTATCTTGAATTTCATCCGTATCGGTAATCTGGCGAAGAATGACCCGGGCATTACGGTAGGCGTCGGTGATTTCGCCGTTGAGGGTGGCGGTGGCCTTGAGTTGATAGGTCACGGCATTGGTGATGCGCCAGGTGAAGTCCCAGGTCTTGATCCGGCCGCTCACCGAAACGTTCACGCCATCGCGGGTGCCATTGGCGTTTGAATCCGTGAAGGGTTCGGCGACATCACGCACGCCGTTGGTGTTTACATCAAAGAAGTCTTCACCGGGATCATAGACCCCGTTGGTGTTGGCATCGGTATAACTTTCCGCCGCATCCCAAACACCATTCGCATTGCTGTCGGTAAACGGTTCGTTGAACACCGTGATCGCGGGCACGCCGGATAGAACAAGATCGTTTACGTTGGTGGAGGTTTCGACGCGAACGACGTAGTCCAGCGTGTCGGGGCCGGGCACGTCGGGCAGAATGATTTCAGTGGGTCGGCCATCCGAGCCAAACTCGGTGGGACGGGTGATTTGTACAAAGGGTTTGGTGCTGGGGTTCGCCTTGACCAGGCGCAGGGCATCGAGTTTGCGGTTGTCGGGGAAGGTGTAGGTGACCGTGAGCGTGTGCAGGAAGTCAGGCACGTCGTTGTACATGTTGGGCAGTGGAATAGCCAATTCATGGTACGTGCCGTCCACGTCGTAGTTGATCGAGAAGTTATCCCGGCTTTGATCGACGGCATTGCGGTTGGTTCCGCTTTCCGTGCTGGCGATGCTGAAGTTGAAGCGCTCTTTCAGCGTTTCCGTGGTCGTGCCATCGGCGAGGGACTTGGTGAAGAGCACCTTCATGGTGTAGTTGTCGTCGACGGTGTCGCCATCGCGCTGGGGCCAGGCGATGTTCACGCGCTGGTCGGGGCCGCGGGTTTCGACGGTGCGAATGAGCTCGGTGACATGCGCGGTGGCGGCGTCGAGATCGATGTCGCGCGCGGACGAGGCCTCGTGGAGGCGAATGGTGATGGAGGCCGAACCGGTCGACGGGATATTGTTGTAGCGCAGACGCCACTCCTTCTGACCGGGCAGATTGATGGTTGTGACTTGATTCGCCAGGCTCCAGGAGTTGCTGAGGGAAGCATCGTACGCGTTGTTGGCATTTACATCCGTGAACTCCTCACCGGCATCGCGCACGCCATTCTGATTTGCATCCTCGAAGGGTTCGAATCCGGTGCCGTTACCATTTAGTACGCCGGTAACTGCGTCGTCGTTGCCGCTGTCGCTATCCGCAATGTGGAACCAGACTTCCTCGACGGTCATGTCGGTTCGAATGACCAGTTCGTAACTGGAACCGCCTACGGTGTCACCATTGGCCGCGGGGTACAGCACTTCGCCGGTGGGCGTTTGCGCGTCGTAGTAAAACACCTGCGCAAATGTGTTGTAGAGCGGTGTCGCATCAATGGAACGCCCGCCCTGACCGTTGGGTAAATAAGCGCGCGCGCGAATCACGTGGAAGCCTTCGCTCAAACCGGTCTGGGTGGCCCAAGGCCAGTTTTCGTAAGGCTCTCCGAGCGTTGGCACGCGGGCAAAGTCGTTGTGCGGGAAAAATTCCACCGTCGCCGGATCGAAATCCTGCACCCGGAAGGTGGTGAGCATTCTCTTTTTGTAAGCAACCGAATCGGCATTGCCGGGCCACCAGGAGGGGGCGCCCTGGCGATACAAGCCGATCTTGTAGCTAAAGGCTGTGCCGCCTGCAGGCTTCTCGATGTGCGCCGAACCCCACCAGGCGCCGGTGTCGCCGGCGGTCTGGTCATGGCGCCAGTTCAGTTCCGCGGATTGCGTTGTGCCGCGCCCCAAACCGCCGGCACCTTCCGGGAAACTGCCATCTAGCGTGTAGTAGACAAACATCTTGAAGCCGTCACTAACTTGATCGGCCTTGGCCCAAATGACGATGCTGGTGGCGCCCTCATTAAATTGGAAGTCACCCACGCCATTGGTTCCAGCCGGACCGCCGACGGTATCGCCGGGATCGTGATAGATCCAGGAACCGACATTGCCGCCATCGGTGCCGTAGTTGTTCGCGCCGGTGGGTCCGTTGTTGATGATCACGCCACCGCCGATGGTCTTGACGTAGGTTTCGGCACCGGGTGACCCAATCTGACAACGCGCGGTATCCACGGCGGCGAACTTTTCCGGGTGCTGGCGATCGACGTATAAGGGTTGCTCGTAACCCATCCATATATCGCTATAGATGCCGGGCGGATAATCGCGACGGCCGGGATCCGTGGTCGGGGTGCCGTTGAGGTCGACGCCCCCACCCAGTTTCAGGCGGATATTTTCCGCCGAGCCGTCAGCGCGGGCAAGAAAGGTTACCGGGCCAGCCTTTACGATCGGGACCGTGGTCTGGTAGCTGTAATCCGCCGGGGTCACGCCTTCCGGATAGCCGCGGTTGGACAAGCCGTAGGGATTGAAGTTGATGTCGCCGTCGGGACCATCGCGGCGGGTCACCGTGATGCGCGGGACTTCCTCGCCGTTCTGGTAAAGGGTAATCGCGGCATTCGGCCACAAGGTGGAGAGTTCGGGGGTGCGCCAACTAAACACGTAGTAGCCGCCGGGGGGAACCACCACGCCGCCGAGCTCGTTGGCGTATTTGTAAAAGCCGCCCATAAAGGAGCCGTTTGGTCCTTCGGCGTATTGGTAGAGATAAGCGTCGGAGGGAAAGCTGGTGGTGATCGGGCGGGCCTGGCCATCGGCGGTGTTGTCGTTGAACATCGCGACCATGGTGATTTCGTCGGCGGCGCTCCCACTGATGGAATCGCCAAACGGGTTTCGATTATCGCGACGCTCGTAGGCCATGTAATCGGAATCGCCCCAGCGGCCTTCCTGCAGGCCGCGGGCGAAGTCGTTGTGAATCTTCAGGATGTTCGGAATGCGCGGGTCGGCGAATTGGCCGAGAAATTGAGTATTGGCATGACGCGGAAAGGCACCGCCCGACTCGCCGAGGGTGCCGGCTTTGTAGTAACCGTCGGAGTAGATGAGGCCTATGCCTTCGCGAAACATGTAATGGGCATGCTGCATTTCCTTCATGGCCGCGTAGTCGTTGTCGTGGCTGTTCGCGTGGGTAACCCCCACAGCGGCCGAAAATCCGCCAGCGCCGGGTTGGTCGAGACCGGCCAGGGTGCCCCAGGGACTGCCGAGGTTGCCGTTAAGGGTACTGCGCAGATCGTTGTCCACTAGCCGCATACCGGCATCGACATAGCCGCCGTATCCGGGCGGTTCGCCCAAGTGTTCGCCGAAGAGCATCGCGTCATCGCGGCCCTTCTTCTCGTTAAAAACGGAGTCGCGGTGATTGCCGTCGCTGAATCCGCGGGTGCGGTTGAATTGTTCCTGCACGGCACCCAGGTAACCAAGTCCGCTGAAATCCTTATCGGCGCCGGACATCTGACCGAAGAAATAATCGGGCACGTGCTTCACCGCGTCGAGGCGAAGGCCGTCGGCTTTCAACCGGTCGATCTTCCAGCGCACGGCACGCACGAGATAGGCACCAACATCTTCAACGTAAGCGGTGCGATTGGAGAGAATGTAGGCAGAGGCGTATTGGCGCAGCTCTTCATAAGGCGCGTCTACACCAAGATCAGCACGGGCTTGATCAATCAGCCAGCCGAAGTAGATGCGGTTGCCGTCCTTGTCGGTGTCATACTGTTCGGGACGGTTGAGATCGCGCACGAAAGAATATTTAGGGTGGGTATCCCCCTCGTTGGAGCCGTGGTTCGCATTAGGGGTTTCATGGGCGATGTCGATCAGGTCGGAGAGGCCGAGGTTTTGCACCTGCCAGGCGCTGCCCCAATCGCGGGTGTTGTCCCACTTGCGGTAGAAACCATCCTCGGTTTTGCGAAGGTGGAAATCCTCCGGAACCATGCCGGGGTAGAGTTCATCCTGACCCTCGCCGCCGGTCGGGGTGGTTTCGTTGAAACCGGGAATGTCGAACGCCCGGTGATTCATGATGTTATCGAAATAAACGCGGATGCCGAAGCGGTGGGCGGTCGCCATCATGTTGATCAGCTCGGCTTCGGTGCCGTAGCGGGTGCGCACGGTGTCGCGCTGATCCCGGTTGCCGAAATCAAATGGATCCCACATGTCGTAGCCGACGGAGAGACCACCGGATCCTTTCGTGGGAGGCGGTAGCCACAACGAGCCATAACCAGCCTCCGCCAGCTCGGGCATTTTGGCCGCAATTTCGTTGTAGCTTACGTTGAAGAGCTGCAACAACCCCTCGGCGTGAGAACCAGTGGCTCCCGCGCTGAAAAGAAACGCCAATAAGTAAAAGGTTTTTTTCATATTCCCCAGCCTCACACCAGCGTTGTAAAAGTTACACCGAATACGAATATTTCTCAAATAATTAGGCCGTCGAATCGTTTTTCTTGTGGATGACGGCGCCGGGTATCGGCTACGGTGTCAAAAAAAGGACGAATCATGGAACAGTTAGTGAGCATTGATCATCCGCTGGTGCGTCATCATTTAAAGCAACTGCGCGACAAGAACACGACGCCGCGGGTCTTCCGCCAAATCGTACATCGGTTGTCGGTATTACTCACCTACGAAGCAACGAAAGACCTTGCCCTGCAAGAGGTTGCGATTGATACGCCCCTGTGCCCGACCCGGGCGGAGCAACTGAGCCAGCGCATCGGGATCATCCCCATTTTACGAGCCGGACTGGGCATGGTGGACCCGGTGTTAAATTTGATTCCGGAGGCGGAGGTTTGGCATCTCGGTTTCTACCGCGACGAGCAGACGCTTAAGCCGGTCGAGTATTACAAGAAGCTGCCGCCGGGCAATGCGGTCGATGTCGCGCTGATTCTCGACCCCATGCTGGCCACCGGCGGCTCGGCGGTGGCGGCACTGGAGGCCATTGCCGACTGGGGGGTCAAGCAAACCAAGCTGCTCTCGATGATCGCAGCGCCCGAGGGGCTTGAGCTGGTCCGGAAAAGCTTCCCTGAAACCAGCATTTACGTCTGCGCCGTCGACACCCACCTCAACGAGCACGGCTACATCGTCCCGGGACTCGGTGACGCCGGCGACCGCATCTTCAACGCCGCCGCGGTATAGGTTCACGGCACCCCGTAGGGGCTCCGCTCGCGGACGCTCCGGATGCTGGAATAGAACATGAATGAGCGGACGCGTCCGTGCGCTCAAACCGCTATCCCGCCCAAGAGCTCCGCACGGTTCAGCTACCTCTTCTGCATCCACGGGCACGCGCAAGCGCGGCCCCTACACACACCACACCGTAGGGGCTCCGCTTGCGGATGCCCCGGATGCAGAAATAGAACATGAGTGAGCGGATGCGACCGTGCGATCAACCAACTATCCCGCCCAAGAGCTCCGCGCAGTTCTGCATCATCCCCAGCATCCACGGGCACGCGCGAGCGCGGCCCCTACATGCGCCACTTCGTAGGGGCTCCGCTCGCGGACGCCCCCGATGCAGGTAAAGAACATGAGCGAGAGACCGCATCAATCCGGACCAACCTGGCTTGTCGTCAAACCAAGATCCGCCAACTCCCACGCAACCCAGGCGCTTGGAGGACAATCACCGTCCAGCAAAAGGTCATCAAAATCAAAGGCCGCAAAGTTACCCCGCTGCCACCAGGGCCAGGATACATGAGCCGGAATGAGTTTTTTCCGGTAAGGATTCAGCAAGATGTACATGGCAAACGGGCTAACATCATCATCGGGCCGAAGGCGATGTTCATAAAAGTTTCGCTGCCATTTGGCACCGCAACGAAGCAATGTATCCCGCGATTTGGCCTTAAATTTTCCGCAGACCTGGCTGATGGTTAGTCGGTCATGTAGTTGAATCAATAAATGCACGTGATCCGGCATGATGGTAGAGGCCATCAGGGTAAAATCACCCGCAAGCTGCATTTCGGACAGCAAACAATTTAACCGGGAGGCGACCGATTCACCGGTTAGTCCAAAGCAAGGTCGCTCGGCGTTAATGGTGATGAAATAACGCGCTTGAGCAATAGACACACGTCCCTTACGAAGATTGTTTGTTTCGCGGCGAGGATAGGCTCCATGTTTCCCGAGTCTCATCATCTTCATGCAAACCTACATAGCCCGTAAACCTACATTCAAGAATCGATTTAATCCGGTCAAAGAGCTTCGCACTATTCATCATTCAATTCTGCATCCACGGGCACGCGCAAGCGCGGCCCCTACACGCAGCGCCCCGTAGGGGCTCCGCTCGCGGACGCCCCGGGATGAAGAAATAGAACATGAATGAGCGGATCCGACCGTGCGCCAACCAACTATCCCGCCCAAGAGCTCCGCGCATTTCTGCATCCTCCCCAGCATCCGCGGGCGCGCGCGAGCGCGGCCCCTACGTGCTGGACCTTAACGCGCAAAATACCGGACTACGCCCGCCGTCACCGCGTCCGCGTATTCGCGAAAAATACTGGGATAGCTCTTGCCGTTGATTTCCCGGAGGCCCTCGTAATCGCCAGCTTGAATGCGGGCATACACGTCGCGATTATTCATGAAATAGGGCTCCAGAAAAATCACCGGACCGGCAAACTGACGATTAGCGGCCAGGTTCCGGGCGTAGATGTAGTTGCCATCATCAACGGGATGCATGACCCCGCCCGGCTCAACGCGGTACGAAGGCGGCAAATCCGTGGCTTCCGCAAACGACGTGGCTATCGACTCCGCAAGCTCGCGCTCCAGCGCGTGACTCCGCTCCAACAACTTGGATAGCAAATAGAATTTCTGCTCGTCCGATACTAGCTCGCGGGACAGGTAGTTGCCGTGAATGAAGAAGGCGAGGCCGTTTTCTTCATACAGGTTCTTTTCATCGCCATAACCCGTGGCGTTGAAGTGGATGCACAGGGTGAGGTCAGGCCGGAGTTCCTCATTCACGCGCCTGGCCCGGGCGGCGATTTCCGCGGTGCGATAAAAATCACGCTCCACGCGCTTGCGTAATTGATCCTTCTGCGAAGTGAGGACAAACAGCGCCGGTAAATGCTCGAAACGGGCATCCGGCGGCGGGAGATCATCCTTGGCCACTTGTTGCAACAAGGCATCCGGTCCCACCGGAGACATCGGCTCGAAATCATCCTTTACCATCGATACCGTGGCGCCCGCCGCCTCGAGCCGATCACGTAGCAGACGCGCGACATACAGATTCATGGCGGCCTCTTGCACCGGCCAGTCGCGATGACGATCCACCAGGAAGAAACGCTCCTCCATACGGGACCACGCGCCACCAATATGGCCGGGATCCAAGGCAATATGAAGATCCTCGAGCGCCTTTTTCGCCGGCAATGGAGCGTCTTCGCTGGCGAATCGCAACACAAACAGCGGAGCGCCGGTATGCGCCAGCGAGGAAAATACCGAGACGGAATCCGGCCCGTATTGCAGGTAGGAAATCATCCCGCCATCAGGCGCGTAGACTTCATTCAAGAGCCGGCCAAAGGTATCCGCGGTGATGGTCTCCTGATACTGCTCCAGCCCGGACCATTCCGGCTGGGCCCCGACCCAACCGCCCGGAAAGACGGCAAAACCCGTCAACACCGCGACAACCAAGCTCCTGCAATTACATCCGCGCATCATGGATTAGGATCATAGGCCAGCTTCTTATTCAAACAAGCAGTGAAACAAAAAACCTGCTATGTCCCCTTTGCCTGACCGGTCTTTCCAGACCTGCTATGTCCCCACCGCGAGTAGCGTCATAATTACCCACAACGTTCAAGGTAAGTTCAAACAAGAGTCATAATGACTCTATTAATTATGCGATGCATTTATCTTAAATAATTATTATTCAACAGTATACAACATATTTAACGGATTGGCACGACCAATGCTATTAATGATGCCGGAATGAGAAAAGGTAGATCAACCAACCAAACGAAAGGAGAAATGTCATGATTATACCTATGTGGAATCGTTGGGATATGGGCTTCGATCCGTTTTCGGAGCTGCGTCAAATGGAACGCCAGATGAACCGGCTGTTTAGGGACATACATGGTCGTGGAACCGACTATCCGGCCCTGAACTACTGGAGCACCGAGAATGAGGCCCAACTCGAAGTCGAAATGCCGGGCGTGAGCGCGGAGGACTTCGAATTGAGCGTGCAGGATGATGTGGTAACCATCGCCGGCGAGCGGAAGGATCCGTTCGCAGACGAAAACGCCACCGCCCACCGCCAAGAACGGGCCTTTGGCACGTTCAGCCGGACTCTGCAACTCCCGTTCGAGGTCGAGGCCGACCAGGTTAGCGCCCGCTATGAACATGGCGTATTGCGCGTGACCCTGCCCCGTCGCGAATCGACGAAAAGCAAACGCATCGAAATCCAGGCCGCTTAATTCAACCTATAAACCAGAAAGGAAAAACAACATGAACCAGGAAGTCATGCAAAAAGAAACCGCCGTGGCGGAGCGGCCGGAGCTGCCCGCCGTTATGCCGGCCGTGAACCTCTACGAGCGCGAGCACGAAGTGGTAATCGTGGCTGACATGCCCGGCGTGAGCGAGAAGAACGTGGACATCACCGTGGAGAAGCATGTGCTGACCGTGACCGGACGGGCCGACTGGACCGAGCCGGCCGGCTACGACCTGCGCTACCGCGAGTTCGCCCCGGCGGAATTCCGCCGCGTGTTCTCCCTGACCTCCGATCTTGATGCCGACAACATCAAGGCGGTCATGAAACACGGCGTGCTCACCCTCACGCTCCCGAAAACCGAAAAAGCCAAGCCCCGCAAAATCGAGGTGTTGGCCGCTTAAACATAAAAATCAACAATACGGGAGGAATTATCATGGTCATGAACCTGATGCCTTGGCGAAAGAAAAAGGAAAGCGAGGTCGAGATGTGGCGTCCGCATCGTTACGAAGACCCCACCTATGACCTCACCCGCGGCATGAGCGACATGGTCGATCACTTCTTCCGCCGGTTTGATACCGGCTTCGATCTGGACCGTCCGCTGCTCCGGAATAATTTCGGATTCAGCGGCCTGCCCAGCGTCGACATTACCGAAACCGGAGAAGATGTGACGGTCAGCGCCGATCTGCCCGGACTCGACGAGAAGGATATCAAGGTGACCCTCGACGGCGACACCCTGACCCTTCGCGGCGAGCGCAAACACGAGAAAGAGGAGAAAAGCAAAAATTACCGGCGCGTCGAGTGCTCTTATGGAACATTCGTTCGCTCGGTGACCCTGCCCGAGGGTATCGATGAGAACAACATCAAGGCGTCCTTCAAGAAGGGCGTATTGAACATCCGGATCGGAAAAATCCCCGGGCTAGCCTCCTCGCGAAAACACATACCGGTCGAGACCGGATAAAAAACGAGCCGGGAGCTTTGGCTCCCGGCTTATTCGTATAGCGAAAAATCCAAACCGCTGATCCGGTTCAGGTTTTCTTGTTCATGTTGAGCCGGATAACCGGACGGGTCGGCTTACGAATCACCGGCTTTACGGCGGCGGCGGGGGCTGGTGTCACCGGATTAACCGTAGTTTCCTCACTCGCGGGTGCTTCACCAGCTTTTGGAGCCTCTGCGGGCTTGGCGGCAACAGGAGAAACCGGAGGTGTCGCAGGGTTAGCGGAAGCCACCGGCACCACCGGTTTTGCAGCTGGCCGGATTAAAATCTTGGGGCGCGTTGGTCCGAGCGGCTGTTTGGCGACTGGAGGCACGGCCGGCTTAGCAGGCTGAACGGTGGCAGGTGCCGGTTGTGAAACAGGAGCAGCGCTGTCCGGCGACCCAACCTCCGGCACGGAAGGTGGGGCATCCTGTGTCACGGGCAAAGCGCCGAGGGATATTTTTGGCGGTGCATTGATCGCTTCCGGCTTCTTTACCGGCGGAACATCGGAGTCTTTAACGATCTCCTTCAGCAGGGTGGCGTACCCTTTGCCTGAACTCATTTCGTCGCTGATCTCCCGCAAGGCCGTTTGCGTCCCCAAACCTTCCGGTTGATCGAACGTGAATGAATAGCTCCCCACCTTGATCACATCGGAGGGTGCAAGCCGGGCGGTATCAATCCGCTCGCCGTTGACCAAGGTTCCGTTCTTCGAGTTCAGATCCATGATCATCAATCCGCCGTCGGCGAAATGAATGCTGCAGTGGCGACGGGATACCTTGTCGTCCAATAGCATGATATCCGCATCGGAACTACGCCCGATGGTGATGGCTTTTTCGGTTAACTCGAATTCGCGCGAGGCGCCGTCCTGGTTGCTGTAGTGAAGTTTCATCAGGGAGACAACGTTACTAAACGCTGTCCCAATTTCACAATGGAAAAACGATGCCGCAGGCGCGACGCGAATACTTTGTTCGCCGCGCTATTCCATTACGACGCGAAAATACATCAGCCCCGCGTCGGGGTCGTAATCCATCACGAAGACATCCTCGCCGGCCACGAAGTCTGCGACGGTGATCCAGTCGCCCGCCATCAGATCGGTGGCGGCCTCGACGCGGTAGCGCTCACCGGCCCGTAACTGGCCCCAGGCGAGTTGAGGTATGCCACCATCGGTGGTGGTCAGGCTTGCGGAGGTGGCCGAAGGCAGGCGGTCGATGAAGACGTTGTCGATGAGGTAGTCCTCCAATCCCTCGCCACGGCGCTGAATGACCAGGCTGACACTGGTGACATCGCTGATGATGTCGTCAAAGTGTTCCGCATCGTCGCCCCAGAAGCCGGCGGGCGGATCGAGCAGGGTGTAACGCATCGAGTACCAGGTGTTGGTGCTGAACGCGTTGTCACCAGCGGTCATGATCACCCGCGTGACTGTGCGATCACCTGAGTGAAGCGCGAGGTACATGTAGTCCGGCAAGGTATGCACGGCGTTGACATCGAACCCGATCAGCCAGGCCTCGGAGGCGTCGAGGTCACCTATGAAATGCGCGGTATTTTGTTCACCGGTGGCAACCAGTACATCGGGACTGATGACCGGCGGTACACTGAAAGCGCTTATGGAAATCGGATTCCAGCGCATGCGCAACACCCCGCCGGGATTGCCGCCGGTGGCTTCCTGCGTAACCACGAAACCATCGCTGCGCGCCGGTTGACCTTCCTGCCATCCGCTGGAAGCATCGGAAAATGTTTCGGTGTAAGGCGTGGCCGCCTGCAGCGAGAGCGTGGTCAGCATCATCGCGCTCATCGCGCCGGCCTTCCGCAGGATCCGTTTAATATCCGTGTTCATATGCATAATCTTGTCCTCGAAAATTGATTTTTACGCTTCCGCAGCCTGTCGGCGCAGGGACCGGCGCAGCGCCAGGGCGATCAAACTGAAGAAGGCCAACAGATTCACAACATCAGGCTCCGGGATGGCAGAAGGTCCACCACCCCCGCCCGCTCCGGCCAATACGCCCTCCAGTTGAAAGTTGTCGAGTTGGAAACTTTGCGCATTCGTTACCCCGGCACGAACCACCTCGAATTCGACGTAGTCGATGCTGGATAAAATACTGCTGAACTGAGCGGTGCTTCCACCCCAGCCCGCGCTGGAGGAAAGATCCACCGCTACGGCGAGATTCGCGCCTAGACTCAAGCCGGAAACACCACGACTGATAAAATCCAAGCCACTGCCGATGTAAACGGTCAGCGAGGAAGGCGCGAAATTCACCGCGTAAAAATCAAAGACCAACTGGGTGAGATCGTAGGTGCCGGCACCGGTGACATCACCAATGGTGGAGCTGCTCCAGAAGCCATACTCCACACTGGGCGGATCAGACTGCCCGGCGAAGTCGCCTTGCAAGCG
>JBMTVS010000031.1:0-16589 GCA_049451655.1 Kiritimatiellia bacterium | reverse complement strand
TTGGCAAGCGGTGAGCAGTGGCTGGAGGAATGGGTAATGGGGTGTTCGGGGTTCGGAGATCGGGTGCGTGGCTGCCGCCGTTAGGCGGTGGTTAATCCGGGTGGCGTTCAGGGTTCGGGTTTCGGGGGAGGAAAATGCGGGTAGCTGCCGCCGTTAGGCGGTGGTAGGACCGGTGGCGTTTGATGTTTATTTTTGAAAGGATACTTGGTCTTGGGTTGTACAAATAAATTTGTAGGGAGAGAAAGGTCATCGGACCTTGCCGCGACACAGCGCCCGTTCGCTTTCATCCTCGCCATCTGCGCCCTCCTCCTCATTACATCCGCTTGCACGCGCGCGCCGGAAACCCTCACCGCGAAGATCATTGCCTCCCGTCCGCATGATCCTTCCGCCTACACGCAGGGGTTGCAATGGCACAACGGACGTTTATGGGAAAGCACCGGTCTCTACGGACAATCCAGCGTGCGCGAGGTCGACCCCGCCACCGGCGAGGTTTTGCGCAAGAGCAACCTACCTGACCGGTATTTCGGTGAAGGACTAACCTGGCATGACGACGAGCTCTGGCTCCTTACCTGGCGCGAGAAAACCGCTTTCGTTTTGGATCCCGAAACCTTTTCGGCCAGACGCGAACTCGCCTTCACGGGCGAGGGCTGGGGACTCACCAGCGATGGTGAACATCTCATTATGAGCGACGGCACCAGCCGCCTCCGCTTCATGGAGCCGTCGAGCTTATCCCTGATACGCGAATTAGCCGTGACCGAAAATGACGTTCCACTCAGCAACCTCAATGAGCTGGAATTCATCGAGGGCCAAATCTTCGCGAACGTCTACCTGACCGACCGCATTGTTCGCATTCATCCAGGTAATGGCCGGGTCACCGCGTCCCTCGACTTATCCAAACTGCGTAGTCTCTTGCCTCAACCACATCAGGCCGAAGTGCTCAATGGAATCGCGTTTGATGCTATGCGAGGGACGTTGCTGGTAACCGGCAAGCGCTGGCCTGTTTTGTTCGAACTTGAACTAAAATCACAATCGCGATGAGGCTATGAAGCCAAGCGCGGATTTTGTCCGGTAAACGCTGCGGAATCTTTCAGATTTTTAGCAGCCCGGAAATCAGGGCCAAAAACAACAGAATGGCTAAACCAGCCACCATCAAGGAGAAATAGGGAAGAGGACTTCCGTCCGACTTGCGCCGCTCCAGTTTCGAGTAAATCGCCAAACCCGAACTGGCGATGGTCAGCAACAAAATAAAAACGAAAGCGGCCAGATTTTGCGCATAATGAGAGGTGTAGATGCCGGCCTTCCCGACCAGCGGGAGGATCATGCATACCAACAGGAAGAAAAGGCCCGAAACAATGGTAAGCCCGGTACCCACCGCAGGGCGGACAAGGAAATGCTCCCCGCCCGGCTTGGTCTTGCTGGTGGGTCCCGGCATGGTCAGCCTCTACGCTGCTTTGTCGTCGGCGGCTTTGGCGGGCTTCTTCTCGTCACCCGAACTCTTGGGCGCGGGCGGAACGTAATTGACCCACTCCAGCAAGGCCATCTCGGCGCTGTCGCTACCGCGCTTGCCCAACTTGTAAATACGGGTGTAGCCGCCCTTGCGATCCGCGAAAGCGGGTGCCAGGGATGAGAACAATTCGCTAACCGCTGCCTTGTTCTTCAGCGTGGCCAACGCACGACGACGCGCCGCGAGATCGCCGGCCTTACCCAGGGTGACCATCTTCTCGGCAAGACTGCGGGTAGCCTTGGCCTTGGGGAGGGTGGTTTTAATCCGCTTGGTGGCAATCAGGCTGCATACCTGATTGGCCAGCATGGATTCACGATGGGCGCTGGTGCGCCCCAATTTGATCGTTTTCTTGCGATGCCGCATGACGGAACCTTAACCTTTCTTCTACGCTTCCTGGTTGCCTTCCAGAGGACGCAACAGTTCGGCGTCGAGCGCCATGCCCAGACCCAAACCGAGCTCCTCGAGCTTGGCCTTGATTTCGTTGAGCGACTTCTTGCCGAAGTTGCGGTACTTGAGCATTTCCGCTTCCGACTTGAGTGCCAATTCGCCGACCGTGGTGATGTTGGCGTTATTGAGACAGTTGGCCGCGCGAACGCTCAGCTCGATTTCGTTGACGCTCATCTGAAGCTTCTTGCGCAAGTCCTCGCGCTCGGCGTCCACCTGCTTGACGCTTTCCTCGAATTCGACCAGATCGCGATCGAGACTGACGAAGACATCCAGGTGGTGACGCAAAATCGCCGCCGACATGGTGAGCGCCTCC
The DNA here is from genome assembly GCA_049451655.1 of Kiritimatiellia bacterium. Lineage (GTDB taxonomy): Bacteria > Verrucomicrobiota > Kiritimatiellia > CAIVKH01 > CAIVKH01 > CALMUP01. The sequence continues at coordinate 14,325 of JBMTVS010000031.1, read as the reverse complement.
TCGGGGCTGACGCGACCGTCGGTCCAGATATCAACGATAAGTTTGTCGTAATCGGTGCGGCGACCCACGCGGGTGCTGTCGACCGCATAGGCCACGCGACGAACGGGGGAAAACAACGAATCGATCGGGATCAAGCCGATCTCCTGCTCGCCCTTCTTGTTCCACTCTGCCGGGCAGTAACCGCGACCGACACGGACTTCCATCTCGGCCGAGAACTTGCCATCGGCATCAAGGGTGCAGATGTGCTGATCGGGATTCAAGACTTCCACACTGCCATCGGTCTTGATGGCGGAGGCGGTCACTTCGCCGGCCCCGCTGGCGCTGATGCTTACCTTGCGGACATCGCGGCTGTAGACCTTGAAGAGAACCTTCTTCAGATTGAGAATGATTTCGGTAACGTCTTCCACCACCCCGGGCAACGAGCAGAACTCGTGCATGGCGCCGTCGATTTTGACGGTGGTGATCGCGGCACCTTCCAGCGAGCTCAAAAGCACGCGGCGCAGCGAGTTTCCAATGGTACGTCCGTAACCGGCTTCAAACGGTTCGGCGATGAAACGGCCGTAATTAACTCCGGACTCGGCCTCGTCCTTTACAATACGCTTCGGCATTTCGAAGCGAGCTAGTCTTTTTGGCATGACACGTATCTCCCAGGACCGGGCGTTAACCGGTCCGTATGGTGTTACTTTTTCGGTTCGGGTTTACTTCGAGTACAACTCCACGATCAACTGCTCGTTGACGGTGGGAGCGATTTCCTCGCGGGACGGAACATGGGTGATGCGTCCCTCAAAATTATTCTTGTCCAGGGCGAGCCAGGGCGAGAGGCCACGGCCTTCGGCCTGTTCAAGGTTCGCGGTGGCAAAAGCACGGCTGTGTTCCGCATTCTTGACCGTGATGACATCGCCGGACACCAGCACCATGGAGGGGATGCTGGCCTTCTTGCCGTTGACCTGAATGTGGCCATGCTGCACGAACTGACGGGCGGCGCGACGCGAAGGGGCAAAGCCGAGACGATAGACCAGGTTGTCGAGGCGCATCTCCAGTGACTGGAGCAACTTTTCACCGGTAACGCCACGGGCCCGCAGGGCGCGCTCGAAGAACAGACGAAACTGTCCTTCCTGCATGCCGTAGGTGCGGCGAAGCTTTTGTTTTTCGCGCAACTGAACGCCATAGTCGGAAAGTTTGCTGCGGCGCTGACCGTGCATGCCGGGAGCAGGATGACCCTGCTCGATCGGGCACTTGGCCATATAGCAGCGTTCACCCTTCAAGAAAAGTTTCATGCCTTCGCGACGGCATTGCTTACAAGCTGGACCTGTATACCTACCCATAAATCATGTGCTCCTGAATAAAATCCTTTATACGCGACGGCGTTTGCGGGCCCGGCATCCGTTGTGCGGCATGGGGGTGACATCCTTGATCGCGGTTACGTTAATGCCCGAGGCCTGTACGGCGCGAATAGCGCTTTCACGTCCGGCGCCCGGACCCTGCACCCGCACTTCCACTTCCTGCAGGCCGTGGTTGACCGCCTGACGGGCAGCATCCTGGGCAGCCATGGTGGCGGCGAAAGCCGTGCTTTTGCGGGAGCCTTTGAAGCCGGAACGGCCGGCCGTGCTCCAACCGATCACATTGCCGCGGGGATCGGTGATGCTGACAATGGTGTTGTTAAAGGTCGAGGTGACATGAACAATACCTACCGGAACGTTCTTGGCGCCTTTGATCTTAACCCGCTTGATCGGCGCAACGCCGCTGTCAAGAAGACTTGCTGCAGTCGGATTATCACCCTCTACTACGGCGTCAGACTTGGCTTCCGCAGCCTTGTCCTCCTTCGCAGATTTCTTGCTGGCCTTGGCGGCCTTGGCTTTCGCCGGCTTGGCCTCTTTGGCCTCCTCAACAGGGGCCGTGGCGGGGGTTTCTTCGACGGGCGGGGTGGGTTCTATCTCTTCGCTCATAATCGTTCGTTCCTAAAATCAGGTCTTGACGGCGGCCTTGGCGGCGGAGCGTGCTTCCTTGCCGCGTACAGCGCCGACGGTCTTGCGCGGACCCTTGCGGGTGCGGGCATTGGTGGAGGTGCGCTGGCCGCGCACCGGCAAACCGCGGCGATGACGGGAGCCACGGTAGCAGTTGATGCTGATCAAACGACGGATGTTGCCGGAAACCTCACGGCGAAGGTCGCCCTCGGTGCGGTACTCCGTCTGCAGCAAGTTGGTGATCCTGGCAATTTCATCGTCGGTCAAATCATCGGCCTTCTTGGCCGCGTCGAGCTCGGCCTTCTCGATGATTTCGAGGGCAAGCTTGGGGCCAATGCCATAGATGTAACGCAATGCGTAGTCCAAACGCTTGCGACCCGGAATATCAATACCAAAAATACGCGGCATACTTCTCTACTCCTTAACCCTGACGCTGTTTGTGACGGGGATTGGTGCAAATGACACGCACCACACCCTTGCGCCGGATGACCTGACAACGCTCACAAATTCTCTTAACCGATGTTCTAACTTTCATGACACTCTTTCCTCAAGGGACAACAATAGCGCCGCGGCTCATGTCAAACGGCGACATGACGACCCGGACGCAATCCCCCACATTACATTGAACGGTCGCCTCGTTACCCTTGCGACGGGGCAGATAAGCGACCAGGCTGTGCCCGTTCTTCAGGACAGCACGAAAAGCGCGATTATCTATCATTCCAGTCAAGGTAACGTCCAGTATAAAGTTCTCTTTTTTTTCGTCTTCTTTCAGATCAACCATGCCTCGTCGCGGGAAATGCCCGCCTAGCCCTTCAAATGCCCGACGATTGCATCCCGGGTCAAGACACGATCTTCCGCGTCAACGCGAACCAAAGCGTCGCGTTTAGCGTAATAATCAATCAACTCGGCGGTCTGCCGCTCATACACATCGAGACGGTTGTTTAACGTCTCTTCCGTGTCGTCGGCGCGCTGGTAAATGTCCGTCCCGCCGCAGAAATCGCATACCCCGTCCACTTTGGGACGCTTGGTGTGCACATTGTAAACGGCGCTGCAGCTGCGGCAAATACGTCGTCCGCAGATACGCCGAACCAGCACCTCACGGGGAACTTCGAGTAAAAATACACGACTAACTTTGGCGCCATGCGCATCCAGCGCTTCGTCAAGACTGACCGCCTGAGCAAACGTCCGGGGAAAACCATCCAGCATGTATTTCGCATCCGGGCTACCGGAATCAATCAAGGCCTTGATCAACCTGACGATTAATTCGTCCGGCACCAGTTCGCCGCGATCCATGTAACGCTTGGCTTCCTGACCGAGAGGGTTTTCCTCTTTGATGGCCTTGCGCAAGATATCCCCGGTGGAAACATGGGCATAATCAACCGCGTCGCGGATATCCTCCGCGAGGGTTCCCTTCCCCGATCCGGGCGCGCCAAGCAACACGATCGCATCCATCGTTAGCGACGACCCCGCAGTTTGCCCTTCTTCAGGAAACCGTCGTAGTAACGGGTCACCAGGTGCGATTCGATCTGGCGCATGGTGTCCAGCATCACGCCGACGATGATCAGCAAACTGGTTCCACCGAAGAACTGGGCCACAATCCACGGAACCCGGAAGTTGGTCGCCATCACCGAGGGAATCACCGCGATTACGGCGAGAAAGACCGCGCCGGCCAGGGTGATGCGGGTCATGGTACGGTCGAGAAATTCCGCCGTGGGCTTGCCGGGACGAATGCCGGGAACATACCCGCCATGCTTTTTCAGGTCGTCCGCAATTTGCACCGGGTTGAACTGGGTGGCTACCCAGAAGTAGGAGAAGAAGAGAATGGTGAGGCCGAAAATGAGGTTGTACACGATCGAATCGGGCCGGAAGTGGATCGCCATACGCTGGAAGAAATCGACCGGGACCATTTGCAGGAGCTTCTCGGGGAACATGAGAATCGCCTGGGCAAAAATGATCGGCATCACGCCGGAATAGTTCACGCGCAGCGGCATGTAAGTGCTCTGGCCACCGTACACCTTGCGACCGACCACACGCTTGGCATACTGCACGGGAATCTTGCGCTGGGCCTGGGTCATGGCTACCACGCCGGCAATAACCACCAAAATCATGACAATCAAACCTACTGCGTGGAAGATCGTGAACTGAACGACACCATCAACCGGCTGGAACATGGCGACAGCCTTTTGAATCGCGCTGGGTAATGAACTGATGATACCGATTGTGATGATGAGCGAAATGCCATTACCAATCCCGCGCTCCGTGATCTGCTCACCCAGCCACATCAGCAGCATGGTGCCGGTGGTCATGGTCACGATGCTCAAGAACCGGAAGCCCCAACCCTCCATGTGAACGATCTTGCCGGCCACACCGAATGCCTCGGGATTTTCCAGTGTGACCGCCATCGCATAGCCCTGCACGATGCAGAGCAGCACGGTCAGATAACGGGTATACTGGGTAATCTTCTGGCGGCCGGCATCACCTTCTCGCGCCAGTCGCTCGAGCGCCGGAACCACGGCGGTCATTAGCTGAATAATGATCGAAGCGCTGATGTAGGGCATGATGCCCAGCGCGCCCACCGCGCAGTTCTGCAACGCGCCGCCGCTGAACAAATCGAACATGCCGACAAAACTTCCGCCCGCCGTGCTCTGCAATTGATCAATGAACGCCCGCAATGCGGCTGCATCCACCCCCGGCGTGGGAACTGCCGCGATCAGGCGGCAGATGAACACGATACCAAACGTGAAAAATATACGCTGGCGTAACTCGGGAATGCGGAGGCTGTTGGCAAAGGCGGATAACATCGGTCGGCTCGCTTAGCTCAACTCTTCGCAAGCGCCACCCAGCGCGACGATCTTTTCCTTGGCAGACGCGCTGAAAGCCGCCGCCTTAACCGTGAGCTTTTTGGTGAGCTCGCCGGACCCGAGGATTTTGACGGGCTTGGCCGCATCCTTGACCAGGCCCGCCTGTTCCAGGACCTGCGGGGTGATTTCGGCGCCGTTTTCAAAACGCTCGAGATCGCCGAGGTTCACCGGCGCGAAGTAGACCTTGACCGGGTTATTGAAGCCGCGCTTGGGAATCTTGCGAATCAAGCGCATCTGACCACCTTCAAAGGTGGGCTTGCGCTTGTGACCGGAGCGGGACATTTGTCCCTTGCTGCCGCGACCGGAGGTCTTGCCGTGACCGGAAGATTCTCCGCAGCCGACGCGCTTCTTGGGACGAACCGCCCCCGGAGCATTGGAAATAGCGTGAAGTTGCATGATGACGAATCCTTATGATTTGGCCGCGACGGCAATTCCGCGATCTTCGAAAATGGCCTCGCGCGATGACAAGTTTTGCAGGGCGATGATGGTCGCCCGGATGACGTTGAGCGGGTTGGTGCTGCCCATCGACTTGGCCAGCACGTCACGCACACCGGAAAGCTCAAGAACGGCGCGCATGCCGCCGCCCGCGATGACCCCGGTACCTTCGGAGGCCGGACGCATGAATACGGAGGCTCCGTCAAACTTGGTGCTGACCTCGTGGGGAATGGTCTTGTCTTTCATGACCACGCGGATGGTGTTTCGCTTGGCCGCTTCCGTTCCCTTGCGAATCGCATCGGCCACTTCGTTCGCCTTGCCCAGGGCAAAGCCAACCCGGCCATGACGGTCACCGACCACCACAAGCGCGCTAAAGCTAAAACGCCGTCCGCCCTTCACCACTTTGGCGCAACGGTTGACGTGGATGACGCGCTCTTCGAATTCAGCGCGACTTTCTTTTGATTTTTCTTCGTTCACCAATTCGTCTCCCAACCTTTAAAATTTCAACCCGGCTTCACGGGCCGCTTCAGCCAGCAATTTAATGCGCCCGCGGTACGGGAAACCGCCGCGATCAAACACCACGTGATCCACACCGGTTTTCTTGAGCGCCCCGGCCGCTTCCGTGCCCAACTGCTTGGCGGCGTCCGACGAACAACGCTTGCCCGTGGCCGCGCCGCCTGAACGCGAGGAAACAGCAGCCAAGGTGCGGCCGGCGGTGTCGTCGATGAACTGCACATACATGTGCAAATTCGATACAAACACGCTCATACGCGGACGCTCCGCGGTTCCGGAAATCTTGCGGCGCAGCCGGAGGTGGCGGCGCTCCCTGTATTCTGCCTTGGTATTTACTTTCATGATTAAGCCGCCGCCTTGCCGGCCTTGCGCCGGATGTGTTCGCCTTTGAACCGCACGCCTTTGCCCTTGTAGGGCTCGGCCGGATAAAATGATTTAATGCGCGTGGAGACCTGCCCCACCATCTGCTTGTCCGCGCCGGTGACCACCACATTGGTGTTGTCATTCACCTTGATGGTGATGCCGGCGGGAATTTCAAAATCGATCGGATGCGAGTAGCCGAGCGCCAGGTTCAGCTTCTGGCCCTGAACAGCGGCCTTGAAGCCGACGCCTTGGATTTCCAGCTCGCGGGTGTAGCCTTCGCTGACCCCAACCACCATGTTGTTGATCAAGCTGCGAATCGTGCCATGCATGGCCCGGGCAAACGGCGTCTCACCGTTGCGGGACACTTCAACTTCCTGGCCCTTGATGTCGATCTTAACCACATCGGGCAAGATTTGCTTCAGCTCGCCCTTGGGACCCTTGACATGAATTTCGGAGCCCTGAAGGGTTGCCGAAACGCCCGCCGGCATCACCACCGGTTTTTTACCTACACGTGACATAAAACTACCTCACCAAACGTAACAAACGACTTCGCCGCCCACCTTGGACTGGCGCGCTTCCCGGTCGGTCAACAAACCGCGGGATGTGCTCAACACGGCAATACCGATGCCGCCAAAAACCTTGGGAATGTCGCCACTGCCGACATATTTGCGCAAACCGGGACGACTCACCCGGCTCAGGCCGCGAATGACCGCCTTGCCTCCGCGGCCGTACTTGAGCTTCAGGCGCAGGGCGCTGTGATTGCCATCGGGCTCGACGGCGTAATCGAGAATAAAACCTTCGCGCTTAAGGATGCGGGCAATCTCCGCCTTCAGGCGGGAGTGCGGCATGGCGACGGTGGCATGCCCGGTGGAGGCGGCATTGCGCACCCGGGTCAACATATCGGAAATAGGATCATTCAGGCTCATAGGTTCTCCAGCTTACCAGCTCGACTTTACCACGCCCGGTATACGGCCTTCCGAGGCCAGCTCGCGGAAACAGATACGGCAGAGCTGGAATTTGCGGATGTAGGCGCGGGGGCGGCCGCAATTGCGGCAACGATTGTACTGACGGGCCGAAAACTTCGGCTTCCGGCTGGCTTTTACGATCAAGGATGTCTTGGCCAAGTGAATTCCTCCTTAAACAGGCTTCTCGAAAGGCACGCCGAGCTGGGTCAGCAACTCGAGGGCGTGCGCGTTGTTTTTAGCAGTGGTAACGATGGTGATGTCCATGCCCTGGTTGCGCTTGACCTTGTCCGGATCGATCTCCGGAAAGAGGGTCTGCTCGCTCAACCCGAGGGTGTAATTACCCCGTCCGTCAAAAGCCTTTTTGGTAACGCCGCGGAAGTCGCGAATGCGGGGCAGCACGACATACAGCAAGCGTTCCAGAAATTCGTACATGGCCTGTCCACGCAAGGTGACCTTGGCCCCGATGGGCATGCCCTCGCGGAGTTTGAAGTTCGAGACGCTCTTGCGGGCGTGGGTGACCACCGGGCGCTGACCGGCGATCTTCGCCAGTTCGTCGGTCATCAATTTGAACGAATCCTTGTCAACTTCGACACTGACGCTCATGTTGATGACCACTTTTTCCAGTCCGGGAATGTCCATCGGGTTCTTGATCTCCAGCGCCTTCTGCAAGGCGGGACGGACCTCCTGCTTATACTTTTCCCGCAGACTCGTTACGATTGTTGGGGCTACCATAATTCCTTCTACCTTATCTCAAGCTCCGCGCGTCACGCGCCTTTGCGGCCCGGTTTTTCCTTGGCCGCCTCGACCAACACCAGGTTGGAGATCGCGATCGATCCCTCTTTTTCCACAATCCCGCCCTCGGGATTATCCTGGGTCTTCTTCATGTGCTTGTGCACGAAATTCATTCCTTCCACGATGGCGCGCTGCTTGGCCGGCAAAATGCGCAGGACCTTGCCGGTCTTGCCGCCAGCGGCCGCGTTACCGGAGATGGCCGCAACGACGTCTCCGCGCTTGATGTGAAATTTAGCCGCCGCCATTAGAGCACCTCCGGAGCCAGTGAAATCACCTTCATGCAATTCTTTTCGCGCAATTCACGGGCCACCGGGCCGAAGATGCGCGTTCCCTTGGGGTTCTTCTCCGCGTCGACAATTACCGCCGCATTGTGGTCAAACTTAAGTTTGGAGCCATCCGGACGGGAAATGGTTTGCTTGGTACGCACGATCAAAGCCGGATAAACTTCACCCTTTTTGACCATGCCGTTGGGGATAGCTTCCTTCACGCTGACTTTAATGACGTCCCCCACCCGGGCCACCGTCTTACGCTGGCCGAGCACGTGAATGCATTGGATGGAACGGGCGCCGGTGTTGTCGGCAACTTCGAGTCTGGTTTGCTTGGTAATCATGCTGCATCACCCCGGACGGATTTGCTGATCACTTCAACCAGACGCCAACGCTTCTGGCGGCTGTAGGGACGGCACTCGCTGATGCGCACCTTGTCGCCGGCATGAGCTTCGTTGTTCTCGTCATGCGCGTGGAACTTCTTGGTCCGCGTGATGATCTTGCCGTAAAGCTTGTGGCGGATGCGCTCGGTCACCGCGACGGCAATGGTCTTGTCGCGGCGGTCGCTGACCACCGTGCCCACCATGCTGCGGCGCACGCCTCGTTTTAACGTCTCTTCCATTATGCTGTCCTCTGCGCCTGCTGCTTCTCATGCGTCACCGTCAAAAGCCGCGCGATGGTGCGACGGACTTCACGGATGCGCGAGGGCTTCTCGAGCCGGCCGGTTGATTGTTGAACTTTCAAGTTGAAAAACTCGGTGCGGGCTTCAAGCAACTGCTGGGCCAGCTCTTCGTTGGTCGATTCGCGAACGGTGGATGCCTTGCTCATTACATGCCTCGCTTTACAAAACGGGTGGGAATGGGCAGCTTGGCTGCGGCCAAACGGAACGAATCACGCGCCACCGACTCGGGAATACCATCGAGTTCGAACAAGATCGTTCCGGGACGAACCACGGCGACCCACCCCTCGACGGGACCCTTGCCTTTACCCTGGCGAACTTCCAGCGGCTTCTTGGTGTAGGGCTTGTGGGGGAAAATACGGGTCCACAACTTGCCTTTACGCTTCATGGCGCGGCTGATGGAAACACGGCTCGCCTCGATCTGAATGTTGGTGATCCAGGTCCGGCCCAGGCACTGAATGCCGTACTCGCCGAACGCCAGCGTGTTACCTGACGTCGCGTTACCTTTGCGGCTGCCTCGTTGTATTTTGCGGTACTTGACCCGCTTAGGCATAAGTGGCATGCGAGGTCTCCTTCAAAACGGGTTCTTCCTGCTTGCGGCAAATCCAGACCTTGACACCGATACTTCCGGCGACGGTCCGCGCTTCTGTAAATCCGTACTGGATGTTCGCGCGAAGGGTATGCAGGGGCACCTTGCCTTCCTTATAGCCTTCGGTGCGGGCCAATTCGGCCCCGCCGAGACGACCGGACACACGCACCTTGATACCCAGGGCGCCCAGGTCCATGGCCAACTGCACCGCGCGCTTCAAGGCGCGGCGGAACGAGACACGGCGCTCGAGCTGCACGGCAATGTTCTCGGCCACGAGTTGGGCGGTGGTGTCGGGATCCTTGACTTCGCGGATCTCAACATACACGTCCTTGCCGGTCTTCTTGCCAATTTCTTCCTTCAGCTTCTCGATATCCTGACCTTTACGGCCAATCACGATGCCGGGGCGGGCGGTGAAGACGGTGATACGCGCGCGGTTGGCGTAACGCTCGATGATCACTTCCGGCACCGCCGCGTCCTTCAGACGCGTCTTGACCATCTTGCGAATCTCGATGTCTTCGTGCAACAGGTTGCCGAACTCTTTTTTGTCGGCAAACCAACGGGAGCGCCAGTCTTTGTTGACCGCTACCCGCAAACCATTTGGATTTACTTTCTGTCCCAAGTCATGCTCCTTTCGGATACGAGCGAAAAGCGGGCTATTCTGCCGAGCTCTTGCCGTCCGTCAATACAATCTTGATGTGACTCATTTTTTTCTGAATTCGACCCGCGCTGCCCCGGGCTTTGGGCTGAAAACGCTTCAACATGTGGCCCTGATCCACCGTGGCCGACTTGACCACCAGATCATCCGCCGACAACTCATGGTTGTTCTCGGCATTGGCAATCGCGGACTTCAACGTCTTGCCGACCAACGCCGCGCCCTTGCGCTCGCTAAATCCGGTCAGCTTCAACGCATCCGAAGCCGAGCGTCCCTGAATATTGCGGGCAATATCGCGCACCTTGCTGGGCGATATCCGCGCGTCTTTCATAATGGCCATCACGTCCATAATAATTCTACCTCTTGAAATCTCTTACTTGAGCGAAACCGTCTTGTCGGTCGCGGCGCCGTGGCGACGGAACACCCGGGTGGGGGAAAATTCGCCCAGGCGATGGCCCACCATGTTTTCCGTGATGAACACGGAAGTAAACGTCTTGCCGTTGTGCACACTGAAGGTGTGCCCGACGAAATCCGGAATGATCATCGAGCGGCGCGACCAGGTCTTGATCGGGCGCTTAACGCCGCTCAGGTTGAGCTTGTCAACCTTCTTGACCAGCTTGTCTTCTACGTAAGGTCCTTTTTTAAGCGAGCGAGCCATGGATTACTTTCTCCGTTTGATGATAAAGCGAGCCGAGGTTTTGCGTTTGTTGCGGGTCTTCTTGCCCTTGGACAACTGACCCCAGGGCGAACGGGACAAACCGCCGGAAGAACGACCTTCGCCACCACCCATCACGTGATCGATCGGGTTCATGGCCACACCGCGCACGGTCGGGCGAATACCCAGCCAACGCTTGCGACCGGCCTTGCCGAGCGAGATGTTCTGATAGTCGGCGTTACCCACCTGCCCCACCGTGGCGTAGCAACGCTCGTTAATGAGACGAATTTCACCAGAGGGTAGCTTGATTTGGGCGAAGCCGGCCTCGCGCGCCATGATTTGAGCGGCCAAACCAGCGCCGCGCACCATTTTAGCACCCTTGCCGGGAACCATTTCGATGTTGTGCACGGGGAGGGAAAGCGGAATCGCGCTCAAAGGCAGGGCGTTGCCGGGCTTGGGCTCTGCGTCAGGACCGGAAACCACCTGATCACCAACGTTCAAGCCGACCGGGGCAATGATGTAACGCTTTTCGCCGTCGACGTAATTCAACAGGGCGATGCGGGCGCCGCGATTCGGATCGTACTCGATGGATGCAACTTTGGCCGGAATACCCGCCTTGTCGCGCTTGAAATCGATGATGCGCAAGCGGCGCTTATGACCACCGCCGCGATGGCGTACGGTGATGCGTCCGTTAACGTTGCGACCGCCGGACTTGCCTTTGTGAACGGTTAGAGATTTTTCGGGCTTGTCACGGGTAACTTCCGAGAAATCCGGAATGACCGTGAAGCGCTGCGAAGCGGTATAGGGTTTGTGTTGCTTGAGTGGCATGATCCGTCGCGTCCTTACGTGAGTTCTATCTTATCGCCTTCCTTAAGCGTCACCACCGCGCGCTTGAAGGAGGGGCGGCGACCGTACTTGAACTTGCGGTCGCGCTTGAGTTTGCCGAGGCGGTTCAGGGTGTTCACCTTGTCAACCTTGACTTTGAACATCTCTTCGACCGCGCGCTTGATTTCAATCTTGTTGGCTTCGGGAGCCACGTTGAAAAGGTACTGGTTGTCGCTTTCGCTCAGGCGGGTACCTTTCTCGGTGATGACAACTTTATCGATGATGATTTGTGAAGTCCTCATTATGCGGCCTCCTGCTTCTCGCCGGTTGCGCGCTGGTTCAAAATGCCCAAGGCATCCTTGGTGATCACCAGGCGCGGATAGCGGGCGATTTGATAAACGTTGACATGGCTGGCCCGGGCCACTTCGATGCCGGGAATGTTCCGGGAGGCGAGCAACAACTCGCGCGAGGGCTGATCGACCACGATCAAGGCCTTGGTGATGTCCATCTTCTTCAACCAGGCGACGAAGTTCTTCGTCTTGGTATCGCTGACCTGCAATGATTCCAACACAGTTATGGACTCATCCGCGACGCGATCGGCCACCACGCGGCCTAACGCCAGGCGGGCCATCTTGCGGTTGAAATCCTTGCGGAACGAACGGGGCTTGGGACCGAAAACCACACCACCGCCGCGCCAAACCGGCGACTGACGATAACCGGCGCGGGCATTACCGGTGCCTTTTTGACGCCAGGGCTTTTTGCCGTGTCCGGCCACTTCGCCCTTGGTCAAGGTGCTGGCGGTGCCGAGACGCTGGTTGGCGCGGTAAGCGACAATCGCGTCGCGAACGGCCTGGCCGCCCTTGGTGGTATCCGTTAGCGCCGCCGGCACATCGACCGTGCCCACTGAAGCGCCTTCCATATTACAAACCGACAAACTGCTCATGGCTTAACCCTTCTTAATCGCTTTCTTCACCACCAGCACGCCGCCGTTAGGACCGGGCACAGCGCCTTCGACTAATATCGCGTTGTCATCCTTGCGGACCTGCACAATGCGAAGGTTCTGGGTGGTGATGTTGACATGACCCATGTGACCAGGCATGCGCTTGTTCTTGAAAACGCGTCCGGGCTTGGTGCGCATACCGATGGAACCACCGCGACGCAGGGTCGCCTTGCCACCGTGGGAGGCACGACCGCCGGCCATGCCATGACGCTTGACCACACCCTGGAAGCCGCGGCCCTTGGTTACGCCGCTGATGTCCACATAGCTCACGCCCTCGAAAACCTCGGCGGTAATTGTGTCGCCTTCCTTGGCGGCCTCATCGGCACCCACGCGGAACTCGCGAACCACCCGCTTGGGGGTTGCGCCGGATTTTTTGAAATGCCCGAGTTCGGGCTTGTTGATCCGGCTTTCCTTCTGATCCTGAAAGCCAAGTTGCACGGCCTCGTAGCCGTCGCGCTCATTGTTCTTGCGTTGCAGCACCACGCAGGGTCCGACTTCAATCACCGTGACCGGAACGTGCACGCCTTTGTCGTCGAACACCTGGGTCATGCCCACCTTCTTGCCTAAAAGTCCTTGCATGATCGTTCTCAGATTTTAATGGTGATATCCACGCCGGCCGGGAGGTTGAGCTTCTTCAACTCGTCCACCGTCTTAATGGTCGGCTCGATGATGTCCAGCAGGCGCTTGTGCGTGCGGATTTCAAATTGTTCCATGGACTTCTTGTCCACGTGGGGACTGCGGTTCACGCAGTAGCGCTCGATGCGCGTGGGCAGCGGAATCGGACCCGCAACGCGGGCTCCGGTGCGCTTGGCGGTTTCGACAATGTCGCCGGCGGATTGGTCGAGCACGCGATGGTCGAACGCCTTTAAGCGAATTCTAATTTTCTGTCCGTTCATAACTTACCGATTCAATAGTCTGTTCATTAAACTTTCCGGAACCACGTCAAACAGACACGGCTCCATGCTGTAACTCGCCCGCCCCTTGGTCACCGAGCGCAGACTGGTTGCATAGCCGAACAATTCCGCAAGCGGAACGTCGGCGTGAATGATTTGCGTACCATCCTGCGCGACCATTTCTTTTATCTTACCTCTCCGGCTATTCAAATCACCCAACACATCGCCTAAGTGCTCGTCCGGAGCGATAATTTCCATCTTCATTATCGGTTCCAGCAACGCCGGTTGGGCTGCTCGAACCGCATCACGAAGCGCCATGATCGCGGCTGACCGGAACGCCACTTCCGTGGAGAATTCCGGATGAAAGCCGCCATCTTTAACACACACATCCAAATCGATCAACGAATAATTTCCTAAAATTCCAGTTATTAATCCGGCGTCGATACCATCGCGAATCGCGGCGTGAAATTCTTCGGGGATTTTCCCGTATTTTGCTGAGAAATTAATGGAATTTCCCTCGCCGCGCGGACGGGGCGAAACTTCGATTTCCAGCGTCGCCACCTGTCGTGCCCCCGCCAATTCGCGATCGAAGGTGTGACTTGCGGAAGATTTTTTCGTGATGGTTTCACGATAAGCGACCATCGGCTTGCCCGCATTCGCATTCACCTTGAATTCCCGCAACATGCGGTCGCGAATAATTTCGAGGTGCAACTCGCCCATACCGCTGATGATGGTCTGACCGGTCTCCTCGTTCGTGGAAACGCGGAAGGTCGGATCCTCCTCACCTAACGTCTCCAAGGTGGCAAACATTTTTTCCTTGTCCGCCTGGGACTTCGGTTCGATGGCCATGGAGATGACCGGTTCGGGAAACGT
>JBMTVS010000030.1:0-16656 GCA_049451655.1 Kiritimatiellia bacterium | reverse complement strand
CAGACAGACCTTCATCTTGTGCACAAAGTCGCGGGCGGATTCGGCGGCCTGCGCTTCGCCATGATTGAACAGGGGAGATGTCCCCGAGCGCAACATCTGCCCGCCGATATGCGCAGCCGCCAACCTCGGCATCAAGCCCTCCACCACGTCAATTATTCCCACGGAATAATCCAGCAGCCGCTCCTCCAAGTCATATTCTCTCTTCACTTGAACGTTGAATGTTGCGTGTTGAATGTTGAACGTTGCGTTTTCTGGCGCTGATGGGCTCCATACACGCGATGACTAAAATTGCGCCAGAAAACGCATGTCGTTTTCATACAGCATCCGGATATCAGGCACGCCGTACATGATCATGGCGAGGCGTTCGACGCCCATGCCGAAGGCGTAGCCGGTGACTTCATCGGGGTTGTAGCCGGCGGCGGTGAAGACGTTGGGATCGACCATGCCGGCGCCGGCGATTTCGATCCAGCCGCTATTCTTGCAGACCCGGCATCCCTTGCCGCCGCAGACATGGCAGGAGAAGTCGATCTCCACGCTGGGTTCTGTGAAAGGAAAGAAATGCGGACGCATGCGGATAGCGATGTCGCGTCCCATGAGGCGGCTTAGGAAAAACTGCAGGTCGGCCTTGAGGTTGGCGAGGGAGACTTCGCGGTCGACGTAGAGTCCTTCAATTTGGTGAAAGCTGGCGCTGTGGGTGGCGTCGGTGGTATCGCGTCGATAGGCGCGTCCGGGGGCGATGATGCGCACGGGTGGCGCGTGGTTTTCCATGTAGCGGATTTGCACCGGCGAGGTGTGGGTTCGGAGGAGTTGACCGGTGTGCAGGTAGAAGGTGTCTTGCGGGTCACGCGAGGGATGGATCTTCGGCGTATTCAGGGCGTCGAAGTTGTGGAACTCGTCCTCGATGTCGGGGCCCTCGGCGACGATGAAGCCCATGCTCCGGAAGATATCGCAGGCGCGATCGATGATCATGGTGATGGGATGCTTGCGACCGGTGCCGGGCCATATGCCGGGCAGGGTAAAATCAAACGCGGCGGAAGGCGCGGCGGGGGCGCTTTCAAGCTCGTCGCGACGGGCATCGATCGCGGCCTGCACCCCGGTTTTGAAACGGTTGGCGGCCTGGCCATAATCCTTACGCTGTTCGGGCGGCGCGGACTTGAGTGCGGCCATGATGTCGTTGACCCGGCCGTTGCGTCCGAGGTACTTGATGCGCACGGCCTCCAAGGCGGCGGAATCGGCGGCCCCGCCCGCTTCGGCGACGGCTTCGCTCGTCAACAAGGTGATATCTTCAATGTTCATAGAGGGGACAAAGTAAGCCTTAAGGGGCACCGATATTCAATGAAAAACCGGGTGCGAAGCTCCTTGCATTCAGAAAGAGCCGGATTAAAGACTGCGCTTTCGGCTTGCAGGCTAACGAACCAGCATAAGCGGCAGGGTGGTGTTTATGATGAGCTCATGGGCCGTGCTGCCAACTATCCACTCGCGGATGCGACCGTGGCCGTGCGCGCCGGCAATAAGCAGGCTACATTTGGTTTCAATAGCCTTCTTCAACAGGCACTGGTCGGGTTGACCTTCGGTGATGAGAAAGGCGGCCGCGCATTCATGGGCCCGCGCCAGCCGCATGGCGGTGTCGGCATGATCCATGGCCCGACCCTGATCGTCTGCCTCTATCACGGTACAAATGACCAGCGGAACATGAAGGGCCATGGCCAAATCGATGGCCTCGCGCAGGGCGCGGCTTGCATGAGGACTGCCATCGTAGGCAACCATGATTTTATCAATCGCGACATAGTGACCAGGCACGATCATGACGGGCCGGGTGGCATGACGGGCAACGCGAT
This sequence comes from Kiritimatiellia bacterium, assembly GCA_049451655.1. Lineage (GTDB taxonomy): Bacteria > Verrucomicrobiota > Kiritimatiellia > CAIVKH01 > CAIVKH01 > CALMUP01. Next base: position 14,818 of record JBMTVS010000030.1, on the reverse strand, counting down.
CGGTGGTGGAGCCCGTCCAGTCGCCCGTACTTTTGTCATGCTCGCCATCCTGACCGAGGATAATCAACTCGGCGGAATTTTCGGCTCCGAGAATAGTCCGGGCGGGATGTCCCCAAATCAACTTGGCTCTCGCGTCCGGGATGCCTCCGGCTTCCGCCTTGGCTTCGACGGCAGCCACCACGGCCTCGCCCTTTTGTTGCATGATTTCTCGAAATTGCCCGAGCGAGTCGGTGTAGGGCTGGGCGCCAATCAAGCCGGAAAGATTGGCCAAAAATGGACCCTCCAGCATGCGCTCGTCCAGCACATGGAGTATCCCCAGGCTCGCATTGAGTTTTCCGGCAAGTTGAATGCCATACTCGACGGCTGTCTCACCATGCGACGATCCGTCCGTGCAGGCTAGTAAACTTTTAATCATACCGATATCCTTGCGTGCTAAACATAATCCTAACGCGACCACCTGGGCGCGTCGAGCAGGAATGGAAAAATTGGCATATGTTGATTGACAGAATGAGGCAACCTGCTACCTTTTGCACCCTTTGTGGGAGTTAGACAATGAAACGAACCTTTCAACCATCCGTTATTTCACGCAAGCGCACGCACGGCTTTCGCGCCCGCATGGCCACCAAGGACGGCCGCCAGGTATTGGCTCGCCGCCGCCGCAAAGGACGCAAAGAGCTGGTGAGGGCGTAACGCCCCGACGCATGCAAAGCGCACCCGTTCCGCCGGAAAGCGGCCTGCCCGCAGGCGGCGTGAGCGGAAACGATAGCAGACCGGATCAGGGACTGGGCAGACACCAGCGCCTCATCCGGTCTTGTTATTTCGAGGAAGCCTTTGCCCAACAGAAGAAAGCAGTGGGCAAAACCATGGTCATGTGGCTGCGCGAGGGTGAAGACGCCTCCCTGCGTTTGGGGATTATCACCAGCCGCAAAGTGGGAGGCGCGGTGCAGCGCGTGCGGGCACGGCGGCTATTGCGCGATGTTTTCCGCCGCCATCGCGATTTACTGAATGCTCATTACGACGTGTTGCTGGTGGCTCGAGCGAATGTTCTGCGTGCCGGACGCACGGGTATCGAAGCGGATTTTCTGGCCACGGCGCGGCGGGCGGGGTTAATTTCGAGCCCATGAATACACCAAGCATAGCGGCCCGTTTGGGTATAGGTATCATCTGGCTGTATCAGGTGATGCTGGGACCTTTGCTTGGCGGGCGCTGCCGGTTTTATCCGAGCTGCTCGAACTACGCGATGGAAGCCTTGCGCGAGCATGGTTTGCTGCGCGGTAGTTGGTTGGCCTTGCGCCGGATCGGCCGTTGTCATCCGCTGCATGAAGGCGGGGTGGACCTGGTGCCGGCGCGCCAGTCACGACATTAATTTCAGGAGACAAGATGAAGAAACAGGATTATTTGATTTTCTTTTCGCTGGTGTTGTTGCTTTTCGCCTGGCCCAGCATTTACCAGAAGTTTTTCGCGCCGCCACCTCCACCACCAGGACAAGTCGAGGAGGTAACCGGCGAACAGGCTGCCACGAGTGAGGCTGAAACAGCTGAACGCGTGGTGATCGAAGACGAGGATGTGTCGCTGGCCTCTGCTACACCGGCAGTTGAGGCCACAGCCGAGACGGATGACCTTGCGGAAGCAACTTTGTTGACCCTAATGAACAGCAACCTGCAGCTCAAGGTCTCGACCCGGGGTGCTTCGATTTTGTCCGCGGAATTGCGTCAATACCGGGAAAATCTTCCGCTGGATAGCCCGCTCGTGCTCCTCGATTTCGAGGACCGGCCTTCGCTGGTCTATAGCGGTTTGCCGGGATTTTCCGGTGCGAATAATTTTACCGTGGAGTCGGATGATTCGCCGGACCGCGTCGTGATGGTTCGCTCCAATACGGAAGGACTGGCCTTGCGCCGCGAGATTACGCTGGGCTCGAACTACCTGGTGACCGTGCGCGATACCTTCGTTAACAACGGTGATGCTTCCATTGACCTTGGCCGCCATACGATCCAAACCGGGCCCATCGCGCAAGAAGCCGCTCACTCGGACATGGTGGGTGTGATCGATCTTGGTGTGGATGCCTTGCCTCCGGCGGGGGGCGTGCAGAATTGGGGCAAGGTGATACCCAAGCAGTTCCGGACCATCCGTGATGAGCGCGAACTCGCCGTGCTTCCGGAGGAAATTACCTTCCGTCCCGGCGCGAATCCGGCCGACTGGGCGTCAGCGAAGAACAAGTACTTTGTGCAGATTCTGATGCCGGATGGTACAGGCGCCGACTGGATCGAGGTCTATGCGCGGCGCGTGATTTCCCCGGCCGAGCTTGCGGGAGCGCGCGCTCGCGATGCAGAGGTCGAAGCGGTCGCGGCGATTCTTGGTTTTGACAGTCAGACCCTCGGCGCGGGCGACAGCTACACGCGCAGCTATGAATATTACGTTGGTCCGAAAAACTTCGCCATTCTGTCCGCCTTGAGTCATGGCCGTGAAGGCGCGATGGGCTTTGAAGAAAACGCCTACATGGATTTTTTGGTCGTTCCCTCGGCCAAGATTCTGCTCAACCTGCTGAACTTCCTGCATGATAACGTAGCGGCGAACTACGGCGTGGCCATCATCCTGCTGACGTTAATCGTGCGCATACTGTTTTGGCCGATCACCCATAAGGGCACGGAGAGCATGCGCCGGATGGCAGCGGTGCAGCCGCAGATGGCGGAGGTTCGCGAGAAGTACAAGGACAATCCCCAGAAGATGCAGCAGGCCATGATGGCGCTTTACAAGGAGCACAAGATCAATCCGCTCGGTGGCTGCCTTCCGATGCTGGTGCAGATTCCGGTTTTCTTCGCGCTGTTCGTGGTGTTGCGTATTGCCATTGAACTGCGCTTCGCGGAGTTTTTATGGATCAGCGACTTGAGCGCGCCAGAGCGTTTAATTGAATTTGGCTTCACCATTCCGTTGCTGGGTTGGGACGCCTTGAACATTTTACCTCTGCTTATGACCGTTACCATGGTCATCCAGCAAAAACTCACCCCGACCGCGGGCGATCCCGCTCAACAGAAAATCATGCTGGTCATGATGCCGGCCATGATGTTGTTTTTCCTCTACAACTTCGCCTCCGGCCTCGCGCTCTACTGGACCACCCAGAACGTGCTGATGATCGTGCAGCAGTTGATTTATCTGCAGCGGAAGAAGCGTCTGGAAAACAAATAGAACAGGAGCACGGCGTGCTCATCACTAAGGTCCCGTTACGCGGAGCGTGTAGTTCACGACAGTCTCGGCGCGCGGAGAAATTTCAGGGGTGAAGATGATGCGTCGATTCAGCATTTGATGCGGAATCGAGGAACGAAGCACATGCCAGGTGGCGTTAATCGGAGGCGACTCTTCGATGATCATACGGGCGCGATGTGGCAAGCGGTTGTCTATCCGGATTTCGTACACGCGCTCTGATCCGCCGTCCGGCCGCGGGGTCGCGCCACGATCGACTCGTCGCGCGAAAACACCCTCGATCCGGCCCATATCGATCCGGATTTCTCCATCGACCGGGGTATGTTTGAACCAGGCGCGCTGGTAAATAGATCCGCTGCGGTTGCCGACATGAATCACCGCTTCGCCGGGCGGAGTGGCACGTCCGCCCGCATACTCATTGTTGTTGTCGAAGGTTACGAGAAGGGATGGCGCCGTACCTGGTCCGCGGCTATCGGTGGGAATATCCCCGGCTCGGATCATTAAGCGTTGTTCCACTGATCGACGGCGGGCAGACACATAAGCCAATTGCGAGGAGCGGCCCGCGGCCAGTGCGATGCCATCGCCCACAGAATAACGATTAGGCGTTAGCGGATCCGGCGGACGAAACAACCACCGATCGGCCATGGGGTGAAAGTCCAGCACGTCGAGAATACCGGGCGGCTTGCGAGCGGGAGGTTCGCCGAGCGTATCGGGACCGATGACTTCCAGGCGGACATTTTCGTAAGTACGTCCGGTATTGTTCATCACCTCGACAAAACCATCCACGTCCACCGAGACGGTATCGGCGAGATTCGTCAGGCTTCCACGGACCAATACATCGTAGTTTGCTCGCCAGGTTAGTCCGGTTACGGCATAGACGAGGTCGAAGCGCTTGGGTCCGGCGGTGCGTGCTGATACCTCAATCTCCAGTTTGCCTTTCCGGGCACCGCCGGGTGGTTGGTCAAAGCGAACGTGCAGGTTGTTGTCCGGGGTAATGTTGATTTGGTTTTCCGGGCGCGAAATGGCGCGTGACCAACCGGTGAGTTTTAGTTCACGGCGCATATCGATAAGTTGCAGTCCATCGTCGATGGCGTCGGACGGGATATCCGGCAATAGAATACGCGCATTCCGGGCGGGCAGGCTCACCTCGAAAGTTTCCCTGACCATGGCCAGGTTCGGACGGATACTGATGGAGACAGACCCAGCCGCTCGCGCCTCGACGGGTTCCCGGGCGAGCGTGGTTCCCGCCGAAACGGCGAAGGTCAGCCAGATGGCCACATGGACCAATCGCGCGCTCATTACCAGCTGTAGCGAACAGTGTAGTTGACGTCTTTGCGGGCACCCGGCTCGAGCTCAACCCGGAAACCGATGGTCGAGGGCGTTAGGAGGCTGAATTCAGTGTCGGTGCGGGTGATTTCAAATTCGGACCAGCGGTAGAGATGCTCCACGACGCGGATTTCCGTTCGCTCTTCCGTATCGTTGCTCAAGCGGATCTGAAAGGATTCCTCGTAGACGTGATGCGGCCGGATTTCCTCGTATCGGGTGCGCTCACGCTCGCCACGTAAGCCGATTGCCGGGCCAACGCGAACCGTTCCCGTGCCGCCGGCGGGAATCGCCAGCAGCGGCTCCTCGCCGATCAAATCCACAATACCGTCAGCCCGCCTTTCGTAGACTCGGCACCAGCCCGGTGGCAGATCCTTGCCCAGACCGAACTTTTCCTCGTTGGTAAATTCGAGGTGTAGCTCGACTTGCGTGTGGTACTCGGTGCCATAGTTCCAATCGGTGCGAATGTTGCGCTGGAAACGGTCGAAGCGAACACCGTCGTAGACATAGAAGCGGCGCACTGGTGTGGTGTCGGCCTGGAGGTAGGGTATGTAGACGGTGGCGTCGCGCGGCAGGTCCACAGTGCGCGGGAGCTCGTAGGTCTCGGAGGGCGCGAGCGCGGCCACCGTGCGTTCGAAGGAGGGCTGTCCAGCCCCATAGGCGAAACGCATGGCGGGGCGATTTTCCGGGAGATAGCCTTCGCGATTAACAATGGGATCGGACTGTCCACGCTCGGTGGTAAGCAGGCGAACGCGGGCGTTTTCAAAAGATCCGCCGGAATGGTTGACGATTTCCATGCGAGAGTCGAGGGCGGCTTCCATGCGCTCGCCGGTGAGAACCAGCTCGTAAAATGCGCGCCAGCTTAAGCCGTCGACGCGGTAGGTCAGGCGGAAGTTCTGCGGGCCCTCGCGCCGGGCTCGCACGGTCCAGAGGGCGCGCGGTTCGCTGGCGAAAAGCTCCTCCTCGTAGGGAAATGTCACGGAGCCGATGTCATCCATGCCGAGCATCCGCCAGGCATTGCCTTCGCTGGAGCGCACCGGCAGAACCGGACCGGATTCTCCCTCAATGGGGCCGCCCATCAGTACGCCTTCGCGCATGGCTTCGTCATTACCGGCCATGGTGATGGATTGTCCGGTCATCCGGCGTAGAAGATCGCGGGGGCTGCCAAGGTCATACTGGAATCGTTGCGCCAGTAATTCAAAAGGCGCGGCCGGGGTTACGGTGGAGAAGGACAGGCTGGCCGGATCCGCTTGCACCGGCAAGTCGCGGATAATCATGGTGTTTTCGCCCGGGCCCAGGGTGACGCGACGCGCCTCATTCACAAGGCCAAGGCCGACATCGTACAAGGAAAGAGTTACGCCTTGGGGTGGCGAGGTATCGACAAGATTTTGCGCGGACGAGAGCGAGGTCAACGCGAGCAGCATGAACATCAAGCATGCCGCGATGGCCGGCCGGACTGTGCAGTGTTGGCGGGCGGTGGTGTAGGCGTGACGGTTCATGGGGGTTTCTCCTGACGACTCAGAGCGCGGCGGTTTGCGAGCTGATGGCAATATAGGCCATGCCCAGAATGCAAAAGTAAAGCGGCAAGGTCACCACCAATCCGACGCCGAACAGAATGAGGCCGCACCCGCCGATGATGGCGGCGAGAATGAAGAAGCCCAGCAAGGGACCCCAGTTTACCTTGAAAAGTTCGAACCAGTTGCGCCAGGAGGCGAGCGGCGAGATTTTCCGGGCCACCAAATGAAAGACGGACATCACCGCTAGTGATGCGCCAACACTGGTGACCACGGCGGAAACCATGTGGCCGGGGAACGGCACTCGTTGCAGGAGCCAGACGACAATGAATAGAGCGTAAAAAAACAGGGTAACCGGAATGCTTTCCTTGAAGTATTCGAAACCCTTGAATATGTCGTTGACGGTGGGTTTGGCCAAGCGGTTGTCCATAAGATTAAGCACAATAATGGCCAAACCGGCCAGCATGGGGCCAGCGAGCAGGCCGAGCGTAACTGCACTGATAGCTCCGGCGACCAATCCGCTCAGGATGAGCATAAGCGAATTGGTGGTGAACAGTTCGAATCCTTTTTGAATCCAGTCGCTAAAGCGTATATCGAGGATGGTCATGACAATCTCCAAACAACTGGGTCCAGCATAACCTGTCACGCAAAAAAGAACCAGTCAGACTCATGGCGGGTTCAGGGGCGCGGTCGTGATTTCGATTGATTGAAACGTTAAACCTGCCTACTTTTCAGGTTTTCGAATAGTCATTTGGTTTGAAAGCGTCATTAAATAATTCCGCGCCAGGGCTCGTGGGGGCCCCTTGCTGGCGGGCGAGCGGGCTGGGGACACCTTTGCCCGACTCACCGCATGCGAATTCGGTGTGCTTGCCAACGTGGCGGGACGTAGTGGACTACGAGGAAAAGTCGCCCCGGGTTATGAAGAAACTGCGGGCGGGTTACCCCCGCTTCGTGGTGCCGGAGTTGTGCGCGAATTTTTTCGCCGAGGCGCTGGAAAAGTATGGTCGTCCCGGCGAGCTTTGCCATGCCTATCCTTCAGAGGCGGGCGCTAAACGTTGCGCAGGTTTGATCAGGACCTGGTCCGGTCATGAGGCGCGCGTGAAACTTTGGACCCAGCACAACGTGGCGCTTGTTTTCTTTCCGGAGGAAGCGGAAGTAGCGGCGCTTAAATACTGGCGGCACAGCGGCGACGGCATCTCGTCGCGTCAGGCGGCCTTCATATTGAGCGGCAACAAGCAACGCCCGGATGCCGATGCGGCTCGGCGGTCCATAAAAGAGCGCATCAGCCACATCGCGGGGGTTTCTCCGGATAATGTATTTCTGTTCAAGTCCGGCATGGCGGCTATATACACGTTGCACCGCATGCTCATGCGCATGAAACCGGATAGCGCCTGTGCCCAGTTTGGGTTTCCGTATGTGGATACCCTGAAGATCCAGCAGGATTTTGGATTTCGATCCATATTCTTTCCACTCGGCAATACGGCGGATCTAAGGGCCCTGGACCGGATGATGACCATTGATGAGGTGGGCGGGATTCTTTGCGAGTTTCCTTCGAATCCACTGCTGCACAGTCCCGATCTGCATGCGTTGTCCAGGCTGTCCCGCAGGCATGAAGTGCCTCTGGTGGTTGATGATACGGTCTCGGGCTGGGCCAACGTAAATGTGCTCGCCGCAGCGGACGTGGTGGTCACCAGCTTGACCAAGTTTTTTACCGGGGCGGGGGATGTGATGGGTGGCGCGGTTATTCTCAATCCGCAGAGCCCGATCATTGGCGGCATGCACAAGGCGTTTCGCGGGGAGTACGAAGATACCACTTGGCCGGAAACGCTGGTGATAATGGAACAGCAGAGCCGCGATTATATGGAGCGCATGCAGCGTATTAACAAGACAACGGAGGCTGTTTGCGCATGGCTCGAGCGACGCAAGGAAATTGACCAGTTGTATTATCCCGCATCGCTCGACCGCGAGGTGTACGATTCCTTTAAGAAGCCCGGTGGCGGATATGGCGGACTGTTTTCAATCGTCCTAAAGGATGCCGAGCGAGCCACGCCATTGTTTTACGATAATCTTGAATTTAGCAAGGGACCTAATCTTGGCACCTCCTTTAGCTTGTGCTGCCCGTTTACCCTGCTCGCTCACTATCACGAACTCGATTGGGCAGAACAATGCGGGGTTTCGCGCTATTTGCTGCGTTTCTCTATCGGCCTTGAGGATGCGGCGGAGTTGATCGCGCGCTTGGAGCGGGCCTTTAAAGCCGTCAAGCGGTCTGGCGATTAAGAATGAGATCGCTCTGGACGGCTGCGGTTTCCTTTCGGTAAACGCAGGCTGGGTCGTCAGCGAATAAATTTCCGGTCATGGCGTAAGCCCGGGCCCGGGAACCACCACCGCAAACATCTTTGTAAGTGCATTCGGCGCATCGGCCCTCAAGTAGATCAGGATTCTTTAAGTCGCGAAAGACCGGGTGATTCCGATAGATGTCGATGATGGACGTATCGCGCACATTGCCGCATGCCAGGGGCAGATATCCGCTCGGATACACTTCGCCAACGTGATCCACAAAACAGAATCCGTTGCCGGCGTGCACCGCCTTGGAGGACGTTAAGTCTGCTTTTCCCGGATTACGCTTGCCGGCTCTGGTGGATTTCTTGTGTTGGGCCGCATACCGCTGGTAATGCTGGCCCTCGGTGATTTTGACGATGAAGTTGGCCGTGCGCGAAAAGCTGTGAACCTTGGCGAAGAGCTGTTCAACTTGTTCCGCCGAGCAGCCTTGCAACTCGCTGTCGCGGCCGGTCGGAACAAACATGAGGATTTCCCACAAAACAACACCCAGACTGGAAACGAGTTCGGCGAGTTCGTCGAAGCGATCCGCGTTCCAGGCCCCGAATACGGTGTTAGCCTGTAGCGGGATATTTAGATCATGCGCCCAGGAAGCACCCTTCATGGCGTGGTAAAATGAGCCTTCAACGTTCCGGAACTCATCATGCTCGGCGCAGGTAGCGCCATCGATGCTCAGGGCAATTTGGTCGATGCCGGCTGCTTTGATGGTCATCAACCTTTCCCGGGTCAGGCGGGGCGTGGTGGCAGGGATGGTGCCGACATGCAGACCGGCCGCCTTGGCATAAAAAATGAGGGCTTCCAGATCGCTTCGCTGCAGCGGGTCGCCTCCGGAAAAGATGATGTGCGGGGTGCCCATAGCGGCCACGTCGTCGATGAGGCTGTAGCCCGCGGCCGTGGTCAATTCGTTCGGATCGCGGCGATTTTCCGTCGAGCCAAGTCCCTGCGTGTGAGCGGTCTCACGGGCGCGGGTCACTTCCCAGATTACCAGCAGGGGGGCATCATTGAAGTCGATTTCTCTTTGCATGGGGTCAACATGCTCATTCATCGACCTAATCTCGAGCTAATAATCGAAGTGTTTACCACTATAGGTGCATCATCCAATCCCCTATAGTTCTCTGCTAAGCGATTAATTTTATCGGGGACATAGCTGCCGTTACAATGATTGGAAAAACCTGTCACAAAAACCTCCAACCCTTGGAAATCAACGGGTTACGACTTGGATTACGTCCGGGACTACGTCTATGTCCCCGTTTGGAGGAGGGCGGGGATGGTGTGGGCGAGGCGGAGGCTGAGGTCGTGGGGGTGGAGGGCAATGCGAAGCTTTTCGGTTCGTCGGGCGACGCGAGTTTGCCAGCGGTTGCTGGCCGATAAGGCGAGGGCGCGCCACGCGGTGTCCGCCTCGAAGCCAGCTAGCGCCTGCTGCTCGAACACGCCTGTCCTGGCATGGTAGACACCGCTGAGGTATTCGTAGGTAGTGAACGGCAGCTCACGAAGTCGGCTGCGGCGGATGCGGCCCATGGCCCAGGCGGGGGGGACATAGCAGGCGGGCGGCGGAAAATCATGGCGTATAAACCATTCGTGATTGCGCTGGATGAGTTCGGCGATTCCGTCCTCGTCCAGCACGAGGTGCTCGGCCACCTTGCGCGAAATGAGCAGGCCGTGCAGGCGATGATACCATGAGCCGAAATGACCGACCTCATGGGTCCACCCGTGTCCAGCAAGCTCACAGCCCGCGCCCTGCCATGCCCGCAATTGCTCGATTTGTTCCAGCCGCCAGGCACGTCCCGGTACGACAAGCAGCATGGCGGAAGGTACTCCGTGGCGGACGAGGAATTCGAGCAGGTGCGCCGTTTGGTCCATGGTCTCCGGCATGACGTCGTGGATGGAAATATTTAGCCGGAGCCCGGCGGGTTGAGCTTGCGCGATCATGACCGGACTATGTTTTTGCGCTCAAGCAGATCGAGCCATTGCCCGATGGTGGCGTCGTTGAGCGCCTCGGTGGCGAGACGGGCTGCGCGACTCTTCGCTGCGATGGCAGGTTGACTGGCGGCGGCGATGCGGGTGAATGCGGCGGCGAGCGATTCGTTTTCGCCCTGACAGTAAAGCCCCGCCGCCAGTTCGGGCCAGGCGGCGATGCCGCAGCGTGGCGAGACCAGCACAAGGCGTCCGCGAGCCATACCCTCCAATGCGACGGAGCCGAAAGACTCGATGTGAGAGGGCAGAACGATGAGATCAGCAGCATCCATTTTGTCCAGCAACTGCTCGCGGTTAAGCCAGCCGGGCATGTGTACGTTCGGCAGGGCGCGGGCGCGCGCCTCGAGAGCGGGTCGCAAGGGGCCATCGCCGGCGATGGTGAACTGAAATTGCGGGCAAGTGGCGGCGGCATCCATGAGGGCCTCGAGGTTTTTCTCGGCGGCGAGGCGTCCGGCGAAGAGAATGTTGCTCAAGCTGCGGGGCGGGGGAGCAAGCGGGGTTTGGATGAAGGAGCACGCCAGCGTGGTGCCGATGCATACCACATTCGATGCGCCGAAACGCCAGGCTTCGTCGGCCATCTCCGGCGTGTTGACGGCCACGGCATCGGCGGCGCGGATGAGCAGGCGGCTGGCTCCCTCGAGGTAGCGGCTGCTGATGTAGGCGCGCGACCCCCTCCAGTAGAGACGGGCGAGCTTGTCGTAGGCGGTATGGTAACCCACCACGAGACGGATGCTGTGGCGGCGGGCCAGCATCAGGGCAAGCAGCGCAAAGGGGCCCACGGTCGGGGCGATGATGACGTCCGGACGATGCTCGTGAATACGTCGCATGATGCGCGCGACGTTCGGGACGTGGAGACGCTGGGTATAGTCGCCGGGCAGACGAAAGGAAATGCCGGGGGCCCGAAAGCAGCAGTTGGCCTTCGCCGGAATCATCTCCATTTGCACGCCATGCGTAGCGAGATAGCCCATCAGGTCGCGGTAGTAGGAGCCGACACCGTTGCGCTCGGGAATGGCATCGGAGAGGACCATGACGCGGGTGCCATGGGTAGTGCGGGATGATATTGACCTCGCGCTGGCTAATGGAGCAATCACACGGAAGTCCCCCGCGCAGCCATGGATGATTCACTTCGTCGAATAAATTGCCAGACCTTGCCCATCGCGTTGGATGTGAAATCCGTTCTGTGAATGCGGTAATGATGCCCGCTGCGATAGCTTGCGGCCTCGATGGAAGCCTCTTTGATAATAGTGGCGAAGGCGGGCGTAATATCAACGCCGGCATGTGTGCACAACGCGCGCACCGTGGCATCCAATTCGTGGCGCATGGCCTCGATAGGAACGATGAACCATCGGTCGTCTGGCATTTCCGGAAGGATGCACTGCAGGCAGGCATAATGATGATGCATTAGCCCGGTGAGCGCGGAGTGCGCGCAGGTCTCGCGAACACCTAAATTGCCCCTTATATTTTCCGCGAGGCTATTCATGGAGGCGATGGCCTCGGACGGATCGCGCGAGCAGACTGCGAAGGTGGCCTCTGGAAAAGTATGGGCGAGATCCTTGAGCCATGGATTTGCCGAAGCGTTCTTACTCAACAGACGGCGGCCCCCGCCGAAGACGAAAAGATGTTTTTGCAGGCAGCGACGATACAATTCCAGCCATCCCTGGCGCACGCGGGGCGGCACATCGTCAAACATGGCCGCTTGCCAGGAGCGCTGGTGATGCGGCAGCGCGACGATGAGCGCGGGACAGGCAAGCGCCAGAAAAAGAAGGTAAAAATCCTCCTCGGGCTGCATAAGTGAGCTTTTATGGAGATGATCCGTATCACAAGTGAACGATCGTTCACATTTTTCCGCTAACCGCCTTATCCACCCTCCACAGAACCGGTCCCCGCGCCCAATGAACCGGAAGATTTTCTTTTGCAGGACAGAAGGTGCCAGAAAAAGCTCCCACGCGCGGGTCGTGGTGAATGCTTCCTCGTGCGCAGCCATGACCCGGTGCAGGTGGGTGGTACCGGTGCGCGGCGGGCCAATAACAAAGAGTGGCCGTTTGATTTTCACATGGCGGTAAGACGGAAAAAAGATTTCGTCGAGCAGGAGGCAGCACCAGTGAAACAGCCAGACAAAGAAGGCCACTGGCAACAGTGCAAGGGATCGCCATCCGCCTGGTCGCGCGCGCCAGATTGAGACAATAAAGTCAGGCCAGGCGGCCAGTGCGTTGATGAAAACGTTTCGCAGGCCGCCATCACTCTTCTTGTTTTGCGCTGCCTTGTCCTCTGGCATGGACACAGGAAATAAATTCCGCGTCAAGTCATGACGAGCGAGCGGTTAAATGTGGGTTAGCTCGCGCCGGGGGCATGGACGATATGGGCCCGTTGCAAAACAGGTCTTGCTGCGGCATAGTATGTTCTATGAAAAACATCTATGACGCGATTCTGATCATGTCCTTTGGCGGTCCCGAAGGTATGAATGACGTAATGCCTTTTTTGGACAATGTGCTGCGGGGGCGTGGCGTTCCGGAAGAGCGCAAGCGCGAGGTCGCGCATCATTACGAGATGTTCGATGGCATTAGCCCCATCAACGCGCAGAACCGGCTGCTCCGCGACGCTTTAGTGAGCGAGTTGGAGCGCCGCGGGATAAACCTCCCGGTTTACCTGGGTAACCGCAATTGGACGCCTTTTGTGGGTGATATCGTCAAAGAGATGAAGGATACCGGCGTGAAGAAGTTTCTGGCCTTCGTCACCTCCGGTTTCAGTTGTTATTCCGGCTGTCGCCAATACCGCGAGGATATGATGCGGGCCTGTGAGGCGCTGGGCGAGGAGGGGCCAGCCTTCGACAAGATTCGCGTCTACTACAACCATCCGGATTTCATACAAGTCTGCGCGGAAAACTGGGCAAACGTGCGCAATAGTTTTCCCGAAGATCGTCGTGATGCAGTCCATACCGCCTTCACCGCCCACAGCATTCCGCAAACCATGGCCGACCGTTGCGATTACGCTGTCCAGCTTCAAAATGCTTGCGAGTTGACAGCGGAGATGGCGGGCATCAAGAACTGGAAGCTGGTTTATCAGAGCCGCAGCGGACCGCCGCATCAGCCCTGGCTGGGGCCGGATATTTGCGACCATATTCAGGAGCTGCACGATCAACAAGGGGTTAAGGACATTATCATTCATCCCATCGGTTTTATTTCCGACCACATGGAGGTCATGTTTGATCTCGACCACGAGGCCAAGGAGCTGTGCGACGAGCTGGGGATCACCCTGCGCCGCGCGGCCACGCCCGGAGTTCATCCGCTCTTCGTCTCCATGATCGCCGAACTCATCGAGGAACGCATGGATCCCGCCAAACCCAAGCGCACCATCGGCAGCCGTCCGCCCAAGCATGACGTCTGCCCCGTAAACTGCTGCCTCTCGGGCCGCGACGCAGCCGGGGCCCGACCAGCGGCAGCCCGGCCCGCTGGTGTTGTTGCGGCGGGTTGAGGCGGCTTTACAGGCGGACCAAACGCCAGGAGCGTACAGGGGGTGCGGTTGGTGTGACTCCGGTCCGAAAAACTTCTGGACGGTAGACGGCGACCGGATAATCTACGCGCATACATTTGAATGAGGTTGTATGCGCGTTTTATTTTTAGCGTGTAGGTCGAGTGGATCCTTTGGATCCGCTCTTTTTTTGGGCCTGGGTACTTGGATGGGAGCGGGCCAGTGTAAGGTTTTTCCAGGGATTGGAAAAACGCGCGGGCGAATTTTCCAGGCATTGGAAAACTTTATCAGGGCGTTTTTCTTGTTTGCGCTACTTGGCCAAACCACCTCGTTGGCCCAATTCACCATGGAGACAATGCCGGTAGGCGATGCGGGAAATCATGCCGATCCGCTCACGGGCTTCGGAGCGGTTTCCGATGCGTTTCGCATCGGTACGTTTGAGGTGAAGAACGGTGAGTACGCCGTTTTCCTGAATGCGGTCGATCCGGACGGCATCAACACGGCCAAGCTCTACAACATCAGCATGAGCACCGAAGCATGCGGGGGCATCTCGTTCAGTGCGGGCAATTCCGACGGCGCGAAGTATGACGCTAAAGCCAACATGGCGGACAAGCCGGTGATCTTTGTGACGTATTACGCGATGCTCCGGTTTGCGAATTGGATGCATCATGGCGCTTCAAATTATGCGTCATCCGCGCTTGGCGCGGCGGTAGTTGATGATGGCGCGTATACGTTAAACGGTGCTGCGGCGGGTCCTCTGGTTGCGAAAAACCCGGGCGCGAAATGGTGGTTGCCGACCGAGGATGAATGGTACAAGGCGGCCTATTACAAAGGCGGTAGCGCCAGCGCCGGCTACTGGTCTTACGCGACGCAATCAGACACGAAACCTGGATATAGTTTCGCCAACGCCTCGGGGGCGGGGTCTGCCGGATCCGCCGGTAATTTTGCCAATACCGACCGCTCGGCGGGATGGAATGGCGAGGATGGCAACGTAACCACCGTGG
>JBMTVS010000029.1:0-16708 GCA_049451655.1 Kiritimatiellia bacterium | reverse complement strand
TCGCAGTTGCCGTCGGTCAGGGTCGCCCCCAGGCTAAGGGTGTGCTTAAAACCATCGCTGCTTTCCGCCTGAGCTCCGGCCCCCGCAACGCTCAATATCACCACACCAGCCAAACACCGTTTGATTACGCTCATCATTGTATTCCTTTCCTATGCTTGACCGCACATTATTTCAGATGCGGGTAAATCTTCGCCACAGAAAACATCAAAAATGCCAAAAGCATGCCTGGACTTTAGACAGCTAATCCAACAGGGCTAAAATTCCGATTACTTTGACAGGCCGACTACCCCGGTGCATATTCTGACAGGTTATCTATGACAGCAAACAACAGCAGCGAGATGGAGGTGTTCCTCGATGAGGTCAAGGCCCTTATGGCCGAATCCCTTGCGGACACGGTTCTTCGCCACCTCGCCAAGGACTGCAAGACCTTGGTCAGCAGCGGGAAAATGTTGCGGTCTCGCCTCATCATGCGTGTTGGTGCATCTGTCGGCGTTCCCCGAAACACCCTCCTTCACGCCGCTGCCGCAGTTGAGATGATTCACGCGGCCAGCCTGCTACACGACGATGTCATCGACGGCGGCTATTTGCGCCGCGGCGTTCCCACCTTCTGGGTCGAGCGCGGTATCCCCGGCGCCATCCTGGTCGGCGACCTCATGCTCTTCAAGGCTCTCGACATTGTAAGTGAGGTCGAAGACACCCTGCTTACCCGCCAATTGATCAAGATGACCGGCGAGGTATGCGATGCGGAATCCGAGCAGGAGCTGCTCCTCCGCAACACCGAAGCCACGTGGGATAATTGCGTTCGTATCGCCCGTCGCAAGACCGGCGCACTCTTTGCATTCGCCGCCTATGCCTGCGGAGGACGCGACGCCACCCTCTGTGCGGCGCTCAAAGAGGCCGGCTACTATTTGGGGACCGCTTATCAGCTAGCCGACGACATCCTTGATGCCAAGGGAACCTCCGAACAATCCGGCAAATCCCATGGAAGCGACGAAGCCCGTCATAAAACCACGGCCGTGACCGCCAATCACGATAACCAGCACGACCCTTCCATGTACGTAGCTGGACTCTGCGCGAAAGCGGAGGAAATGCTGGCTGATTGGCCTACGGCGCAAAATGGCTGGCGCGATTTCATGCACACCGATATGCAGCCCGCGCTTGACCTGCACCTGCAGTTCAATGCCTCCTGACCCCCCGTTCATTTAGAATTCATTTGGCCAGTCGTGCCGCATTGACAATCAGGTCGCCCTGAGTATCTTATTCCGCCTTTAATGTTTCGCGACATTCAGGTTGGCATCTTTTCAGGAAGGCTTCTATGGCGACATTCAAGATAAACAAGGGTATGGATATCAAGCTGGCCGGAGCTCCCGAGCCGCTGATCAGCGATGCACCCGGTAGCGAGCAGTTTGTGATTTACCCGACTGAATACGTCGGAACGAAACCGCGGCTTCATGTCAAAGAAGGTGAAAGCGTTAAACGCGGATCGCCCGTTTTCTTCGACAAGAAAAACCCCTCATTCAATGTCTGCTCGCCCGCTGCTGGCACCATCGCGCAGATAAACTACGGAAAAAAACGCGTTATCGAGAGTATCGTCATCGATGCATCGGCTGGCGATGAAGCCCTAACTTTCAAAAAGTACAGCATCGACCAACTTTTAGGTGCTGATCGTCACGAGTTGCTTGAATTGCTTCAGCAAACCGGCCTCATCGCCCTCCTGGTAGCCCGGCCGTTCTCACGCATGGCCGACGCTTCCGTGCTCCCGAAGTCCATCTTTGTGAACGCGATGAACACCGCGCCGTTTCACCCCGATGCCAACATCGCCCTGAAAGGACACGAATTGGCCTTTCAGGCCGGCCTTAACGCCCTCTCGCGCCTGACCGACCGCAAGGTCCACCTCTGCCTCGACGGCGCGAAAGACAATATTTCCGCGTTGAAAGATGCGAAAAACGCCGAAATTCACTCCTTCACTGGTCCACACCCCGCCGGCAACACCAGTGTTCATATTCATCACATCGACCCCATCAGCCCTGGTGACACCGTTTGGTCAATCAAGGCCCAGGATGTAGCACTTATCGGGCAGCTGCTGTTAAATGGCGAGTATCCGACTCATCGCGTCATCACCCTCGCAGGACCCGGCGTGCTGAAAGGAAGCAATCGTCACTACCGCGTCCGCCTCGGCGCCAGGATCGACAAGCTGATTTCCGCCAACACCGACAAGCATGAGATGCGCGTCATCGGAGGCGACATTCTGGCCGGTACCAAGGTGGCCGCTGACGGTGCCCTGCGTTTTTATGATGATGCATTGACCGTACTCCCCGAGGACCGCGAACGGCATTTTATCGGCTGGCTCGGCCCCGGACACAATCGCCTCAGCGCCTCGCGCACTTTCGTTTCCAAGTGGTTTGGTTGGGACAAGAAAAAAGAGTGGGCCCTCGGCACCAACCAGCGTGGCGAACTTCGCCCCATGGTATTGACCGGGCTTTACGACAAGTACGTTCCCATGAACATCATGACCGATTATCTGGTGCGTGCTGTGTTGGCGCATGATGCGGATGAGGCCATCTCGCTGGGATTGCTCGAGACCGACCCCGAGGACTTTGCCCTTCCGGCATTCGTTTGTCCTTCGAAAATGGATTTATGCAGCATCATTCGCAAAGGTTTGGATCAAGTTGAGAAGGAAGGCATCTAATGAAGTTTATTCTCGATTTACACGATAAAATTCGCCCCAACTTCGAGAAGGGCGGCAAAGCAGAGCGGATGTATCCGTTGTTTGAGGCACAGGACACGTTTTTCTTCACGCCTCCCGAAGTCACCCATGGCGCGCCTCACGTGCGCGACGCCCTCGACATCAAGCGCACCATGATCACCGTGGTGCTCGCCCTGATTCCGGTGGTTCTTTTCGGTATGTGGAATGTCGGCATGCAGTTCAATACGGTCAATCAAACCGGCAATACTGGCTTCGTCTCCAACATGCTGCAGGGTGCCTTGATCGTCATGCCGATTATCCTGACCTCCTACATTGTGGGTGGTCTCTGGGAAGTCGGCTTTGCCATCGTGCGGAAACATCCGATTAACGAGGGCTTCCTCGTTTCCGGTCTGCTCTTCCCGCTCACCCTCCCCCCCACCATCCCGCTCTGGCAGGTCGCCCTCGGCATCTCCTTCGGTATTGTGGTAGGCAAGGAAATCTTCGGCGGAACCGGTTTTAACGTGTTGAACCCCGCCCTCACCGCCCGCGCCTTCCTGTTCTTCGCGTATCCCGTACAAATTACCGGTGACACAGTTTGGACTAAAGTTGTCGCTGACGGAACCGGTCTGATTGAAGGCTTCACCGGCGCCACTCCGCTGGCCGTGGCCGCGCTGGTTCCTGCTGGCGCGAGCGTGCTCGACGCACTGCACAACTCCGATTATGCCGGTTTCACCTGGTTGCGGATGTTCATCGGTACCATGGGGGGTAGTATCGGGGAAACCTCCGCGCTTGGCTGTTTAATTGGTGCAGCCATCCTCATCGGATTCGGAGTCGGCTCCTGGCGCATCATGGCAGGCAGCGTAGTTGGCTTGATTGTCATGTCCTCGCTCTTGAATCTTCTCCCCGGCGATCAATACAAAGGCTTCACTCAGCTTCCTTTTTACTATCACATGGTCATGGGCAGCTTCGCGTTCGGTACCGTCTTTATGGCCACCGATCCGGTTTCCGCCGCCGCTACCGACCGCGGCAAATGGATCTACGGCGGACTTATCGGAGCGCTTATCGTGTTGATTCGCGTCACGAATCCCGCCTATCCAGAAGGTGTCATGCTCGCGATCTTGTTCATGAATGTCATGGCCCCGCTTATCGATCACATGGTCGTGCAGGGCCATATCCGCCAGCGCAAAGCTTATTTGAGGAAGTTCAGCCATGCGTAAAGAAGACGTACGAGTCATTACCTTCGCCAGCATTATTTGCGTGGTTTGCAGCCTGGTGCTGTCGGCCACCGCCACCGTGCTCAAAGAGCGCCAGGACATCGCGGTCGAGCTTGACCGCAAGATGAATGTGCTCAAGGCCTTTGGCATAGAAACCATCGACAAAACCGGCGCCAAGCTTCCCAAAGAGGATGTCGATCGATATTTTTCGGAAAACATTTCCGAAGTGTACGTGGACAAGAGCACTGGCGACGTTGTCGAAAGCCCCGACCCGAACGTGCTCAAGGCTGAAGCCAAAGAGCGCACACACGTCACCCGTTCCTTGTTGCCCCTATACATCTGGAAGGAAGGCGGAGAGCCGGTCAAATACGCCTTCCCGACCTCCGGCATGGGATTGTGGTCTATTGTCAATGGTTACATCGCGCTCGATCGTGACCTTGCCACGGTTATTGGCGTGACTTTCTACAAACACGGCGAAACCCCCGGCCTGGGTGGTGAAGTGTCCGCCGATTGGTTCATGAGCCAGTTCGGCGGCAAGATCATCCACGATGGAAGCAGTTTGGTTCAGCTTGAAGTCGTCAAGGGTCAAGCTCCAGACGACAGCAGCTATCAGGTCGACGGCATGAGCGGAGCGACCATGACCGGTAACGGTCTCAACGAGTTTATGAACCGCGACATCGCTTTTTACGACAAGTACTTCAGCCGCATCCGGGGAACCTGACCATGGCCAAGACCAAAGAAATCCTGATAGATCCCTTATCCGACAACAACCCCATCACCATTCAGGTGCTGGGTATTTGCTCCGCCCTGGCCGTAACGGTCAAGATGGAAACTGCCGCCGTGATGTGTGTAGCCCTCACCGTGGTGCTGACCTTCTCGAACTTCATTCTGTCTTTATTGCGCAAGGTCACGCCCGGAAAAATCCGCATGATTGTTGAAATGGCCGTTATCGCCTCGCTGGTGATCATGGCCGACCAGTTTTTACGGGCGTTCCTGTTCGATGTCAGCCGCCAGCTCAGTGTGTTTGTCGGACTCATCATCACCAACTGTATAGTCATGGGTCGTGCCGAGGCCTATGCCATGCAAAATCCGCCGGTTCCCTCCTTGCTGGACGGGATTGGCAACGGCCTGGGTTACAGTGCGGTTCTGCTCACTGTAGCTTCCATGCGCGAGATTCTTGGGTCGGGTACTTGGTTTGGTTACAGCTTGATGCCTGAAGGTTACATCGGCAACGGGCTCGCCCTGCTCGCTCCCGGCGCTTTCATTATCATCGGCCTAATCATCTGGGCCCAGCGCACCATCATTAAAAAGTTTGAAGCTGATTAAGGAACACCAACATGGAACTCATCAACCTCGCGGTTAAAGCCATTTTCATCGAGAACATCGTTCTCGCCTTCTTCCTTGGAATGTGCTCCTTCCTGGCCCTATCCAAGAAGGTGGAAACGTCCAGCGGTCTAGGTCTTGCCGTCGTTTTCGTGCTAGGCATTACCGCCCCGCTGAACTGGGCGATTCACCACTTCCTGCTGCGCGACGGCGCTCTCGCCTGGACCGGTAATCCCGCCCTCGCCGCGCTGGACCTGTCCTTCCTCAATTTCATCTGTTTCATCGCGGTGATCGCCTCCGCCGTGCAGCTCGTAGAGATGGCTTTGGACAAATACTTCCCCCCGCTCTACAACGCGCTTGGCATCTTCCTTCCGCTCATCACTGTGAACTGCTCCATTCTCGGCGGCAGCTTGTTTATGGTAGAGCGACAGTACACGCTGATCGAGTCCGCGGTATTTGGTTTTTCGTCCGGCTTCGGCTTCTTCCTCGCCATCGTCGCCCTCGCCGCAATTCGTAAAAAGATTCGCTACTCGCACATTCCCGACGGCCTCAAGGGCCTCGGCATGACCTTTATTCTCACCGGCCTCATGGCCATTGGATTTTTGTGCTTTTCCGGTATATCTTTGTAAAACACAGGAGAAATTGCCATGTTCGCCAACCTCACGACGCTTGCCGTATTTGATCCCACCTATGTGGGCGCCAGCGTGATTGTCTTCACCGGCGTAATTCTCACCCTCGTCATCGGCCTGATGATCGCCTCACGAAAGTTACAACCGGCGGGCACCATCAAGATCGATATCAATGACGGGAAAAAAGTCATAGAGGTAGAACCGGGTACAACCCTGCTGTCCGCATTGTCCAACGAAAGCGTATTCCTCCCCTCTGCTTGCGGTGGAGGTGGAACCTGCGCCATGTGCAAATGTCAGGTTCTAGAAGGCGGCGGCTCGATTCTCCCCACCGAGACCGGACACATCAACAAGACTGAAGCCCGCGAAGGAATGCGTCTTGGCTGCCAGGTCAAAATCAAGAATGACATGAAGATTCATGTGCACGACGAAGTGCTCGAAATCAAGAAGTTCGAGGGAACCGTTCGTTCCAACCACAACGTAGCCACCTTCATCAAGGAATTTATTGTCGACCTGCCGCCCGGCATGGACCTCAACCACAAGGCTGGCGGGTATATCCAAATCGACATCCCCAAGTATGAACTCTCCTTCAAGGACTTCTTGATCGAGGACCGCTTCCGCGCCGCCTGGGATCACTTCAAGCTCTGGGACATCAAGGCCAAGAACGATGAACCCTGCTTCCGTGCCTACTCCATGGCCAACCATCCGGCCGAGGGAAATTGCGTGATGCTGAACGTGCGTATCGCCACCCCTCCTCCCAACATGCCCGGCGTGCAACCCGGCAAGGCTTCCAGCTACATCTTCAACCTCAAGCCGGGCGACAAGGTTTGGATTAGTGGTCCCTACGGCGAATTCTTCGCCAAGGATACCGATAAAGAGATGGTCTACATCGGTGGTGGTGCCGGCATGGCTCCGCTGCGCGCTCATATCATGGATTTGTTGGATACCCACAACTCCTCCCGCAAGATCAGCTTCTGGTATGGTGCACGCTCCCCTAACGAGATGTTCTACGAGAAGGATTTCCGCGATCTCGAAAAGCGCTTCCCGAACTTCCAGATGAATGTCGCGATGAGCGAACCCCGTCCCGAGGACAATTGGACAGGTTACACCGGATTTATTCACCAGGTGCTCTTCGATAACTACCTGAAGAACCACGAAGACCCCACCGAAATCGAGTTCTACCTGTGCGGTCCCCCGCCCATGATCGCCGCCGTCAACAAAATGCTATTCGACCTCGGCGTCGAAAAAGAGCAAATCGCCTACGACGAATTCGGCTGATCAAGGATCGCCCTAACCGGTGCTCTGCAAAGCGGAAGCGGCAAATGCCCTTCCGCTTTTTTGTTTATCAATTATGCAGCCTCACCAAGCTTCGCGGAACAGCACAGAGGCACGCTGGAGCCCGGCAAACTCGCCGACCTGGTCATGCTGGCGACAGACCCGTTTACCATCGATAAAGTTCGACATCGTTGGTAAGGTGCCGATCTTACAACCTTGGCAATAATGTCTTCGGCACAAATTTTCATGACCTCCACTACCATCGTCCAATGCCCCTACTGCTGGCAGGAGCTCGAGATCGCCGTGGATACCTCGGCGGGCGACCAGTCGTATGTTGAAGACTGCCAGGTCTGTTGCCGCCCCATGCTCGTCCGGATCGAAGTCGAGGATGGTGAGTTGTTGAGCGCGAGCGCAGAAATGGAAAACGGATAAACCTCTAACTTAAGCCTTTTTGTTCAACCAGGTTTATGGGTTAATTCCCCGCAAGGAGAAAAATCATGAACACAGCAACCCTCGCAGCGCAGTGGATTATCGGTTTGGGCATTTTAAATGTGTGGCTCATCAGGGCCAAACTGGCTACCGCCTACCGCGGTGGTAATGCGCGCAACATGAAAGAGGAATTTGCCGTTTATGGGTTGCCGGTTGGGTTCATGTACGGCATCGGTGTGTTGAAGGTCGGCCTGGCCATCGCGCTGATGGCAGGAACTTGGTTTCCTCAAGTTGTCCAACCTGCCGCCATCGCCATGGCCGTGCTTATGGCGGGTGCGGTTAGCATGCATCTCAAGGTGAAGGACACCTTCAAGAAAACGTTACCATCGCTCGTAATGCTGTTGCTCTCGCTTTTCGTGGCATTCACGGCCGGATAAGCAAGAAAAGCAACCAGGCGTTCAACGCCATAAAGCCGAAGGCGGGCGACATAGCCAGCAGGGAGTCGCCAATCCTAATCCGGGTGACCACGCCCAGCAGCATAAGCAGGCACAGTCCGCCGGTGGCGACCATCGCGCGGCCGGGAAAGAATCCATGGACCATTTGAGCCGCGCCCCCTGCCACTTCCAACCAGCCCACCAACATCCGGAAACGGGCCAGGCCAAATCGAACGAATTCCGTTTTCATTTTACGGGTAAGCAGGCAGCTTACGCCGTACGATAAAAATGATACGCCGGAGAAGAATAACAGCCATGTGGTGAGTACATGCATATCCACAAGGTAAGCCATCAGGGGTAAATTAATAGCCCGCCAACCTTATTTCTTCACGAGACATCATACCCGCGTACAGAAATAATCCTATCTACGAAACGACGAGCGTCCGCGATTACGGTTCTCCGCCTCCGGCGATTCCTCCCCAGCTTTCACCCAGAAATCGTCGCCAGGGCCGAGCACACGGTCGATCTCGATGTGCACTCTGGCCACCGGGACTTCGGCGTCGATTTTCGTGCAGAGGCGACGATCATCGTCGGAAATCCAGAGGTAGACTTTTCCTTTGCGCACGAACAAACCATCGAAGGCCGCTTCCGGATCAATTAGCAAGCTTTCGACTTCACCGTAGTGTTTTAGCTTCACAGGTTCCTTGCGCGGCACCTTAAGAAATAGATCGTAGATCTTTTCGCTCGTGAACACGCGCATAGTCTCTTCCGACCCGACCTCCAATTCCCGGGAGCGGGTCAGATACATCAACGAAATCAAATCCCGTGTGTCGGACTCGATGTCCACGGTGAGCTTTTTCTCTTTCTCTACGGACTCCCAGTAAGCCTTGCCCGCCTCGTGATCGAAGCGGGTAATTTCGTTATAGCGGCGGCGGCCTTGCCGTGATTTTTTATAGGACACTACGGGCAGAAAGCTTTCCGGATCAATGAGGGTATGCTGCACATCCTCAACCGGATAAATCATGGCGATCGCCTTGTTGCTGCGGCTCTCGAAACGAATACTCAACAGGGTGCGACCGTCTTCGTAGGTTACCCAGTCGGTGGTGACGTGTGAGGTGCCGACATGAATTACGCCCCAGTAAATGTTGTAGATGACTTGCTCCCCCACCTCGAACCACAAATTGCTGGCGGCGGGTGGCGGCGGGGCGGATGCGTAAGCTTGCTCGAAGGACGGATTCGCCCGGCTCGTACCGCCCAGCGCAACGAGTGTGACGATTATGGCGGCAAGTTTGCTCACGCCGCCTCCCGCCCAATCGTCTTGATGAGCGCCCACTCGATAAGAAACTCCGCTGGCGCGACGCCGCCGGTCATCTGCCCTTGAATCTCAACCAGCGTGCGCTGCATGGCGGCCAAGCGCTTACGTGAGAACTGCTTCGCCTGCTTGGCCAGCATGCCCGCCCAGAACGGATTGGCGCGGCGCGGATCGTTACTCAGGCAGGAGAAAAATTCCTCAGCCTCCGGCGAGCCCGGCCACTCCACCTTGGGCCAGTCGGGACTCCCGGTGATGACCGCCCAGCGGCGGTCAAGCGCGGTGCGGTAGACCAACAAGTCATGCACGCGCTGTTGTAATCCCATCATCAAACCCACCGGCTGTTCCTTCTGAAAGAGCAATTTCCGGCACACCGACAAGGCATTCCCTAGCTCGCCGCGGCTGAAGGCATCGGTGAGTTCGTTGTAGGCATGCTCGCGGGCGGGCGACACCATAGTCACGACATCCTCGACGGTCACATCCTTGCGGCCGCGAAGGTAAAGCACCAGCTTTTCCACTTCCATGTTGAGCTGGCGCGCATAGGGTCCGGCACGCTGTACGATGAGCTGAATGACATCGCGGCGAGCGCGCAGACCGGCTTCATCCAGCAGGCCGCGCAGCACCGTCTCGGCGTGGGCGTCCCACTTGTAGGACTTCTCGGGCAGGTCAAAAAATTGCGCCGCGCCATGCTTGGTCAGGATCTTGTAGAACGAGGTGCGCTTGTCGATTTGCGCGGCGCTGATGAGCAGGCGGACGCCGGGCATAAGGCCGGCCTTGATTTCCTCGCCCAGACCGGCCAGCGCTTCCTTGACCTGCGCGGACTTGCCGGGGCGGCTGTCGTAGAGAAACGAGGCATCTCGCAGCCAGATCAATTTCGATGAACCAAAAAATCCGACCGTGCGCAAGCCGTCTAGGGCGCTACGGATGGCAGCGAGGGATTCATCCACGGTGTCGCAAGCGGCATCGACCACTTCCAGCCCGAAGGCGCGATCTGCCTCCGGACAAAGCTGGTCAGCCAGATGGCGTGCGCGACGACTGACTTCGAATTCATCGGAGCCGGCGATCAGAAAAACATTGCTCTCAGGGGCGGATGACTTCTTTTCAGCACTCATGTGAATTAATCGATGTTTGGCTGCAAACTTTCTTCGCGCAGTTTTTCCATCATAACAGCTTCCAGTTCTTTATCCAGTACGGAGCCCTGGCGAAAGCTTTCCACAAACCGCTCCATCTCGCCGCGGCTGAATCGCTCATCCAGTAGCCGCACCATTACTTCCGCTTGCCGGTAAAAAATCTTCGCCCGCGCCGGGCTTTCCGGATAATCGCGCATCGCGAGTACGTCCTGCAGCGTGAAAAGTTCCTGCTCTTCCAAAGCAGGAAACTCACGCGTCAGTTCTATGCCGCGAAGGCGGTTATATTCGACCGCGTGAAACCAGCCGTAATGATTGGCTAGCCCCTCGTCCAGCCATAGCGGCAACGCCTCACCGTGCAGCTCCCGCAGCCGGAGATGCACGATTTCGTGAAAGATGCGGTCGGGACGTACACGCATCGCATCATCGTCCTTGAAATACAGCTCGCGTCCGGTTTGCACCGCCAGCCCGTCTTCGCGCAAGCCATGCTCGCTGGCCAGCGCATCCCAGGTTGAGGAATTACGGATCATGGCGAGCAGCGCGGGCTCTGCGTCATATTCACCGCGAAATATGCGGCGAATACCCTCGTAGGCAAATGTCGACTCCGCGGCCATGGCGTCAAGGGTTTCGCGGTCGGGGGCCAGTAGGTAAAAATGCTCGTTCCGCGCGAACAGGCTGTCCGGTTCAAGTGCGAATACCTGTCGACCGATGTCGCTTAGGGTTCCGGTGTCGAAGCGGGAGGCATGGAGTAAGGTATACGTCTCGCCGCTCGCGCCTGCCAAAAGCGACAGCCACCAGGCCAACGCTCCCAAGGCGAGGTAATTACGGAATCTCATTAAGCCGCCTGCCTGCCCCGGATGAGCACCACCTTCGCGTGTGCGTCATCGGCCGCCTGCAGCTCCGCATCCCCCACCGCCGCGGGCAGGAGCCAGGTTGTGCCGGCGGGCAAGGATTGTGTGTCCCCACCGGTACTCAGAAGCACCGGCCCGGCCTCGACAAATATCACCGTAAATCCGCCCGCCGGGTCGACCACGGAGAGGGACATAGCATTAATTTCGCGCGGGAGCATGGAGAAATAGGGCGTGTGGCAATCGCCCCGGTTGACCGGTGTACCATCCTCAAGTCGTTCCCAATGAATCACTTGGCGCGATTGCTCAAGGTGAAGCTCGCGCGGTTTGCCATCCGCTCCGGTGCGATTCCAGTCGAAAATGCGGAAGGTGGTGTTGGAGTTTTGCTGTACCTCGAGCAGCAGGCAGCCCGCTCCGATGGCATGCACCGTACCGCCGGGGACATAGATGATGTCGCCTGCGCGCACTGGAATTTTTTCGAGCTTATCCGCTATGCTTCCGTCGGTCAGGGATGCCTCCGCCTCCGCCCTTGAAACTCCGGCCTTGAAGCCGTGATACACGCAGGCTTCCGGTGCCGCCGCGAGAACATACCAGGCCTCCGACTTCGCTTCGCCATGCCCGGCGGCCGCCGTTTCATCGTCCGGATGCACCTGCACACTGAGGGTTTCGCGAGCGTCGAGGACCTTGATCAGCAGCGGAAAAGCCCCACTCGCCGCCGGTGCCGCCGTGCCGAGCATGCCGCCGGGATCGCTCTTCATCAGCTCGCGCAAGCTATTTCCCTCCGCGGTCATGCTCATGCCGTCGGATCGGTCGGATAGCTCCCATGATTCCGCCACCGGCCCCCCGGCGGGGGCATCAGTGCGCTGGTAATACTCAACCATTCCGCGTCCACCCCAGAGATAAGTTTGGTAGACCGGCTTGAAATGAAAAGGTTCTGCATTTGTCATGTCCTGAGATTAAATAGGGGTTTTAGCCCGGACAAGTTTATATGCAGAAATGCAAGGTTAAGGCTTGCCCGATGTGCCGCATCGTTTACTTTAACCCGAAACGTCAGGACAATCATGATGCTAGATTTAGACCCATACCGGCCATTACCAAATCCCGGCGAAACGGCGCTGATTGAAATCCGGCCCGAAGTTGCGGTGATAGGGGCCGGAGTGTCCGGCCTCATTGCTGCCCGCATCCTCGCCGAACATGGCTACCCGGTGACGGTCTTCGACAAAGGAAGAAAATACCCGGGTGGACGTGCCTCAACCCGCTATGACGATACATTCTCCTTCGACCATGGCTGTCAGTATTTCACCGCGCGCGATCCGCGTTTTCAAATCTACATCGAGGCCTGGACCGAGCTCGGTATTATCAGCCCCTGGACGGCGCGCCGGGCCTCGGTGCGTTACGGGGTCATCTCGCCGGTCGAGGATGATATCGCGCGTTATGTTGGCGTCCCGGGTATGAACGCTATAGCCCGGCACCTTGCCAAGGAGCTGGATGTGCGGCAACGGATTGTTGTCGAGGGCCTTGAGCTTGACGGTCTCAACTGGGGCATCAAAGCCAACGAGCCGGTTACGGAAAAATTCGAGGTGGTTATCGTAAGCGCCCCACCCTCGCAGTCTTCCACCATCATAGATCAGCACTCACCATTGACTGGACTCATCAAGAGCGTGGACATGCAACCCTGCTGGACCGCGATGGTGGTATTCGACTACGACCTCGAACTCAGCTTTGACGCCGCCCACATCAGCGGAAGCCCGCTCATCTGGGCCGCCAACAACGGGACCAAACCCGGGCGCTCAGGAGCCGAGGGCTGGGTATTACAAGCCTCACCCGGCTGGTCGCGTGCCAACGAGAAAATGCCTCCGGATGAAGTTGCTCAATTATTGCTGCAGGAGTTTTTTACCGCTACCGGCATCGCGCCCGTCAACCCGCGTTACCTCGGTTCGCATCGTTGGTTATACGCATCCCCCACCCAACCACTGGAACAAGGTTGCCTCTGGGATTCGGATCAAGGTATCGGTGTCTGCGGCGACTGGTGCCACAGCCCGCGACTCGAAGGCGCCTTCCTCAGCGGTCTCGAGCTCGCCGGAAAAATTCTCGACGAACGTCCCCGCTCGCGCTTGTACGGGGTTTAATCCGCCATCACGCCCGCGGGGGCTTCCAGTTCCAGCGGATCGCGGCGAGGCGGGTAAGAAAACCGCCGATCACGGTGCCAACCACCAAACTCTGCATCAATCCCAGGCTTAGCCGGCTGTCATCGATGAAATAAATGACCAGGGACAAAAGCGTTCCCCAAAGTATCGGAATTTCAGCGTAAAAGTCCTGCGTGAGCATGGTCATACGCCCGTCGGAGCGAATGGTGTCCCGCACGATGCCACCAGCGGTTGCGGTGACCACCGCCATGACTGGTCCCCACAGCCATAGCGGATCCGCTCGCATCTCCACCGCCACGACTACGCCCGTTACCGTAAACGCGACAAGCCCGAGGGCATCGCCCCACAAAATCAAGTTTCCGGCCACCCGCTCGCCTCCCGGAATACGATTTTTCAACAAGCGCAACAGCAACACCCCCGTGGCCACGGTAATGAGCACCACCATGAAGTAGACCGGCGTTCGCAGAATACCAATCGGTGAACGCTGCAAAAGAAAGTCGCGCAAGATGCCGCCCCCCATGGCCGGCAACGAAGCGAACAACAACCCCGCCACCAGGGTGTACCGCTCGCGGCGTGCCAGCAGATAACCACTGATGGAGAACGCGACTACGCCGATTAAATCGAGGGCAAAATACCAGGGATGCGATATGGTGATGGACAACAACAGCGGGTAGAGATATTCCCGCTGAATACGCTTCAGCGTTCCCTCCGCCCGCATGGCATCCAGCGCTGCATTAAATTGATTCAGCTCCTCTTCGCTGGTCGCGGCCTTGCTCAACATGAAATGAATGGGTGCCTTGGCCCGGAAACTCACATGCTCCTCCAGCTCGGACTGAAAACCTTCGCGCCACGCGATGGTCTGCGCGACCAACCGGTCCGCCGGCAACAGGTCAACCTCTTCACCCAACAAGCCTTTCAGCGCTTCACGCTCGTTGAGGTAGGTCACCACTTGACCTTGCACGGCCGGGTCATTCAGCAAAGCAGTGAGTTCAGGGTCGGCATATACGTAAGCGATGATGCGCCCCACCCGGACGGACTGCGCAGCCATCCGCTCCCGCAAGGCGGCCACGGTCATAAAATCAAACCGCGAAGCTTCGCCGCGGCGCATCAACATTGCGTTTTCCTCGTTCCGATAGGCTTTAGAAAAGCGGGCATACTCCTTGCGCCCCGCGGTTTCAAAAACACCGCTCATGACGTGCACGGAGCCATCGCGGACACCCTCTTGCTGAAGATTCCAGTCGAGCTGGATAAATTCCGGAGTCAGATGCATCCGCCGCGACAATTCGCGCAGAATTTCAAGGTCCAGTCCACGCAAAACCGGCTGGTCGTTTACGGCCTGTTCCATCTGGTACGGCTCCCAGTCATGCCAGCCGATTCGCCACGTTGTATCCGCCCCGAAGGCCGCGCAACCGGAAACCATCGCGCTCAAGACGAGCAGGACGATCTTGATGAAGTATCGTTGCGACTGCATGCGTGACATCATAGTTCCAGCATGCCGTTATGCAAACCCTTCGAAGCGTTCGCCACCATGCACCCGCCCACGATGAACCGCGATATCGCGGCCATTGCGTCGCACCATGAAATCGGGCGTGGCGCCAAAAAGCCATTCCCAGCCGCGCATCTTTTCCGCCCTTGCCTCCAGGGCGGTTGCGTCCAGCAGATCCTCACCCGCCTCGCGCGCCGCGCCAAA
Source organism: Kiritimatiellia bacterium (assembly GCA_049451655.1). GTDB lineage: Bacteria > Verrucomicrobiota > Kiritimatiellia > CAIVKH01 > CAIVKH01 > CALMUP01. The sequence goes on along the minus strand of JBMTVS010000029.1, from coordinate 1,600 downwards.
GCGGGCGGCAACATGACGCGTCAGCTCCCTGATAAACTCATCCTCGCGCATGCGCTCGCCGAGATTCATTACCGGCATGCGCACGGACGCAACGGCGCGGGTTTCCATCTCCATGATGTCCGGTCGCAGCGCCTGATGAAGCGCCTCGAGGTCGGCCCGCATCAGGAAGGTTCCGTGATGTAACACCTGGTCGCGGCGATAACAGAAGGCGTTGCCGGAAATTTTCAATCCACCTACGGTCAGGCTGGTGCTGTTTACAATCTCCGCCTGGATGCCTAGCGCACCCAGTGCGGCAATGAAAAGGTTCAGCATGTCGCGTCGCTCGTAGGCCGCCCGGGGCAGCACACAGGAAACATTCAGGTTACCCGCGTCATGGTAAACCGTCCCGCCTCCACTGATGCGCCGGGCCAGCTTGATGCCAAGCGTTTCGAGCCGGCTCACCGCGCACTCCCGCCACGGATTTTGATTTTTACCGATTACCACCGCGGGCGCGTTGCGGCATATGAACAGCACCGGTTCCGGCGCGCCGTCGCGGTCGAGAAGCATGTCCTCCGCGGCGAGGTTTTTGTAAACATCCGTGCTATTGGAATGCAGGACGATCAAGTGCGTGGCAACTAGCTGCGATGGCCTGCAATCAGGGCGTCAACCACCGCTGGATCGGCCAGCGTGCTGGTATCACCCACCTCGTCCGCCTTGTCCTCGGCAATCTTGCGCAGGATGCGGCGCATGATTTTGCCGGATCGGGTCTTGGGCAAGGCATCAGCAAATTGGATTTTATCCGGTGTGGCGATGGGGCTGATCTCCGTCCGTACCTGCTGAACCAGCGCCTTGCGCAAGTCCTCTGTCGGTTCGATGCCCTTCTTCAAGGTGACGTAACAATAAATGCCCTGTCCTTTCGTCTCGTGCGGGAAGCCCACCACGGCGGCCTCGGCCACGGCGGTATGACCGACCAGCGCGCTTTCGATTTCCGCGGTGGCGAGACGATGTGCGGAGACGTTTAGTACGTCGTCCATGCGTCCCATCAGCCAGTAGTAACCGTCGGCATCGCGGCGGCATCCGTCTCCACTGAAATAGAGATCGGTGAATTTTGAAAAGTATACGTTGCGAATCAGCTCGCTTTTGGCATCGCCGTACACACCGCGAATCATTCCCGGCCAGGGCTTCATGATCATCAGGCTGCCGCCTTCATCGGTGGCGGCTTCGCTGCCGTCATCCTTCAGAATCGCCGGCACCACGCCAAAGAACGGCCTGCCCGCAGAACCCGGCTTGGCTGGCATGGCTCCGGGCAGGGTGGTAATCATGATGCCGCCGGTTTCGGTCTGCCACCAGGTGTCGACAATCGGACAACGCCCCTTGCCAATCACGTTGTAATACCATATCCACGCCTCGGGATTGATGGGTTCGCCTACCGTGCCAAGCAGGCGCAAGGAGCTTAAGTCGTGCTTGTTTGGATACTCCTCGCCGAGTCGCATCAATGCGCGAATGGCGGTCGGCGCGGTATAGAACAAGGTGACCTTGTTTTGCGCCACGATCTGCCAGAAACGGTCCGGCCCTGGATAGGTCGGCACACCCTCGAACATCACGCAGCTTGCGCCATTGG
>JBMTVS010000028.1:0-16851 GCA_049451655.1 Kiritimatiellia bacterium | reverse complement strand
GATCTAAATGGCGCCCGTGTCTTGCATGAAAAAGACTATCTTCACCGCCCGCATCATCCCCCATTTTCACCCGTCATCAACTTCATTTTCGCCTCATATTGCGCTGCACCGCCGATTCTGAACTCGACACCATCCACCTCCCCCCTAAACTGCGCCCCATGCTGATTTCCATCGTCGTGGTTGTTTTCAACGAAGCGAAGGCCCTGCCCGCCGTCTGCGAGGGTTTTCGCAACCTGCGTTTGCCCGAAAGCGCCGCGCTCGAAACCATCGCTATCGACGGGGGCAGTCGCGACAATTCGGTCGACGTCGCCCGCGCCTGCGGATTCACCAAGGTGGTCGAAATGCCCGGCGCAAACATCCCGGTCTGCCGTAATGCCGGCCTCGCCGCCGCTACCGGCGACTGGATAGCGTTCGTCGACGGCGACTGCGTCCTCGACCCCGAATGGATGCTACACGCCGCCCGCCTTCTGCAAGCCCATCCGCAGCTCATCCTCGGCTGGCCCGCCGCCCCGCCCTCCCCCGGCACCTGGGTACAGCGCGCCTGGCACGCCCACTGGATGAACAAAAATCCCGCCCTGGAAGAGGATGCGGGCGAGCAGGTGGTGAAGCGCGAAGGCTTTCGCATGATCACCACCCGCAACATGATTCTCCACCGTACCGTGGCCGACCGCATCGGCGGCTTCGACGAAAACCTCTCCACCGGCGAGGACACCGATTTCGTCTTCCGCGCCAGTATGGCGGGTATTCCAACTTGGGGACTGCCCGCCCTAAAGTCCGTCCACCTCGGCGAACCCGACACCTTGCGCAAATTCTTCCGCCAGCAAATATGGCACGCCAACCGCATCGCCTACAAAACCATCATGGAGAAGAGCGGCATGAAAGCCGGTGGTAATGCCCCGCTTTTCACCATGCTGTTTTTCACCACCCTGCTACTCGCCATCGCGGGCCTCCTCGGCATCGCCTTGCATCCTTTCTCCGCCCTCGCCCTGCTCCCCCTTCCCGGACTGCTCCTGCTCCTCGCCGGTCGAACCAGCCTGCGCGCACGCAAACCGGGATTACTTTTCCCCCTCGCCGTACTCTACGGAGCCTACGGTATCGCCCGGGTCATCGATCTCGTCGGTCTCTCGCCGCACAAGAAAAACTGGAAATAATCAACCGCGTCCGGCCGCGCCCAAGTTCATGTTGGTGAATCCCTCCGGATACGTTAAATTTGAAATGTGAAAGCCCCCAATCCATTTGATTTCTGGTACGCGGTCAACAACACCGAAGTGTTGATCCACCCCCAACGCCAACTCGAAACCTTTGGTTCGACCACGCTGAATTATCACCTCGTCTCCGAAGTGATGGATGCGGTCGACCAAGTGCGGGTGCGAGAAGGCCGCATCCACGCCTACCGACCGCAGATCATAACCCCCGAAAGCCTCGGCAACGCCCTGCTCGAAGGATTCAACGGCGGACAGGTCGACCAATACCTCGACTGGCTGCGCCAGAACGAGAATCATCTCGTCTTGCTGAAGTACGGCTTCTCCGTGCGCAAGGAATCTATCAACGAGCATGTCATCACCGACTCGCTCGACAACGTGATCGACCGGGTTCGCAATGAAATGGAGACGAAAAACCAGCCCATGCACGCGCTCATTCGCGGCGTCGACGAACCCTGGGAAGTTTGCCTGCTCAAGCTCATCACCGATGTCATCCAGCAATCCGCCCCGGTCAACGCCGAGCAGTTGCAGCGCGATCCCGGCGGACTGCGCCACAACATCGAAGGACTTTTTCGCGAAGCCGCCCGCGACAGTACACGAATCCCCGCCCTTTCCAAGGCACTTGAGAAAAACAATCTCTTCAAGGAGTACGAAGATCGGTTCTTCGCGCTGGTAAAGTCCGCCACCAACTGACCCATGGAACGAAAAACCCGCCAACGCAGCACCATTCTCGGCGTATTCAACGAGACCGACGGACCACTCAGCCCGCAGGAAGTGCTCGACAAGGCACAGGAGCAACTCCCCGAACTGGGCATCGCCACCGTCTACCGGAACATCAAAAGTTTCGTTGAAGGCGGCACCTTGCAGTCCGTACCCATCCCCGGCCAGCCCGACCGCTACGAGCTCGCCGGCAAAAATCATCACCATCATTTCTTCTGCCGCCAATGCCGCCGCGCCTTCGAAATGCAAGGCTGCCCCGGTACCCTGGACGACCTGGCCCCCGAAGGTTTTCAGACCGAAGGGCACGAGATTTATCTGTATGGTTTGTGCAGGGAGTGTTTGGAGAAAGCGGCGTGACCGCACCCTTCCAACTCGAAAAACTCCTCCGCGATGTCTTCGACCCGGACGCTTCCGACACCGCGCTGGTTATGGTCGATGAACCCACCGCGCGGATTCCGGACAATCCAGACTGGGCCGAGCGACGCATCATGGCGGATTCCTGGCGCGACGGTTTTGCCAAACTCGGTGTGACCACGCTTCCCTTCACCTCTTACGCTGCCACGGGCGCCAACAACGGCAACCTGCCCGCCGAAGGACGTCAAGGCGACCACGTCGTCTGCCTCGAGGAAGAAATCGCTCGCGCCACCATCGTGGTCGCCATGACCCGCTATTCCGCCACCGCGCCGCTGTCGATGCTCACGAAAAAATATCCGGCGCTGCGCGTGGCCAGCATGCCGAACGTGCTCAAGCGCATGGAGCAATCCGCCCTCGCCGCCGATTATGTCGAAGTCGCGCGCAAGGCCAACATACTCGCCCGCCACCTCAACGCCGCCGACACCGCCGAGGTGGTTTTTGCCACCGGCCACACCTTCCAGTTCGACCTGCGCTTCCGCGAGGCCCACGCCGATGACGGCATGTGCCGGCGCGACAAACAGGGATTCCGACTCATCAATCTGCCCAGTGGCGAGGCCTTCATTGTGCCCTACGAGGGCGAACGACCGGATGAACCCAGTCGCACCGGAGGCGAAATCCCGCTCGACTGGAAGGGCCATCACTACATCTTCACCGTGCGCAACAATATCATCACATCCATTAGCGGCGATGGCCCGGAACGCGGTTACCTTGAAGATCATTTCGCCCTCGACCCCGCCCGCCGCAACATTGCCGAACTGGGTCTCGGCTGTAACGACCGCGCCATCATCACCGGCAATGTCCTCGAAGATGAAAAAGCGGGATTCCACTGGGCCTACGGACGCAGCGAACATCTCGGCGGCACGGTCGGACCCGACGCCTTCGCCGATCCCGCCAACGTCGTGCACCACGACGTCGTCTACGCCAAAGGCTGCCCCATCGAAATCGCCTCGCTCGACCTGGTCGAGTCAAGTGGTGTGCGGCATGAAATCATTCGCGACGGAATGATATTATTCGATTAACGATTTTTCAGAGAAGAAACGGTTAAGTCTTCGAAGCCTTACCTCCGAAATTAATCGACGAGTGACGATGCTCGACAGTGAAATCAGGCTGGGAGGTCTAAAGACCATTCCATCCCTACAATTCATCCCAATCCAAAATCGGCGATCAAAAATCCAAAATCCCTCTACGTCCGCTCACCCCTCGCGGGCGTCGCGCACGATGTAGCCGCCGGACTTCTCATCGAGCTCGAGCTTGAATAATCCCGCCGTCTGCGCTTCCTCCAGCAATTGTCCGAATGACTTGAATCCGTAATAGGTTTCGCTGAACCCGGGCTGGCGTCGCTTGAGCGTCTGCTTGATCATCGAGCCCCAGATTTTTTCCGTCTCGCCCCGCTCCTCGATGATGGCGTCGTAAGTCGACTCCAACAAATCCAGCGCCTCCTGCTGACGAGCCACGGTGTCCGCCGGTACTTCCTTCTCTTTAGCCCCTGCGGTGGTTGCGGTGGTCTTCTTGCGCGGCGCCCGCTTGCGGGCGGGTTCCTTGCGGCGCACCAGATCATCGTAGTAAATAAACTCGTCGCAGTTCGCGATGAGCAGGTCGGAAGTCGAATTCTTCACCCCTACCCCGACCACGATTTTATTGTTTTCGCGCAGCTTGCTGACCAGCGGCGAAAAATCCGAGTCGCCGCTGATAATGACGAAAGTGTCGACGTGCGACTTGGTGTAGCAGAGATCGAGCGCGTCCACCACCATCCGGATGTCCGCCGAGTTCTTGCCCGACTGGCGCACGTGCGGAATCTCGATCAGCTCAAACGAGGCCTCGTGCATAACCGCCTTGAATTCCTTGTAGCGGCTCCAGTCGCAATAGGCCTTTTTCACCACAATGCTGCCCTTGAGCAGAAGACGCTCGAGCACCTTGCTGATGTCGAACTTCTCGTATTGGGCATCACGCACGCCCAGCGCGACGTTCTCGAAGTCGCAGAAGAGCGCCATGTTGCGCGTTTCGATTTTCTGGCTCATAGCAGGTTCGCCCAGCCGGGATTACTCGCCCTTGAATTCATCGTAAGCGTGAATCGCCTCGGCCACATACATCAAGGCCGGTCCGCCGCCCATATAGACGTTCACGCCCAGCGCTTCCACCACTTCCTCGCGGGTGGCGCCGAGCTCGATCAGCTTCTTCACGTGAAAGCCGATGCACCCATCGCAGCGCTGGGCCACGCCTATGGAGAGAGCAATCAATTCCTTCTGCTTCATGCTCAGCGCCCCGTCGGCGATAGCGCTTTTATTCAAGTTGCGGAAGGCATCCATGACCGGCACGTTCTCCTTGAACAGGGTGGCCACGTTCTTCGAGATGCGTCCGGTAATTTCCTTGTAACTTTTGCTGCTCATAGTTGCTTTCCTTATTTAACGATGCGGTGAATTACGCCGCACACCAGCGAGGCGATTCCCGAGATAAAGGTCAACACGCGGTTGAAGAGATAAAAGCCGTCGCCGGGGTAATCGGGATGATCCTCGATAACATTCGACACCAGCGACTCGAGGCCAATCTGCGCCCAATAGCCAGCCCAGCCGTCGCGTACCGCCCACAAGGTGAGCAGTCCCAGTCCAACCGACCAGTACAAAAACTCGCGCGTTCCTTTTACATCAAATTTTCTCGGCATCTTTTATCTCCTGATTCATCACGCCGGCCGCAGGGCCTGCCGCATCGCCTGCACTTGTTGCACGATACGTTCCAGAGCCTCGTCAACCGGCACGCCGCTCATCTCGCCGGTGGCGCGGTCCTTCATTTCGACCTCGCCTTTGGCCAGCGAGCGCTCTCCTACACTTACCCGCAACGGGGTCCCAATCAAGTCTACATCCTTGAATTTCACGCCCGGCCGCTCGTCGCGGTCGTCGTACAATACGTCCACCCCGGCCGCCTCCAGCCCGTCCACCAGCTTCTCGGCCAGTTCCCGGCTTGGCTCGTGCGCGGCGTTGATGGCCATCACCGTGACTTCGTAGGGCGCGATGGAAATCGGCCAGACAATCCCGTTCGCATCGTGACGCTGCTCGATGACCGACTGCAAGGTGCGGGTCACCCCGATACCATAGCAACCCATCACCGTGGTTTGCGTCTGTCCCTGCTCGTCGAGGTACGTCGCGCCCAGTTTCTCGCTGTATTTGGTGCCGAGCTTAAACACGTGTCCGACCTCGATGCCGCGCGCCTCCTTGAGCGTGCCGTCGCAGCGCGGACATCCATCGCCGCCTGCGGCCACGATGACATCCTCGTAGCGAATTTCACCCGCGTCGCGCTCGAGCGAGACGTTCTTCAAGTGCTGATCCGCCTCGTTGGCGCCGGTAATCATCCCCTGACAACCGCGAAGGCTGTTGTCGGCAATCAATTTAAGTTCCTTAAGCCCCACCGGACCGGCAAAGCCCACCGGCGCGCCGGTGACTTGTTGAATGACTTCGGGCGTGGCCAGCTCGGCATCCTGCCCGATGATTTTACGCAGCTTGATTTCATTCACGTCGCGATGACCCGGCACCAGCACCGCCACCGCGTCGCCGCCCGCCATGTAGATGAGCGTCTTGATAAACTGCTTCGGCTCCGCCTTCATGAACGCGGAGACCTCCTCGATGGTGCGCTGACCGGGCGTGGCAACTTTTTCGGGCAGCGCGGAAGCTTCGCCGAAGCTCAACGTTTCAAGAAAACGTCCCGTCGCCTGTTCGAGGTTGGCCGCGTAGTCGCACGTATCGCACTCGACCAGTCCATCCTCGCCCGCCTCGGCGAGCACCATAAACTCGTGCGAAGACTTGCCGCCCATCGCGCCGGTGTCCGCCTCCACCACCTTCGTCCGCAAGCCGCAACGCTGGAAGATGCGCACGTAGGCGTTGTACATCGCCTGATAGCTGACATCCGCCTCGTCCCAGCCGGTGTCGAAACTGTAGGCGTCCTTCATGATGAATTCCTTCGCCCGCATCAGGCCGAAGCGCGGCCGGATTTCATCCCGGAACTTGGTTTGAATCTGGTAGAAATTCTTGGGCAACTGACGGTAGGAACTGATGCCGGCGGCGGCCAGCCCGGTCACCACTTCCTCGTGGGTCGGACCCAGCACCATCGAGCGGCCTTGCCGGTCGTTCATCTGGAACATCACATGCTGCAGCACCTCGTAGCGACCCGACTCCTCCCAGATTTCGCGCGGTTGCAGGGCGGGCATCAGCACTTCCAACGCGCCGGCGCGGTCCATTTCCTCGCGGACGATGCGCTCCACCTTGTGCAAGGCGCGTAACCCCAGCGGAAGAAAGGTGTAAAGTCCCCCGCTTAACTTGCGGATTAGGCCCGCGCGCAGCATGAGTTGATGGCTCGGAATCTCCGCTTCCTGCGGAACTTCCCTCAAGGTCGGTATAAATTGTTGGCTCCAGCGCACGTTTTCCTCTTTTGGTTGAATATGGGGCTAAATTGATACTGTTTTTTATCCTCATCGCAAAGCGAATCTTGCCGGTGCCGGTAACGCTTCCCGTAAAAGTCTTGCTTTAACGCGAGCCCTCGGGAAAATCTCACCCGCAAATTGGCAACCACCCATTTACCGGAAGGATTCAGGCATGACCGAAAACAAGGGCAAAAAGAAGATTTACCTGTGCGGACCGATTATGGACGAGCACGAAGGCGTGGCCCGCGAATGGCGCGAAAAGGCCATCGATTTGCTCAAGGAGCACTTCATCCTGCTCGATCCCATGCGCCGCAACTTCAAAGACCGCGAGGTCGACAGCGCCAACGAGATCGTCGAGTTCGACCTGCAGGACATCCGCGACGCCGACATCATCCTGGTCAACTACAGCAAGAACTCCATCGGCACCTCCATGGAAGTCTTCTACGCCTCCCACGAGCTCAAGAAATTTGTGGTCGCCTTCTCCCCCTTCACCTTCCAGGACTGCAGCCCCTGGATGGTCCGCTTCTGCACGAAAATCCAGCCCGACCTCGAACGCGCCTGCCGCTACATCATCGAGCATTTCATCGACAAGCGGATGTAACAAAAAAGCCCCGCACATACGGGGCTTCTCTCTCCAACTTTTCACCCGGCTGATATCCCGCTCCCCCCGAACTCCGAACTCCGAACCCCCAAAGCTCTCTCCCCTTGAGCGGTAAATCAATCCTCTAGCGCGCTTCCTCGCGCGCTCGCTTACTCCGCCGGCTTGGTCTTGGGCAGTCCCAATGCGCGGTCACCGCTCTTCCAGCGGCCTTCCTTGGTCAATTGGTTAACGCGCTCGTAGCGCTTCAATACGTTGCGACGCACTGCGATTTTCGACGCCGACTTAAAACTGGAATGCATGCTCATGATACTTCTCCCGGATAAAGGACGGAAAGAATAGAAAAACAGGCTGGTTTGTCAACGCGGTTTTTGACCAATTTCGGCCTTCAACACGATTTCCCGGTCCGGCGAGCTGATCCAATCCACCTCCAGTCCATCGACCGTATCGTTCCACGCCGACCCGATCTGACCCGCCCGCAGGCGCGACCAGAGAATAGTTTCCTCGAATGGTCTCATCGCCTTGGCCTCCAGATGCACCTCCTCCATCCATGCGCTCACCACGCCATCCTGATCGCGCCAGACGAAATCCGAGGCATCAAGGCGCAGATCAACCCCGTTTTCGCGAAACCATACCAGCCCCGGAAATGCGACATCACGCTCCTCCACCGAACGCCCTGCCACCACCACCCAACGATGAAGCTCCCCCGCCAAGGCCGGCAAGGGCTGCCACTCGCTTTTCCCGATCGCTGTAAATCGAAACGTAGCGTCCTGAATCTCCATCTCCCGTAAAGGCCAGGCTTCTCCCCGAAGAAATCCGCCCGGACGAAATCGCATAAACACCTTCTTCGCTTCCAGCATGGGTGTATCATTGGTTGCAGATATGCCCCCTTTAACCTCTTCGAGCTGAATCGCAAGAGTCGGGGTGATGCGGGAGACTGCAATTTCCAGGGGAACCCCGAGTGACGCTTCCATCCGGTCGCTTATGATGTCGCGAAATCCTTCGGTGCGGCCAATCATCAAGAGTGCGGCATAACCAATCACTGCCACACAAATAACAGCCCCCCAAAAGCGCCCAAAAGCCCGCGCGAATGAGCGAGACTCGCCCAAATAGGAAGGCGGTAGATCCTTTTGCGTATTGGCTTTTCCCGCCATAAACGAATTCAGGTCGATGACAATTCCCGCGAGCGATGCGCTGCCGCCTCGACCGCATCCGCCATAATACCGGCAAATCCTCGCTCCTGCATCACCTGCAGCGCCGCCTCGGTGGTGCCGCCCTTGGAGGTCACCCGAGCCCGCAGCACATCCGGCCCTTCCGTCGAGCCTTCGGCCAGCGCGGCCGCGCCGCTCAAGGTGCCATACACCAGCTTCCGCGCCGTAGCCTCATCAAAACCTTGCTGGCGCGCCGCCGTCAACATCGCATCCAGCCAGTGGAAAACGTAGGCCGGTCCACTTCCGCTGATGGCAGTCACCGCATCCATTTGCGTTTCCTCGACAACCAAGGTCGTCCCCACCGAATCAAATAACGCGCGCGCTAAACCCATCTCCCGCTCGCCCGCCCGTGGCCCGGCGCAAAGCGCGGAAACGCCCCGCCCAACCAAGGCCGGCGTGTTTGGCATCACCCGCACAATGACTGGCCTGCCCCCGCACCACGCATCAAGCTTCTCCGTGCGGATACCCGCCGCGATGCTGATGACGAGCTGCCCGGCACGAAAATGTTCGCGCAACGGCTCGAGCACCGACGCCATGACCTGCGGCTTCACCGCGAGGACGACCACGTCGGCTTGTTGCGCCAGTGCGGCGTTGTCGGTGGTGGTGTTGAGACCTTGTGACTTGAAATACCCGCGCCTAGCGTCCGAAGGGTCGGACAAGGTCAGACGGGACGGCTCGACCACTTTTTTCTCCAGCAACCCCTTCACAATCGCCTCGGCCATGTTGCCTGCGCCGATGAATCCAATCGTTGTCTCGATCATAGTTCCTCTTCCTGTGGCTTCGGCGGCTTGGGCCGCGCCCCGAAAATGGCCGTGCCGATGCGTACCACGTTGCTTCCCTCCTCCACCGCGACCTCCATATCGTGGGTCATGCCCATCGAAAGAACCGGTAGTGGCACGCCAGTCTCATCCTGCCAACGGTCGCGCAGTTCGCGCAGCTTCCTAAAATGCGGACGCGCGCCTTCCGGGTCTTCGGTAAAGGGTGGCATGGTCATCAGGCCGGTGATTTCGAGGCGGTTCCATTCCGCCGAACGACGCAGCACTTCCGGCACCTCGTCCGGCTTGAAACCGAACTTCACCGCCTCGCCGGACACGTTCACCTCGAGCAGAATTTGCATCCGCCGCCCCGCCTCCTCGCAATGGCGTTGAATGGTCTCGGCCAGCTTGAGCGTATCCACCGAATGAATCGCCTCGAACAGCTCGACCGCGAACCTCACTTTATTGCGCTGCAGGTGCCCGATGAGGTGCCAGCGTAAATGCCCCGGGCTCTCCGGAATCTTCGCCGCCGCCTCCTGCACCCGGTTCTCGCCGAAAAGAGTCAACCCCGCCGCCGCCGCCTCGCGCACCGCGTCCGGGCCATGGTTCTTCGACACTGCCATCAACGCGACCTCCGCCGGATCGCGCCCAGCTTTCTCGATGGCGCGGCTCAAACGCCCCTGAACTTCCGCTACTCTCTCCGTAATCGAACTCATGCCCGCATCATTTTCCAATCCCTGGAAAAATGCCCGTTAAAAAGTTCCAAGGATTGGAAGTTTTTTCGACTGACTTTTCCAGCCATTGGAAGTGCCGGCGGCGTTCGCTCATGAAACCACCGGTTGCAGGGGGCGTTTTGCATCGCCGGCCAGGTAGAGGGTCTGGGTCGGGAAGGCGAAATCGATGCCTTCGGCGTTGAAGCGCTCGAGCAGTTTGAGGTGGAAGTTCGACGTGAACTTCATGTAGCTCCAGAAGTCGGCGGGATGATACCAGAACAGCACGAGCAGGGTGAGTTGCGTGGAACCGTACTCGCTAAATTCCACCCGGGGCGGGAAGTCCGGGCTCATGCCTTCGTGGTTATCCAGCAGCTCGCGGATGATGGCCATCGCACGTTCGACCTTCTCCGGCGGGGTGTCGTAGGTGATGCCGAGCTTGGTAAGATAGCGGATATGCGGACGCTTGCTCCAGTTGGTGATGAGCTTGTTGGCGAGGTCGCCATTGGGTATGGTCACCAGCGCGCCTTCCAGGGTGCGAATGCGGGTGGAGCGGAAGCCAACCTCCTCTACCATCCCGTCGGTTCCATCGACCACAATGCGGTCGCCGATTTGAAATGGTTTATCGGAGAACAACACGATCGAACCGAAGAAATGCTTGATGGTGTCCTGCGCTGCCAACGCCACCGCAAGGCCGCCCACGCCAAGACCGGCAAGGATGGAGGTGAGCGGTTTGTCGGTAAGCGACTGGGCAATTTGCAACAAGGTCAGAACGATGATGGTAACGCGCAAGGTGGTTTGCACAATCGGCACCAGCATGTCGTCCATTTTGCTCTCGGTGCGGGCGGTGCGTTCCTTCAGCCACATGTAGACCACATCGACGAGCTGGTACAAGGTGAAGCCCACCGCCACACTCATCAAGACTCCGGCGATGGTGAGGACCAGCGACCGGATGGAAGGGTCCATATTCAGAAAGGCCGACGCAGCAGGAATGGCCAGCGCGGTTACCAATAAACCCAGCGAGCGGCCAATCGATCGCAACGCGGAAGCCGCCACGCGCCGCTCGTGACCCTCCAACTTCAGGGCGGTGGTGGCCAGAATGATCCGCCCTGCTTTCACGCCGATGGCGGCCAGCAAAATGACCCCGAACATGCTAACGATGCGCCAGGTTTCGTTGCCAATGATAAGCGAACTACTCCATCCAAAATCCATCTTCTCTACTCCTTGAATCTACTTGTTTCCTGAATAGCCCGAATGTAACTTTTAAAGCCATATTTCGCAAACCATTGAGGAAATACGATGCGTACGATCAGATATCTCGGAAGATTAATCGGCGAGTTTTTCGAATTCGCCTGGCAGAACAAAGCCTGGTGGATTATCCCCATCGTGCTCGTGCTTTTCCTGCTCATGGCTTTTATTGTCGGTGGAAGCAGCGTGGCACCGTTTATCTATACGTTATTCTAGCGGCGCAAATGCATTTTCACTCGTTGGTCGTGTCCGGCGGGAAGGCATCATAGACTCGGCCGTTCCCGCCCTATTAAAATCTCGAGCGGAAACTGTAGTGCTGGAATGGCCTTTAGACCTTCCAGCAGGGTTCCCATCGTCGAGCAAATGCAATCAGGATGTCACCATGCTAATCATTGAAACCCTCGTCGTTAGCCTGTTCCAATCCAACTGCTTTATCCTCCACCGCGAGGGTGAAGCGGAGGCGCTGGTCATCGATCCTGGCGATAACGCGCCGGATATCCTCGCGCTGCTTGAACGGAAGAACCTCAACGTAGCGGCTTATCTGCTCACGCATGGGCATGTCGATCACGTTTATGCCTTGGCAGAAATGGTTGAGGCGCGACCTGCTCCGGTGGCCATGCATCCGGACGATGCTAAATGGGCCTTCACCGAGCGTGCCGCCTTTCCGCCTTATTACGGCGCGCCCCAGGCTCCGCCCCGCATCGACCGCGAACTGGCCGACGGGCAAACCTGGACGGATATCGGGCTCACCTACCGCGTGATCGCGACACCCGGTCACTCCCCCGGCGGCGTGGCGTTTTATTTCGAAGAGGAGAAACTGCTCTTGAGCGGCGACAGCATTTTCCGCGGCTCCATCGGACGCTCCGACCTGCCCGGCGCCGACCCCGCCACCCTCGCCGCCTCGCTGAAGAAATTGCTCACCCTCCCCGACGATGTCACTATCCATTGCGGTCACGGCCCTGCGACCACCATCGGCCACGAACGAAAAACCAATCCGTTTCTGCAAGACTACACTTGGGTGAATCAAAGTTAAAACTTTGATGAGCCAAAGTGTTTACTTTTGCCGACAAAAGTAGCCGGCCAGATCTACAAGTCAGTAGCTCGTTTTTCAATCAGGCCTTCAACGGAGCAAAAACAACGAGCCATTTATCCGTCCGAACCCCGCGCCCTGCTTGCCGCATTGTCTACCGTTCAAACGACAACTTGTAACCACGCCGGATGTAGGTCGGAATGTCGATGTCTTCCCCGCGGAAGGTAGTGGGCGCGACGTTGGCGAACTTGCCCTTATCCTCGGTTTGCAGGGGTAGAATGGTCTGGGTGGTCGCCTTCCCTTTGCGCGTTGAAACTTCTTCCATGACAACCCGGGGCGCCGGTTTGCCGGTGTCGGCCACCTGCTCGTCGGTCACGATAGTGGTCAACTCAACGCGATTTTTCATGGCAGAGTCGATTCTGGCGCCGAAGTACATATCCGCGCCGGGCCGGGTGATTTTGCCCAACTGATTCATGATGCCATGCATGTCGGCCAGGGTTAAATCAGGTCCGCCGGTGATGTTAATCAACACTGCGCTGGCCTCGGCAAGCGCCGCGCCTTGATTGAGGTAGGGCGAGTCGGTCAGGGCTTTGACCGCCGAGGCAACCCGCGCGGGACCTTCCGCCGCACCGAAACCAAACCGGCACAACCCGCGACTCTTCTCGACCAGGCTGCGCAAATCGGCAAAATCGAGATTCATCACACCGCGGAAACCCAACAAGTGCCACAAGGCGTGTATGGTAGCGGCGACTTGCTCATCGGAAATACGAAAGGCTTCGGGCAAACCCGCATTGGGACTTACCAGATCAACCAGCTTTTCGTTGGGGAGCACCACCACAGCGTCCGCCGCCCTTTGCACCGCCTTGAGGGTTTCCTCGGCTTGGCGCTTGCGGGCCTCCCCCTCGAATTCAAAAGGGCGGGTCGCGAAACAAATCGTCATGATCCCGAGTTGATGCGCTACTTGCAACAACAGCGGCGCGCCGCCGCTCCCGGTTCCGCCGCCCAGCCCGATGACTAAAAACAGGATATCCAAATTCTCGAGCAATTCTTTGAGCTGCTCGATGCTTTCCTCCATGGCCAACCGCCCGATATTCGGGTCGCCATTAGCGCCCAGTCCTTGCGTTGCGCTGGCACCAATTTGCAACACCCGGGGCGCCCCGCAACCAGCCAGCGCCTGGGTATCCGTATTGACCGCGACCACCGGCGGGCCTTCCCGCCATGACAAACTCATGTTCGCAACCGAGTTGCAACCGGCACCGCCCAGCCCCATCACCAGAATGCGGGTTCGGGGCGCGACATCGGGATGCTGAAACAGGCGATCGGCGGGCGCGTTACTCACGTTATTCGCCCCCCAGAATAAAGCGCCGCAACAGGCCGGCAATACCGCCCGGGCCTTCATTGCGCCGGGCCTGACGGGCTGCGTAGCGGAGCAAGCCGATGACCGTCGCATACTCCGGCTGATTGGCCACCGTGGTTAGTCCGCTGACTTCGCGTGAGCGGCCGACCCGACTGGCCAAACCGAATACCTTCTCCGCCAAATCGTCCATGCGAGCCATTTTGGCTCCGCCTCCGGTCAAGACCACGCCGGCACCGAAGCGATGAAGTAAATCGCCCTTGTCGACAAAGCTCCGCACCATATTCAGCATTTCCTCCGCCCGGAGACTGGTGATGGTCTGTAAATCGCCCAGCCGAACCACGCGGCTATCCTGTCGAGCATCCGACGGCAGCTCGAGTTTTTTTGTACGATCACCGAGATTGACGATGGCGCTGCCATATTCTTCCTTGATGCGCTCGGACTGCGAGAATGACAGTCCCAGTCCGCGCGAAATGTCATTGGTAAAATGATCGCCTCCGATGGCGAGCGAACCCGCTACCGCGATCATGCCATCGGCATAACCCAAGTAGTCGATGGTGCCACCTCCGATATCGACCACCAACGCCCCGCTCTCCTTCTCCTCCGGACTCAATACCGCGAGGCCAGAACACAAACCGGCCAACGGCGTATCGTCAACATCCAGAGGAACCGACTTCACCAGCTTGATCATGTTGCGCATGCGCGTGTTACTGCCGTGCACGATCAGCATGTTGACGGAAAGCTTGGAAGCTTCCATGCCCAACGGATTAATCACGCCATTCTGATCATCCAGAAAGTAATGCTGGCAAATGCTATGAATGATCGAGCGATCGGTGGCAAGATTTACCGCCTTCGCGATATCCTGCGCATTCTCGATGTGCTCCGGCAGGATTTCGCGGTCATGCCCGACAATCGGGATGCTGCCGCGGTTGACCAGCGATTGCACATGCCCGCCGGTCACCGGCAGAAAGACGCGTTTGATGACTGCATCCGCACTTTCCTCGGCCTGTTGCAACGCAACTTTCAGACCGGAAAGGGCGGCATCCATGTCGATGATTTCACCTTTACGCATGCCGCGCGAGGGACATTCCCCCACCCCGATAATTTGCAGGTTATCATCCTCGCGGATTTCGCCGATCATGACCCGGATGTGGGTCGTTCCGACTTCAACGGCGGCAATGGGCGGGAGTTCCATGCGGGTTTAAATGGCGGGGATGTTGCGGTCCATGGTCAAGTCGATGAAGGAAAGGCGTCCGCCTGACTCGCGCAAAATCATGACCAAATCATTCAATTTGGACCGTGAAATGTGACGCGGCATCAAGACCTTCACGCCGTTACCCAGAGCCACGTCCAGATAGTCGGCTTTACTGACGTCGATAGCGTCGATTTGTATGATTTCCCCGGCCGGACTGGCCTCGAGCATGCCAATCAAATGCAGCGCATCGGCGGCACCGGCATCGCGCATCACGCTGCCGGGGGTGATCCCGCGATCGCTGAATCCGCGGATCACTGGAAGATCGCGCAGCTTGGACCCGGCCAATCCCAGCACATGACTATCCTCGTCAACCGAGAAGAAGAAACCGGAATCGCCCTGCGGCACGCGGGCCAAAGGGATACGCTCATCCACCCGCAGCACCAGCTTGGAGGGAAGTACCCGTTGAATGGACACCTTGCGAATGGTCGGAACCACTTCAAGGCGCTCGCGCACGCCGCTTAAGTTCAGCGCAAAGAGATTCTCGCCTTCGTTGATGCCGCTGTATTCCTTGATGTGCCCGGGCGTAAGTTGTCCGGTGGACTCCGCCTGAATCTCGCGGATGGTAAAATGTTCGTTGCTTACGAAAAGCGCTCGGCGGACGCTCATCACACCTTGACCAAGTAGCCAGATAACCCCGCCGATCGCCACCAACAGCAGTGCCACAGCCATAACTTTATGCATGCGCTCTTGCCGTTGGCCGGTGGCCCGTGCCTGCAGCGTGTAGACTGGTTTATGGTATTCGCGACGTCGTCGCACCCGGTTGATGTTTTTTCGTTTCGTTGACCCGAACCACATATAAAAATCCTTTATCGACGCGATGACTTCGTCGTAGTTCGATTTTTACCACGACGCGTCGCGGCGGGCAACGGCGAGGTTAATTTTTTGTTCAGTCGTTTTGACCAAGCGCATCGCGGACAATCATGGCGCATAGATCCGCAAATTCTATGCCGATGGCCCGGGCCGCTTTGGGTAAAAGGCTGGTTTCGGTGAAGCCGGGAATGGTGTTGAGCTCCAGCACGAAGGGCTCACCATCGTCGGTCAGGATCAAGTCTACCCTCCCCAGCCCGCGCGCGCCCAAGGCACAAAAAGCCCGCCAGGCTATTTCCTGGCAACGCCGGGTGAGCTCAGGCTCGAGCTCAGCCGGGCAGATGTATTCCGTCGCACCGCGCGTGTATTTGGCGTGGTAGTCGTAGTTGCCTTGCGGCGCCCGGATTTCAATCACTGGAAGCACCTGTTCGCCCACGATGCCCACGGTTAATTCCCGGCCCGTGATCAGCGCTTCAACCAGTACCTCTTCATCAAATTGCTCCGCGGCGGCAATCGCCCCGGCCCACTCCTCTTCGCACTGCACTTTGGATAAGCCAATGCTTGAGCCCTGGCGGGGCGGCTTGACCACAACCGGCAGGGACAAGGCACGTGGTTGACCCGGTCGCAACACCTGATACGCAGCGCTGTTGATGCCGTTTTTTTCAAAGCACTGCTTGCTCAGAATCTTATCAAAGGCCAGACGACTCGCGCTCTCATCCGCGCCTGTAAAGCGAACGCCCATTTGCTTCAAGTACGCCTGAACTTGTCCGTCCTCGCCATACGTTCCATGCAAGGCGATAAATGCGAGGTCGACACCGCCCGGCCATTCAAAATCTGGCCGGGTTACGTCGATTTCAATCACATCAAAACCCTTCGCGGCCAACCCCCGCGCAATGGCGGCACCGGACACCAGGGAAATTTCTCGTTCGGCGGAAATTCCGCCCTTCAATACGGCAACTCTTGTCATAAAACATCCTCATTTTCCTGTCCCCAGACCAAACGCGCCCAACTCGTGATTTTCTCAACATCGCCCGCCCCGATCACCAATAAAAGATCACCCGCTCGTACCTCCTGCTCGAGCATGGACCAGGCCGTTTCCAGCGAATCCGCCAACCGAACCCGGTCGCCCCTTTCTTCAT